>NZ_JBBWUA010000001.1:0-487566 GCF_038181555.1 Desulfitobacterium sp. THU1 | reverse complement strand
GTGGCAGGCGGCTTGGGCGAAAGCCTCATCCGGCTTTCGTCCCGTCTAAATCGCCATCCCGAAAAGCGGGCGAGCTTTTCGCACTTGTTTGGCTCTCTAGCGGGTTGGAAACGTCCTGTTTCCAACCCGACTCCGCTGCGTGCTTTTCGCGAAGAACGGGTAGCTACTCGCTTAGAAGTCGTTCTCTGCTGTAAATCAAAATCCTTGGGCTATTTCTAGGGATTGACTTCAGCCCAAATCTCCGTAGGACCGATTTAACAATCCCTTGTCCCCAAAACGAATCTTGCAAAGACCTGTAAGCGTAGCTTCTCACACAATAGTGAACGATTTTAGCGGAGGGGTGATCAGGCGAATGATGCTTTCGTGGGGTTGCGAAGCCACGGTTCACCTCAGGTATTACCCTGTGGTTTGGTGAAGCTCCCACGAAAGCGGATGAGGCAGCCCCGGAGCTACTGAGAGAACGATGTGTGAGAAGCTACTTGACCCAATTCGTTCGAGCAAAGTCCTAGAGACATTACCTGAATAAATTGCATAAACAGCATCGAGACAACGCAAAGGTCCAAAAGCTGAGGTTCACCCCAAATCCCCGTAATGCCCTAACACCAGCGTTAGCGCCGCGATGGCCGCCGTCTCTGCCCGCAGAATGCGGGGTCCTAGGGATACGCTTTGCGCCTGAAGATTTTCTTGAGCCCAGAGGACTTCAGATTCCTCGAAGCCCCCTTCCGGTCCAATTAAGATTGCGATAGGTTCCTGAGGATTGAACTCTTTAAGTACCGTTTGAAGCGTCTTTGTCTTTTCATTTTCATAGGGTATGATCCACTGAGTTGTTGGCGGGAGCTGATCCTTTAGCTCTTTCCAGTCAGCGACTTGAAGAATTTTAGGTTCGCGGACCCGATGGGATTGCTTCGCCGCTTCGCCGCAGATTTTTTGCCAGCGGTCCACGCGGTCTTTAGCTTTGCTTCCCTCCAGCTTCATCACGGCACGCTTAGTGCGCAAGGGAATCAGGCCAGCCATTCCTAACTCTGTTCCTTTTTGAATGACCCACTCCATTTTTTCGCCTTTTGAGAGACCAGCTACTAAGTAAGCTTGTGTCCGAGCTTCAACTTCCGGATAGTCCTGTTCCAGGATACCACAGGTGACACTATGTTCCCCAATCGCGTTGATGATCGCTTTATACTCCGCTCCAGAGTTATCAAAACCAATAATTTCATCACCGGGAGTAAGCCGCAAAACCCGAACCAGATGATCGCGTTCCGGACCCTGAAGCCAGAACACATTCCGGCCTAGCTCTGATATCTTAAAGCGATGCATGATGTTTCCACCTCGCTCGTAGGAGCACCCATCCAGAATCTTCTCTCTTTTCAACGATTTCTAAACCATGCTCGCGCATGCCTTCTTCCACATCAAGAGAGCGATGTTCGATGATGCCCGAAGCCATAAACTCACCATCGTCTTTGAGAATCCGCTTTAAGTCCGGTAAAAGTATCAAGATGACATCGGCAATAATATTGGCGACGACTAAATCTGCTTTCCCCGTTAACACTGAGCCTAGATCTCCCTTTTGGACCTTGACCTGATTTGTTACTTGATTGAGTTCCACATTTTCTTGGGCTACTTTTACGGCCATGGAGTCTAAATCGATAGCCTCCACCTGGGCACCAAGTTTAGCCGCGGCGATGGCCAAGATTCCCGAACCTGTACCTAGGTCAAATACGCGCATCTGGGGATGAACAATATCTTCTAAAGCCTTAAGACATAGGGAGGTCGTAGCATGGGTTCCGGTGCCAAAGGCCATACCGGGATCCAGCTCGAGAATTATATCTGTGGGAGTTGGGATTACCTCTTCCCAAGTGGGCTTAATTAAAAAGCGCCGGCCGATCCGGGTCGGCTTAAAGTATGCCTTCCAAGATGTGGCCCAGTCCTCCTCTTGGACTGTCAAGCCTTTTACTTGGAGAACCCAGTCCGGAAAGCTCCTGAGCAATTCCTTCAGACCTTCATCAAGCTGCTGGAGTTTGGCTTGAAGCTCTTCATCTTCACAGATATAGCCTTTTACCACAGAAGTTCCTGTTAAAGTTACTTCCCCGAAATCATGGTAATCCCAAGTCCCTGACTCTACATAGCTCCTCAAAAGCTCCGGATCTTCAACGCTCACCCCGGGACAGCCGAGTTGATAAAAAAGATCGGCAACAGCTTCCTCACCCGCCGATGAAACAGTTACCGCAATTTCTCGCCAATTCATGCTTCAGACTCCCCTTTAATCTGCACTACCCCTTCCTCTTTAAAGAGCTAGTGCACTTTGATAATACCCTTTTTCTGCACCTTAAATATGAATAGCGGGACCTGACCCCTTGATACACTTGATTCACCATCAAAGTGAAAACTGGGACCTGCCCCTATTTCACATTTTACAAATCTATGGCATCGCGAATATTGTCTTTAACCTTCTCAAAAAAGGACTTCTTACCCATCTGCTGTTGATCGCTGGTGACATCACCAAATTCACGAAGCAATTCCTTTTGACGATCGGTGAGCTTAGTCGGGGTAGCCACGACGACCTTCACATGTTGATCCCCTCGTCCGTTGCCACGGCGATAAGGGATACCATGTCCTCGGAGGCGGAAAATAGTGCCCGTTTGAGTCCCTTCGGGTACTTTCATCTTGACCTTTCCATCCAAGGTCGGAATATCGATTTCTGAGCCTAATGCAGCTTGAACAAAGGTTATCGGCATCTCACAATAAACGTCGTTTCCTTCTCTTTCAAAGAACTTATGGGGTTTGACATTTAAAACTACATAAAGGTCGCCTGCCGGGCCACCGCGTAGTCCTGCTTCCCCGTTGCCGCTAAAACGAAGATTAAGACCATCCTCTGAGCCAGCCGGAACATTGACTTTAATGGTTTTGACTTGGCGAGTGGTGCCTTTACCGTTACATTCTTTGCAAGGGGAGGTAATAAATTGTCCCGAGCCATTGCAGGTCGGACAAGTTTTGGCTGTTTGTATCGCGCCAAAGGGAGTTCGTTGCGTAGCTTTGACCTGCCCCGTTCCATGACATTGACTACAAGTGGTCGGATGAGTTCCTGGAGCTGCACCTGAACCTTGACATTCTGTACAGGTCTCTTGGCGTGGAACTTGAATCTCCTTTTCAATACCGAAAGCAGCTTCTTCGAAGGCGATCGTCAAATCATAACGCAGATCGTTTCCTCGAGTGGGACCATTACGACGCTGACCGCCGCCACCACCGCCAAAGAACATATCGAAGATATCTCCAAACCCACCAAAATCCGCACCGCCAAAACCAGCTTGGTTCGGATCAAAGGCGGCATGGCCCATCTGATCATACTTAGCTCGTTTTTCTGAATCGCTTAAAACATCATAGGCTTCGGTCGCCTCTTTGAACTTATCTTCCGCTGCTTTATCACCGGGATTAACATCCGGATGATATTTGCGGGCTAATTTTCGATAGGCTTTTTTAACTTCTTGTTCATCCGCGCTCTTCGAGACTCCAAGCACTTCATAATAATCGCGTTTCATTGTTTCCTCCATCACTCCTAATTCACCCTCCGAAGCCATGCGCCTTTAGTACATGATGATTGGGCACAGGGAAAACCCTGTACCCAATCTCCTTTTCCTAGACTCCTCAACTTAGCACCTGTAGCATCCATAGCTAGCTTTGCTGTGCTTATTTATCATCCTTATTCACTTCAGTATATTCTGCATCAACGACATTGTCATCAGCTTTGCCTTGACCGGCTCCTGGGTCTGCCCCCATATCCGGTCCCGGTGCTTCCCCGCCCGTCTGTTGGTACATTTTCTCGATAATTGGATAAAGCACTTTTGTTACCGCTTCAGTCTTCTCCTTGATAGCTTCAAGATTTTCTCCCGCAGCAGCGGTCTTTAATTCTTCAAGCGCTTTCTTAATCGGTTCTACCTCATTTTCGGCAATCTTGCCCTCGAAGTCCTTCAAGGTCTTCTCAGTTTGGTAAACTGTCGAATCCGCCTGGTTCTTTGCATCGATTAACTCTTTGCGTTGCTTATCTTCCTCAGCATGTGCTTCGGCATCTTTTTTCATCTTTTCGATTTCATCTTGGCTTAGGCCTGTCGAGGCAGTGATAGTAACCTTTTGCTCATTGCCTGTAGCCATATCCTTAGCTGAAACATGCACGATACCGTTAGCATCAATATCGAATTTAACCTCAATTTGCGGAATGCCACGAGGAGCAGGAGGAATTCCGGAAAGCTGGAATCTTCCCAGCGTCTTGTTATAGGCAGCCATTTCCCGCTCGCCTTGGAGTACGTGGATATCTACTGATGTTTGGCTATCCGCAGCCGTAGAGAAGGTCTGGCTCTTAGTTGTAGGAACAGTTGTGTTCCGCTCTATAATCCGTGTAAATACTCCGCCCAAGGTCTCAATCCCCAAAGAAAGAGGAGTTACGTCAACGAGGATGATGTCCTTCACTTCACCTGCAAGAACTCCACCTTGAATTGCTGCCCCAAGAGCAACCACTTCATCAGGGTTAACCCCTTTATGAGGCTCTTTACCACTTAATTTTTTAATGGCGTCTTGAACAGCAGGAATCCGAGTGGATCCCCCGACCAAAATAACTTGATGAACATCGCTCCATGACAATTTGGCATCAGCTAGCGCTTGACGAGTGGGTCCAAGGCATGCCTCAACCAGATCTGCAGTCAATTCTTCGAATTTTGCTTTGGTAATATTCATATCTAAGTGGGCAGGGCCCTCAGCTGTCATGGTGATAAAGGGTAGATTTACATTGGAGGTACTCACTCCGGAAAGCTCAATTTTGGCTTTCTCAGCAGCTTCCTTTAAGCGTTGCAGAGCAACACGGTCTTTGCCCAGATCTACGCCTTGGTCCTTCTTAAATTCAGCTACCATATAATCAATCAGACGTTGGTCAAAATCGTCCCCACCAAGTTTATTATTCCCACTGGTCGCTTTAACCTCTACCATACCTTGGCTCAGTTCAAGTACTGAAACGTCAAAGGTTCCACCGCCTAAGTCAAAGACCAAAACGGTTTGATCCTCTTGCTTATCTAGACCGTAAGCTAAAGCAGCTGCCGTAGGTTCGTTAATAATCCGCTTAACTTCCAAGCCCGCGATGGTTCCGGCATCTTTAGTTGCTTGGCGCTGAGCGTCGGTGAAGTACGCAGGTACAGTGATGACTGCCTCAGTAACGGTTTGCCCTAGATAAGCTTCAGCATCTGCTTTCAGTTTGCCTAGAATCATGGCCGAAATTTCTTGGGGAGAGTAGTTCTTATCATCTATCTTCACTTTGAAATCGGTACCCATATGTCTTTTCACAGAGAGCACTGTTTTATCCGCATTAGAAACCGCCTGCCGTTTGGCCACTTGGCCAACCAGACGCTCGCCTGTTTTGGAGAACCCTACAACGGAGGGTGTTGTGCGATTACCTTCCGCGTTCGTAATTACGACCGCTTCGCCACCTTCCATAACCGCTACGCAGGAGTTTGTGGTTCCTAAATCAATACCTATCACTTTACCCATATCAATACTTCCTCCTTATTACACCTAGCAGGAAACTTTAACCATGCTAGGACGTATTACTTTTTCTTTAAGATAATATCCTTTTTGTAATTCCTCAACAACCGTGTTTTCTGGATACTCATTAGATTCTACTTGAAGCACCGCTTCATGCATATTGGGGTCAAAGGGTTGGCCTACAGCTTCGATAGCCACTAGCCCTTCTTTGGCTAAGGTCGTTTCCATTTGCTTGAAGATCATATCGACCCCTTGAGCAAACGAAGTAAAATCTTGATTAGTTTTAGATGCCAAAATAGCTCTATCGAAATTATCCAGCACCGGAAGCAACCCTTCGACAACACGCTCAGAGGCATATTTTAAGTAGTCGTCTTTTTCCTTCTGCGTCCGTTTACGATAATTATCAAAGTCTGCTTGCAGACGTTGCAAATGCGCAAAATACTCTTCAGCTTGGTTCTTACTTTGCTCGAGTTCTGCCTGCAAGGCAAGTACTTTTTCCTCTAAAGAAATATCTTGATTCCCTAAAGATTCCCTGCCTTCCGCATCATTCGCTCCCAAAATTTCTTCGATAGTATCGCTTCGATTGTCGGTTTGTTCTTGTCTACCATCTTTGTTTTCCCATCCAGACTGAGCTGATGGGGGGGTTTTCCCGCCCCAATTCACCATGATTGAAACCACCTCTCCTATTTCCTTCGTCGCTTGGTAAGAAGCTCAGTGAGCGTTCTTGTCATGTATTCCACCATCGCCATCGACTTACCATAATCCATTCTTGTCGGTCCAATAAGTCCAATCGTACCCAACGGTTCACCCTCAACACAATACGTCCCAGTAATCACGCTACAATCTTTAAGTTCCTTCATGATATTCTCGCCACCAATAGTAACCGTGATACCCTCAAGCTTCGGACGCAAAAACTGCTTAATCTGATCCCCCTCTTCGAAAACTTGGAAAAGGTTTTTAATCTTTTCAACATCCTGGAATTCAGGCTGGTTTAACATGTTAAGTGTTCCGCCAAGATACACCTTATTTGACTCTTGAGGTTTGTTATCTAAAATAGCGGTTAGGAGCTCTAAAGCATGATCAATAAGATAGCGTTGACGTGAAAGTTCGTTGTAGATTTCATGCAGAAAATCTCGTTTTACTTCCGTCATGGAATGTCCCCGCATCTTATGATTAAACAGGTTCGCAATTCTTTGTAGTTCCTCAGCAGTTACATTTTCTCCAATCTCGACAATCTGATTCTCTACCACTCCATTTTCCTTGACGACGACCATAATGGCTTTGCCCGACTGATAGGGAAGGAAGTGCATCTGGCTGAATGCACTGTTACCTTTGTCTGGCCCTACGACTATACTAGTCAAATGTGTGAGCTCAGAAAGAAGTTTGCTGGAATGAGAAATGACGCTTTGAATCTCGGCAATCCGCTGTGTGGTCTCTCTTTCGATAACTTCTTTTTCATCCTCGGAAACCTTGGTCTTTTCCATCAGGCAATCCACATAATACCGATAACCAGCATCCGAGGGAATGCGACCTGATGAGGTATGGGGCTGTTCAATTAATCCCAGATCTTCTATATCGGACATTTCATTACGAATCGTGGCCGGTGAGATACCTAAGTCAAACTTCCGGGCGATTGTCCTGGAACCGACTGGCTCAGCTGTATTGACATAATCCTGAACAATAGCTCTCAGGATTTTCTTCTTTCGCTCGTCCATTTGCATACTCATAACCGCCTTTCCACGTTCGCTTTGTTGTTAGCACTCGACCTTAATGAGTGCTAACGATTTATGATATTATAGTAACGCTCACTTTCGCGATTGTCAAGTATCTGACATGCTATAAAGTACTTTAAATTGCTTTAAGATGATTTGCGATGACTCATACAAATTCTTGCAGCACCGCATTAGCCACGAACCAGAACTCGGGATACATTTTGAGAAATTTTCCTTCCTCAATACGTAGTACACCTTGGCTTATATAACGTTCTAAAACTGTGGGATAAAGTTCAAAAAGATCAACCCTGAACTCTTTTTTGAAATTCTCAAGATTGATTCCATGGGCAAGGCGCAGTCCTAAAATGATCCGTTCTGATATTCTCTCATCATTGGTCAAGCTTTCATCTTCCAAGCTATCGATAGGTAGATCTCCTTGCTCAAGCTTCTCCCGATACTTCACCAAATCCTCATAGTTTTTCCGGCGACGATTTTTTAGGCAAGACACCGCACCAGGACCTAGACCCAGGTACTCTTCCCCATGCCAATAACCAAGATTATGCTGACATTCATGGCCCGGCAAGGCGTAATTCGAGGTCTCATAATGGATGTATCCCGCTCTCCCCAGCATTTCTTTTCCTAATTCATACATTTCAGCTTGGGCATCATCATCCGGCAGGTCCTTTGACAAACCCGCGTCTAATGCCAGAGGCGTATCCTCCTCAAGCATCAATCCATAGATAGACAAATGCTCAGGCTGGATGGTAATTACCTCTGCTAAGGTCTTTTGCCAATCCTCAGAGGTCTGTCCCGGCAAACCAAACATCAAATCCAGATTAAGATTACGAAAGCCTGCGCCGCGAATCAGGTTCACACCATCGTAGATATCCTCAACACTATGAATTCGTCCGATTCGTTTTAGCAAAGCATCATTAAAGGATTGAACACCTAAAGATATCCGGTTGATGCCATGGTTTTTTAAAATATGAAGCTTTCCCGCTGTTAGGGTGCCAGGATTAGCTTCCATAGTTTTCTCTGCCGAAGCCGAAAAATTAAATCTTGGCTCAAGCAAGCTGAAGACAGTCTCAAGCTCCTCCTCACTCAAAGCCGTAGGAGTTCCACCTCCCATAAAAAGGGTAGATACCTCATCTGGAATCTCCCCTTGCCGCAAGGCAATTTCCTGATCTAGGCCTTGTAAATACTCTTCCACCTTAGACCTTTGCAGAGGAACAGAATAAAAAGCACAATAAGCGCATTTCCGAAGACAAAAAGGAACATGAACATAAAGGGATGGCATAGTTACACCTCTTTCTTAGGAAGGATCTGCCCATCCAGTCTCAAAAATCGCCACTTTCAACAAATATATCCAATCCATACGCAAATCAGCCACACTTCAACCTTCTCCAGATAATAAGGGAGCGAACCGCATGCTCCGTTGGGTTGCATGATTGGTTCGCTTCCGGTTTGTGTACGCTATTTAATCGTCGATCTTCAGCACAGCCATAAACGCATCCTGAGGAATCTCTACACTCCCTACTTGCTTCATGCGCTTTTTACCCTCTTTTTGCTTCTCTAAGAGCTTCCGTTTACGTGAGATATCCCCTCCGTAACATTTGGCTAAGACATCTTTCCGCATGGCTTTTACTGTTTCTCGTGCGATAACCTTTTGGCCGATAACTGCTTGAATCGGCACCTCAAACATCTGACGAGGGATAATCTCCCGTAACTTTTCGACTAAGCGACGACCGCGAGCATAGGACTTCTCCTTATGCACGATAAAGGAAAGAGCATCCACCAATTCATTATTAAGAAGAACATCCAACTTAACCAATTGAGCCGCTTTATAGCCCGCTAATTCATAATCCAAGGAGGCATATCCTTTAGTGCGGGATTTCAGTTGATCAAAATAATCATAGACGATCTCGCTTAAGGGAAGTTCGTAGATTAAACTGACCCTGTTAGCGGATAGATAATTCATATTAAGGAAATTACCCCTTTTTTCTTGGTTAAGTTCCATAATGGCTCCTACGTATTCTGAAGGTACCATAATAGTGGCTTTCACAATAGGTTCTTCAATACTTTCAATCTCATCTACCTTCGGTAGGTTGGAGGGGTTATCAATATTTATAATCTCGCCATCGGTTTTATTAACTTTATAAACCACGCTGGGAGCAGTAGTAATTAGGTTTAAATCATATTCCCGCTCCAGTCGCTCTTGAATGACATCCATGTGCAAAAGCCCCAAGAAGCCGCACCTATAACCAAAACCAAGAGCACTGGATGTTTCCGGTTCAAAGACTAAGCTGGAATCATTCAGATGAAGCTTTTCCAAAGCGTCCTTCAATCGGCCATAATCACTGGAGTCCACCGGATAAAGGCCACAGAAGACCATTGGGGTTGCCTTACGATATCCTGACAGCGGATAGAGGGCGGGGTTTTCTGCATCAGTGATGGTATCTCCAACTTGAGTATCTCTGACGTTTTTAATACTAGCAGCAATATAGCCAACCTGGCCTGCTTTGATCTCGTCCATGGGTCTCAATCCTGGGGTTAACATGCCCACTTCCGTAGCATCGAAAACTTTACCAGAGGACATCATCTTGATTTGAGTTCCTTTAGCCACTCGGCCATCCATAACTCGGACGTAGGAAATGGCGCCTTTATAAGCATCGAAATATGAATCGAAAATCAAAGCCTTTAAAGGTGCTGCGTCATCACCCTGTGGTGGTGGAATCTTGGCTACAACCGCCTCTAAAATCTCTTCAATTCCTATTCCCGCCTTGGCAGAAGCTAAGATGGCCTCACTGGCGTCTAGTCCAATGACATCCTCAATCTCCTGTTTTACGCGCTCTGGTTCAGCACTGGGTAGATCAATTTTGTTGATCACAGGAATGATCTCTAAATTATTTTCCAAAGCTAAATAGACATTGGCTAAAGTTTGGGCTTCAATGCCCTGGGCAGCATCCACAATTAAAAGCGCACCTTCACAGGCGGCCAAACTACGGGATACCTCATAGGTAAAATCCACGTGTCCCGGGGTGTCAATAAGATTCAGTTCATAAACCTGTCCATCCTTAGCAGGGTATTGCAGGCGAACAGTTTGTAATTTAATAGTGATACCTCGTTCTCGCTCAAGATCCATATTATCCAAGACTTGGGCTTCCATTTCCCGCTTGCTTAGTGCACCGGTATATTCGATTAAACGGTCGGCAAGTGTGGACTTACCATGGTCAATATGTGCAATGATAGAAAAGTTTCTAATTCGTTGTGAGGCCTGTGCCACAGTTTTACCCCTCATTTCAGCAAAATCCAGTGTAATTCCCTGAAAAAAACTATCTTTTTCGAGGATACACTCTAAACAATTATTATACTGCCAATGATTAATTTCAGCAAGAAAATGAGGCAAAAAAACTCCCTATCTGGGTTTTCTTTAACGAAAATGCTCACTAAAGCTTTTTTCCGGAAGAACGATAAAGGCGGAAGGTACTTCCCGCGGTCCATACTGACTGCTGGGCTTGTTCTTTACTTCCCCATGGTAAACCATGGTTGAAGAAGAACCTCCATCCAAATTCGCCCCATTCACCGCCCCATGCTCTAATAGTATATCTTGAACATCCTTCAAGGTGGCACCAATGCTTCCCAGCTGCCTGCCATCGATGACAAGTAGAAGGATCGTACCATCTCGAGTTTGCCCGATCGCCGTGCGGGGTGCAATCCCCCAGCCTCCATCACCTACCTTGATCATCGGCTCTCCATTGACGATGAGAAAAGGTGCAAAGGATACAGCATCGCGAATTCCCAATGTTTCTATCTGCTCCAAAGTATAGCGACCTAGTACTAAGACATCATTTCTATCCAAACCAATTAAATTATAAGTCTCTAAGGGATCCTTATGGATGATTCTTCCGCCGGTCATAAGAATTCCGGTCGGTGTTCCTCCATGACTCACCCCTCCAGGGTCAGAAAAACCGCCGGCGTTAATTCCTGCTACAGCTTGGTGATCCTCCACAAATTCCGCGACCTTCAGTCCCCGATTGCCCAGTTGCTCTGTAGCAACTAACTGCACGCGCCGTGGATCACCAACTTTCAGCAGATACCCCATATAACCTTTCCCTGATACTTCAATGAATTCTAGAGCAGGTTTCTCCTTCTCTAGTGGCTTAAGGACTGTCACTGCTTTTTCATCTGTGTTTACCTTAGGCTCCGGTACTTTATTCTTTGCCATGATGGCAGCAATTTCTTCATCGCTTACAAACCAATGAGCCAAATACTGATGTGTATAGGTTGTCATGGCTGTCGTCACATAGAGTTCCTTTAATTCAGTGAATGGTCCATGAAAAATTAGTACGAAGGCTGTCCCGAAAGCCATCAAACAAAAAACAGTAAAACCCAAAACAAGCTTGCATAAAAAGGAGAAGATTCGTTTCTTCCCCTGATGAGCTGGCCGTCCTAATCCTGTACTAATTACCAACACCTCCATTAAAGAAAGAAGAAGCAATAGCTCGCTCCTTCTTTCTTTCTATGCGGTTTGTAGCAATTATAGCACATTTACTTCTGGCAATAAATCATAGTTAATTCTACTATCAACTATATGCTGCTTACTTCGCAGCTTGTAAAGCCTGCGCTACAGCTTCCTTGATACCTTCACTGGTCATAGTAGCACCACCGACAGCATCAACTTCAGTGACTTGTTTTCTGATAATATCCCCGACCACACCTTCTTCAGCATTTTCGAAGATACCTTCTGTCTCAGCATGTTCCTTTAGATTGATTTCAACTACTTCTCCGTCTTTTACGACAACTTCTACATTGATATCGCCACCCTTACCTTGGCCAACACCTGTATAAGTGCCATCTTTATAGTTTGCTTCAACTTCTGGTTTTGCTTCAGCCGGTTTTGCTACAGCTTGAATGGTTGGTTCAGTAGTACCGCCGTTTTCCATAACATAAGCATGAGCACCGGACCCTGCAATACGTCCGAAGATGACGATATCAGCAACGGCATTACCACCTAAACGGTTTCCGCCATGAACTCCTCCGGTGATTTCACCACCAGCGAAGAGTCCTGGAATAGGACTGCCGTCTTTATTGATGACTTGAGCATCTGTATTGATCTTAACTCCACCCATAGTATGGTGAACAGCAGGAGCACATAAACCAGCATAATATTTAGCTTTTGTAAGAGGGAACTCCATGCTATCCCGACCGAAATCCGGGTCATTACCGGAGGCTTGATAGCCAGCATATTTGCCCATAGTTTCTTTCAAAGCAGCAGCATCGACCCCGATTTGTTCGGCAAGCCCTTCAATCGTATCTGCTTCAAAAATAATGCCGCCCTTGATATAGGCTTCGATAGCCTTTAAGCTCTCACGTACTTCTTGATCAAATAAGAGATAGGCTTGACCATCGGTTTGTTTTAAGATCGCTTCGGAAACCACGTCACGGGTTTCTAATTCATTGATAAAGCGCTTTCCTTCCTTGTTAACGAGGATAGCACCGTTCCCGCGGACCCCTTCTGTGTACATGGTTTGGTCATCAGGGTTTACTGTTGGATGGGTTTGAATTTGATCCATGTCGACAAAATCGGCACCAATCTTTTCAGCCATCAGAATTCCATCGCCTGTAGCACCCTTATGGTTAGTTGTTGCAAAACCTTCAAGGGCTGGTTTATATTTCGTAACCATTTCTGCATTAGCACCGAAACCACCGGTAGCCAGAACAACAGCTTTAGTGTTGATGGTATAAGATCCTTCTTCACCGCTTACCTTCACACCGGTAACAGCACCCTTTTCATCTATAAGAATTTCATCGGCCTTGGTGTTAAGAAGCACCGGAATCTTTAATTCTTCCACTTTATTGTTTAGGGCAGTAACGAGCATAGGTCCTACCGCACTGGTATCCGATGGGCGGTGAATCCGTTTTACGCTGGCTCCACCAAACATCCCTACAACACTAAGATCGCCACCGATGTCATTGACCCAGTCTACAGCAGCTGGGGAGTTTTCAACGAGAGTCCTCACTAGGGCTTCATCATTAAGATTTTTACCGCCTTTCATGGTATCTTCCACAAAAAGCTCGACAGAATCTTTGATCCCATCTCTCTCTTGGTACTTCGTAGGGGCAGCATTTAACCCACCCGTGGAACGAACACTGTTACCCCCCGTAATCGGCATCTTTTCGACGATGACGACATTTTTAGCACCATCTTGAACTGCTTGGATGGCCGCTGTCATTCCTGCTCCACCGGCACCGATAACCACGATATCTGCACTTTTGTCTTGTACAGCAGGGGTGCTTGTCCCAGGTGTTTCGTTTGTTGCAGTTTGAGTTCCGCAACCTGTGAGGGGTGCGACCGCCACCACGAGGGCGAGAATCAATGCGCTAATTTTTTTCATACCCTTTTCTCTCCTTGTTCTTGAAAATTTTCTTTAGTTTAAGCCAATCTCCTGCAGTAATAATAATTCTTTCACAAACCTGTGAACAGCTTAAGTAAGTTTTAAAATAGTTATGTAATTAAAGAAAGTGAATTCTATCCCAAATAAAAAGAAAGCAGCTATATACAGCGCTTTCTTTCATATTTACAGCATTGGAAATTCCTATAGACATTGTTTACTAAAGGTCCTTCAAGTAGGTTTTAAAGCTCTTTACCTTTAATTGATTCAAACGGTGGCAATTAACAGGTCTTCCAACAGCACCATAACTGATCTCTGTGATCAGGACCTCTTGGTCGCATAAGAAAGTAATATATTTACGCATGGACACCCTTGAGATACCGACACTCTGGGCCATTTCCTCTGTGGTAAAGGATTCACCCTTAGTTTTTAGGATATGATCCCAGACCAACTTCAATGTATCACGATTAATCCCCTTAGGCAGTAGCTCTGCCTTTTTATCGATAACCTCTTCCTCTTCTTTATAGAAAATCTGCTTATCTAAATCCTTTTGATTAAGCTTTTCCTTGTTTTGCATTAGAAGTTCTCGTTTTTTGTAATCGTTGAGAGCATCGCGAAATCTCTCATATGTAAATGGTTTAATGAGATAATCTACCGCACCATATTGTAAAGCCTTCCGAATGCTTTGACTATCGGTGGACGCGGAGACAATAATGACATCGGACTCGATCTCTTTTTTGCGAAGTTGGGAGAGGAATTCCAAGCCATTGATTCCGGGCATAAAAATATCCAAGAGAATTAAATCTACTTTCTTCTCCCTCAATATCTGTAACGCATCCGCTGCCGATCCTGCTGTATCAACCAATCGAAATCCACCGACTTGGTCGAGATAATAGCTATTGAGTTGAGCAACCATGGGGTCATCTTCTATAATTAGCACTTTAATCATAGCGTCTCCTCCTCTGGATCATAGGGCAGGAAGATTCTAAAGGTTGTCCCTATATTTTCTTGGGAATCCACCTCGATTTGCCCATTTCTTTGTTCCACACTCTTCTGAACTAGAAACAGCCCGAACCCGCGGCCATTAGATTTGGTCGAGTAACCCTTGATAAACATACTTTCCAGCACTGCTGCAGCAATTCCCGGGCCTTGATCGCTAACCTCAATGAACACTTCCCTCTCACCGTAGACGATGCTGAGCTCCACGCGTTTATTGTCCCAATCCTTAACTGCTTCAAAAGCATTGTTTATGAGGTTTCCTATAATCGTCACTAAATCATGGACCACAGACGAATCCTTGGATCTAGGACAATAACTGTCCGCACCTAACACTAGTTCACAACCATTTTCTCGAGCATAACTCATCTTAGCTTGGATAAATCCAGCAAGGATGGGATCTCGAATATTCCGGACGATGGAGCCGTCTCCGGTCTGATATTGATGGGCAATCTGGCTAACATAAGGCTCTAGCTGGTCATAATTCTTCATATGAAGCAATCCTAACATCACATGGATTTTATTCATAAATTCATGAGTTTGTGCCCTTAAGGCTTCCGCATAAACTTTTACTCCCGATAGTTCTTCTCCCAACTGCTTAATTTCTGTTTTATCCCGAAAGGTTGAAACTGCGCCCACAACTTGATCATTTACTTTTAAGGGTACTGTATTAAAAAGTAGCGTAACTCCCTGAAAATCATACTCTATGTCCAGCACCGACTCACCCTTATCGAGAACACGTTTAAACACTGCATAGGGCATCATGTCAAGGTTTTGTTTATGAACATCACCAATTCCTGCTAAGCTCATTAAGCGGATAGCCTCTGCATTCGCTAGTGTAACCTTCCCCTGAGAGTCAATAGCCACAACCCCTTCTCTCACGGATTCGAGCATTGCACTCCGCTCCTGAAGAATGCGGGCTATTTCAAAAGGTTCAAGGCCAAACAAAATTTTCTTGATCCGCTTAGCTAGGAAGATTGCCCCAATGATCCCCACAACAAATCCAACGCCTATGCCAAAGTACGTCCTCGATTGGCTTTCGTTAACCGCTTTTTCAACAGTATTCGTCAGAATACCTACAGCGACCGCACCCACCTGTTTCTCTTCTTCATTAAAAACAGGAGTAAAGGCCCGCATAGACATACCTAAGGTTCCCTCGGCAGTAGAGATATGTTCCTTCCCTTGCAATACAGGTCCCTCATCTCCTCCTATAAAAGGTTTCCCCAGTTCATCAATGTTGGGATGAGATACTCTGCGGCCTTCCATGTCCATAACCACAATAAAATTAACTTTAGTTAAGTCAATCAATTCACTGGTAAAAGCTTGTATTTCACTTTTATCACGCTGTCCATTAAGACCTTCAATAACGATGGGTGTATGGGCCACAATCCGGGAGATACTCACAGCTCGGCTGGCAATACTCTGCTCTGTGACTACTGCTACTTCATTGCTAACCAGGAGATTAGTAACCAAGAGCGACATCGCCACTACCATGCTAATCAAAATGAGGATTGTCTTTTCAAGGCTGAGATAGACCCTTCGCTTTTTCATAATACAGATTTACCCTCTCTTAAGACGTTGCTGAACAAGCCCTAGGGTCTGTTCAAACTCTTCCATACCCATAATCTTTGTTATAGCGGCAAAAATTAATGCACCCGAGAAGGTTCCAGCAATTAAGACAAAGGTCGAGGCGAGTTTCCCCACTCCCACAAGAGAAGTGAGCCACTGTCCCCCAAGCCAAACACCAATTCCCATTACAACCGAAGCCACTAAAGTCTTCAGAGAGGTTATCAGCATTCTCCGGCCATCAATCCTCTTTAAGCGTTTGCGCAGGAGATGCAAGAGTAAAATCATATTGAGTACAGCGGCTAAGGAAGTCGCAAAAGCTAAACCACCCGTTTGCAAGGGTTTAACTAAAAGGAACATAAAGCCTACATTAGCTAGCATCGAAATAATACCGATAATAACAGGAGTCCAGGTATCATGAAGGGCATAAAACATGCGCGGCAGAATCTGGATGACGGATTGAGCTGAGATCCCCACGGCAAAGTAAAAAAGAGGAATCGCGGTAGCCAAGGTATCCTCAGAGGTAAAGGCTCCATGCTCAAATAAGACGCGAATCAAAGGATAGCGCAAAGCGATCATGCCTACCGATATGGGCAGAGTAATAAAGATAACCATCCGGACTGCTCTTGACGAAGTGTGGACGAATTCCTTCCACTTCTTCAGTGTTGCATGCTCGTTCAAGGTCGGAAACACCGCCACAGCGATAGCTAGCGCAAAGATACCCACGGGCAGTTGGAATAAACGGTATGAATACCAAATTGCCGTCAAGCTACCTTCAATGAGGTGAGAACCTAGGTTAGAGTTCACCACGACTTGGATTTGGTTCAAGGAGTAGCTGAGAATAATGGGTATCGCTAATACAGCAATCTTTCGAACTCCGGGATGCCGCCAATCGATAATAGGATAGTAACGAAGGCCTTGGCGTCTTAGAGCCGGAATCTGCACGAGAAAATTCAGCAAAGCCCCCACCACAACTCCGATCGCAAACCCGGAAATAGTCTCCGGTTCATCGGGACGGGCAAGCAAGACTCCAAAGATAATCACACTGGCGTTATAAAGCACTGTACCTAAAGCGCTCGGCCAAAATATCTTATAGGAATTTAATATGCCCATAGTGATCCCGCTCAGTGCCAAAAGCAGCGGTTGAATGAGAATGATCCTCGTCAATTGAATTGTTAAGGCTTGGTTTTCTATTGAAAAGCCCGGAACCTGCAGCTTTACAAATTGGGGTGTAAAAATCAGTGCTAAGATCACCAAAACGCTTAGGAGCAATAGAATCAAATTGATAAAGGAGCTGGCTACCCGCCACCCCTCCTCTTCATTACCCTTGTGAATATATTGAGAGAATACAGGAATAAAGGCAGAGCTTAATACTCCGCCCACTAAAAGCCAGTATATTAAATCCGGAAGGATAAATGCTGTTTGATACGCATCAGTCACTCCCGTTTTACCATAAAAATTTGCCATCAAAGATTCTCTTAAAAAACCTAGAACTCTTGACGCGAGTTGAGTTAACATTAAGAGTCCAGCCGCCATGGCTACAGTCCGCGTACCTGACATAGCTTCGCCCCTTCTATAGTTCGTCCTGGTGTGAAAATTCTCTAATATCGAATTATACCACTTTTCTATAGAAGGGGAAAGCCAAACCCGGACTAACGTTCAGAAGGATTCCCACTCTGAACTAAGTCTCGTTCAAGCCACTCCGCTAAAAGATCACCCAATACTTCCGCTGTCCCTTTCGCTTCATCGAAGGTATTGAGCTGGCTGCCAATTTCTAAAAGAATCGCTCCATCTAAGAGATGCTGATTGTAACGAGCATCCGAGGCATAGGTTATTTTTGGAATAAATAGACCAGGGTAACGGGATTCCGCGAAAGCAATGAGCTCTTTAGCCAATGCTTCGTTCTTCTCCCAATGAGGATTTTTCTGTCCGATCACAATCATCACACGTCCCACTTCTTTCCCCTCGATCATGACCGTGGATTTATTAACCCCCAGCAGCCCATCTCTATGAACATCTAAAAGAAGTTTTATGGATGGATAGTTTCGAACCAACGCCGTGGCTGTATTCACAGATTTACTGTAGGCTTTATTAAAATCATCAAGTTCATGTGCATCTAGAGCTTGTATCGCCCGAACGCCATTGCTTTCCAGACCTTTTTTTAACTTCTCGCCTACAGCCATAATCTCCCCATTGCCATCTTCGTCTCGTTCCCCGCCCCCATCTCCTGCATAACTCTCCGCATTATGCGTATGGTAAATCCCGACTAACACTTCATCATCGAGAGGTACAGCTGGTTTCTCAACACCCTCCCCTACCTGACCAGGGTTAAGCGGAATCTCCTCTAGCTCAGGGATTTCTCCCTCATACTCCGGGTCTCCCGAATTATAAGCCCAACCGATCCAGGCCGGGCCATCCGGTGGAGGTGTATAATAGCTAAAGAAATAAGTACGAGCATCAGCGATATTGACTCCGGTCAATAAAAAGGTCCCCAAAGAAACGCCCTGAGCTCTGACCTGATTAAGATGCTCTCGTTCCGGCAACGAATAGCCGGGGATCCCCTCCAAAACAATTGCTTCAAAAGGAAAACTCTGCTGAGCCATGACACGTATTAATTGCCGAGAGGTTCCTTTTTGCATAGCATAGAAAAATAAGCTTAGAAAAAGTAGTATCAGTAATATAAACAGGAAACCGCGAGCCCAGCGGGAGGAGGGCCAAAAACTCCATCGCAACTTCTTTGCAGAGAACATTTCTTCCTTCAACAAAAAACTTGTCCCCCTTTCCTTCTTTTACTAAGAAATATGAGGGACAAGTTCCTCTTAGAACCATATGTTTTTTAGTCTGCTACACCTAATTTAAGTAGTGCATTTTCTTGCTTATCAATTAGCGCAATTCAGTTGGTACAAAAGAATCGACAATGCCGATGACCAAAGAAGCTAATAAAGCACCCCAGATCGTGACTGTAATGGAACCGGGCACGATAAATTGACTTACATAAATAACTACAGCAGACACTAAAAATCCGACGATACCCCGACTCATCCTAGTAATCTTTTCGCGACCGAAAGCTAATTCTACTACGTATCCCAAAACAGCAATAACAACTGCCGCGATGAGTGCCCCTGTAAATCCAGCTACTTTAAGACCGGGTACTAAGTAGCTGACTAACAGAAGAACTACAGCTGAAACAAGAAATCGTACAATCATTCCTAACATTTGGTTTCCTCCATTCAAAATTGGTGTAGGCAAAGGTGCCTAGATACATACTATAGTTTGAACAACTTATCCAAATATTATTTATCCGATTTAATCTGAATAATTTCTTGTAAATTTTAGGATTCAATGTTAAAATAGTCTTTGCGTATTATGTTAGGAAGATTCGATCCAAAGGGGGTGACCAAAAGTGCCGAATATTAAGTCCGCAATCAAACGAGTTGAGGTGGCTAAAGCCCGCACTATTAAAAATGCGGCTGCAAAATCAACTTTACGCACAACGATTCGTCGTTTTGAAGAATCTTTAAGTACGGACGCCGAGACCGCTAAAATCGCGTTGAATAAAGCTACCCGCGCTTTGGATAAAGCTTCTTCCAAAGGTTTAGTGCATCAAAACACGGCTTCCCGTAAGAAATCTCGCTTAACCAAGCGTTATGCGAAGCATTTCGCTCAAGTGGGCTAAGCCCTGTTCTACTCACATAAAGAAACGACATAGAGAAAGAGCAGCATCTGAACATCAGTTCAAATGCTGCTTTTTTTGTATGCATAGAAACCATGAAACTTGACTAAGATTATCTTTCGCAGAACTTTGTAATCATTAGTTCCAACAAAAATTCCGGATCTCCTCTACCCGTCTTGATAGCTACATCCGTCTCCAAGCACTCTTGCAAGGCCCATGCTAATTGTTCCCATGTCAATTGATTAGATTTCTGCCAGATCTTTTGGGCTTCGAAAGGCTTGATACCCAAAAGCCGCGGGGCTTCCTCAACACCTCTACCTTGTTTACGCATGGCTCTTGCACCAAGCAGTAAACGCACCTGCCTCGATAGCATGGTCAGAACTTTTAAGGGATGCTCCTGACGTAGAACCTGCTGAAGCTTTTGCACAGCTACTTTGGTCGAACGAGCAGCCACAGCATCCAAGAGTTCAAATACGGTAGCCTCCACCGCTTGGGGAACAAGGCCTTGCACATCTTCAGCTCGAATCTCTCGACCTTGGACATAGAGGGCGAGCTTGTCCAACTCCTGGCTTAAAATTCCGACCTGATGCCCACCCCACTCAAGAAAGAGCGATTTAACTTGAGGCTTCATGGTTTTATTCCGAGACGCTAATTCCCGGTCCAGCCAAGCTACCCAGTCCTGCACACGTTTCGGACTTCCGAATTCCAGTACTGCGCCGGCTTTCTCAATCGCTTTATAGAACTTACGTCCCCGATTCACGCTTTGCGCCAAAAAGACAAGACAGACCTCGGGGTTAGGGTTTTCAAAATAGCCAAAGAAAGGCTCAAGGGTATCTCCTTGTCCGTCTTGAAAATACGGAATATCTTCGACAATAATCAGTTTACCCCCAAAGAAGGATACTGTGTTGGCTATCTCCACAATCTGCTCCGGATTGCTACCTTTTCCGGACAAAATTTCTATACTACTGCCCGAAGGGTCTTGGGCAAGATAACTGCTTTTTAAGAGATGCAGAGCTTCTTGAGTAAAAAAACGCTCCTCGCCAAACCAAAGATTGACGGGAGGAACTTGATTATTTGCGATTGCTTGCCTTACTTGGTCCAATTCCAACATAGCACCCCTCCTATCCTCTTATTTTAACCAAGGTCGGATAAGAAAGCAAAGAAAAGACCCCTCCAAAATGAAGGGGCAAAAGAAAGAGGAGGAGAAAAGAGATGTTCCTTCCTATTCTTACCATGAATAAAAGTTTTATACCTAGAAGACGAATATTTTTTTACTTTTCTCTTCCAGTTACTAATTCCATCGATCTCCCATCTAATTTCACTTGGATGGTGCCATGCTCATCCGTCCGAAAGATCGGAACGTGGCGTTCCTCCCAATAACCGAGGACCTCTGGACTGGGGTGTCCGAAGGAGTTCCTTCCCACTGGAATGATAACAGCTTGAGGTGTAATCTTGTCAAGCAGGTCCGTCATCATCGAATAGCGACTGCCATGGTGAGGGACTTTAAACAAATCTGCGTCATACACCTGTCCTGATCGATAAAGTTCTTCCATCGATTCCTCTTCCATGTCTCCGGTGAGCAGCACACTTTGGCCTGCTTCATTTTCCAAACGTAAGACCAATGAGTTATTGTTCTCATCAGACTCTGTGCCTGACAGGATCCTTCCAGGAGCTAGCACTTTAAGCGTACTATCCGAATCCAAAACCAATGCATCTCCACGAGTTAATCTTTCAATCGTCATCGTTTCCAATATTCTGACCAGATTCCAATCCAGCCCCCCTTCTCCCCAGCCATCCCACTGGCTTTTCCCTGAACCACCACCCCCAACAGAATCGAGACTTAACCAGTCTCTCCCATCCTCAGGAATCCCAACCCAACCCACCGGAATCGTCTCCAAGACTGCCCCGGCCCCTCCCACATGATCACTATGAGGGTGTGTGAGAATTAAAGCGTCTAAGCTTTTGATTCCCTGCTGGAGAAGATAAGGTATAATAATTTTCTCCCCAGCATCGAAGCGATCGGTCCTTGGCCCAGCATCTACCATAACCTGTGTACCTTGCGATGTCTCAATGAGTATACAATCGCCTTGCCCTACATCAATAAAGGTGACTTGAAGGACATTAGGAGTATTCCAAGGACTCCACAGAAAGAGTACCAAAAGCAAAAAAGCGAATGCTCTTTGTTTTGTTATCCCGAACTTTTGCCCTGTGAACGCAAATTTACCATCATTCTCCTCAGCTATATTTAATCTACCTAACTCCCCCCGTACCATCACCCCAATCCGCTTGACGGGGGCAGGTGCTCTCCCAGCTATGGAGACAATCCTCCTCCCTAGATTTCTGACCCACACCCTCAACATAAAGCCTAGTTTGGCTTTACCGACTAAAAGAACCAGAATCCAGCCATACCAGCATAGCCAAAATAGGGCTCCGGGATTGACTACCCACACATCAGCCCACTGAAGCCTAGCTAAGAGACTAAGGAATTCACTTACTCCATACAACAGCCAAAGGCTCACCTGAAACAAAGGCAGAGCAACTTGCGGGATAAACAAAAGAAAAACTCCGAGCACTCCCAGTTGAAAGATGACCCCCAGGATAAATAAAACTAATAAATTCGCTAAAAGTCCTATGATAGACAAACGATGAAAGGCATTAATCATCAAGGGTAGAGTGGCGACTTGGGCAGCACAGGTCATGGCAAAGGCACTTTTAATAAATCTTGGCCAACTTCTAATCCCTTTAAACATCATTATGACAGGGCTTAAGACAATAATCCCCCAGGTTGCCATAAAGGATAGTTGAAAGCCTATATCTTTAAGAATCAAGGGACGCCAAACAAATAATAATAAGGCAGCCAACAAAAGACCGCGCAGGCTATTTCCTCTTCCCTTACCCAATCTACCCAACAAAGCAAAAACAGCCATAATCGTCGCCCGTAGAATCGGTGGATTTCCCCCACAGAGGGTAGAGTAAAAAATCAATACAATGATGGTTACTCCCACTCGAGGAAAACGAGGTATGAGGAATAGTATGCTCCAACAAAGAAATAGCAAGAAGGCAACATTAGAACCGGAAGCGGAAAAGACATGATAGACTCCGGTAATCCGGTAACTCTCCAACGCTTCCTCTGATATCCCGCTTGTATCCCCAAACAGTATTCCTTCTAATAGACTAGTCTGTGCCAAAGGAAAGGGGGCTAAACGTTCCCTGACCCGATCACGAACCAGCCAGCTCATAGGCGCTTCTCCTGGGGTTAATAACTCCACCTCACCCTGAACAGTAATACCTCCAGAAAGGCCGCGAACTGCATAATATAAGGGGTAATCAAATTGACCCGGTGTCCCAGGCGATTTCGGTTGATCAATCTTCCCCGTAAATACGACTTTATCTCCCGGGCGTACACCTTCCCACCCTTCAGGAAGGTTTCCCTCTGAATCAAAATAAACCCGTAGACGATATTTTTTCTCAAGAAAGTCTGTGGCCCTTGGGTTCTCCAGCGTGCCCTCTTGAGAAAACGAGGCTTGGATAGGGACAGGCTCCAGAATCTTAAATACCCCTACTGCCCCATCATCGTTAATGGACCAATCTCTCAACTCTCCCACCAAATGAGCTTGACTGATGGTCAATGGTGGTGCTAAGTCATGTTTTCCAGTCTGTCCAAAGACAAATCCCACAAGAATACTGGCACACAGGATGAAGATTTCAGGCCTTAAAGAGGGTCCAAAAAAATCTTGAGGCTTCCAAAGGACTATACGAATAAGCACCAATAGAAAAAGCCCCAGAACAATCCACCACATTGTCTCTGGGGTGTAAACTCCGATAAGTCCGCCTATTAATAATGCGCACAAGCGTCTAACCCAAGCGTCTCTCATGGTCCCACCGAAACCATATCAGCCATCTTCTCATAGGTCTTGTCACCAATCCCCGAAACCTTCTTTAGATCCTCCGGTTGAAGGAAAAGACCATGTTCTATTCGATACTGAATGATCCGTTCAGCAAGCGCAGGCCCGATGCCTGGTAGTTTATCTAATTCTGCACTATCTGCAGTGTTGATATTGATAAGATTAGAAGCGGTCTGGGCGGGGTACTGAGTATTAGGTACTATTCCCGACTGTCCCCCCGGATACGTCGCAGAGCCCGCTGAGGTGTTAGCATTTTGGTTAATAGGTTGACCCTGACCCTGAGGAACTTGTAGTGCAACAGTTTGCGGTACTGGCCGATAAGGAACAATGATCTTCTGACCATCTTTGAGCTTCTCCGCAGGATTGATCTGATCAATATTTGCTTCAGGCAAAGGGTTAACTTGTTTTAAAGCATCATCCAAACGAGCATTCACCGGCAAGTGAACAAGCCCAGGCTTCTCCACAGCACCAGATACATAGACGATGATCTCTCGACTTTCACCAGCGCTTTCGACCAAAACCTTAGAGTTGTGAGGCAGGATAAATTTCCCAAGGGCTAACACAATCATAAGCCCTAAGACTCCCCACCAAACATAGCGAGTTTTCCGCTCCAACAGAATCACCCCCTATTCCTTGAGATTAATCATATCTCGATAGTAATATGGGGTTTTTCTCCATATTTTCCGCAAATTCCTCTCTCGAATTACAGCAAGGTTTGTCGAATTCGCCTAATATTGATTTGTAGGTAATTTTTTGTTCATCTGTTATCTTCTTAGGCACTCAAGGGCAGGTAAATAGAAAAGACATGCCGTTCCAGAGCGAAACGACATGTCCAATATGAAACCATAAATTTTTAAATCAAAGAAATATTAAATAGGAACGACTTCAAAGCAAGCGGTAACCGTTCTTCAGGAAAAACCTACTTCACAACCACATTAACCAGCTTACCCGGCACCGTAATCACCTTTTGAATCTCTTTCCCTTGAATCCACTCGACTAGCTTAGGCAGTGACCGCACCAATGCTTCTAATTCTTCGGCAGAGATTTGAGCCGGCACTTGGATGCGTTCCCGCAGCTTACCGTTCACCTGGAGTACTACTGTGACTTCATCTTGAACAAGAGCACTTTCATCCACCTTCGGCCACTCCCGACTATGAATACTTTCTTCGTGACCCAATTCACTCCAAATCTCTTCCGACATATGCGGGGCAAAAGGAGACAGGAGCAGGAGAATGCTTTCCATAGCTTCGCCAGCTGCCGCTACGTTCACATTAGACTGTTCTTTATAAAGATAAAGAGCATTGACCAGCTCCATAATCGAGCTGACGGCAGTGTTGAAGTTAAAGCGCACTCCAATATCCGAGGTCACCCTTTGAATAGTTTGGTGGGTTTGACGACGCATATCCTTAGCAGCTTTATCCAACTCACCAAAATTGCGATTCTGTAGATGTGCAGTCTCATTTGAAGGTTGCCCTTTCAGAACATCCTCATATTGAGCTGCAAGGCGCCACACCCGATTTAGGAAACGATAACAACCTTCCACCCCTTGATCACTCCACTCCAGATCTCGCTCGGGTGGAGCTGCGAAAAGAATGAAAAGACGAGCAGTGTCTGCCCCATACTTGGAGATGATTTCCTCAGGACTTACCACATTACCCTTGGATTTGGACATCTTCGCCCCACCCAAGCAGACCATGCCTTGGGTCAAGAGATTTTCAAAGGGCTCATCGACCTTGAGATAGCCAAAATCTCGCAATGCTTTAGTAAAGAAACGCGAATAAAGCAAATGAAGAATAGCATGCTCTACTCCACCGACGTATTGATCCACATTCATCCATTGATCTGCAGCTTCCTTGGAGAAAGGCAGCTTATTATTCTGCGGATCCGTATAGCGGAGGAAGTACCAAGATGAGCACATAAAGGTATCCATCGTGTCGGTCTCACGAAAAGCCTTACCACCACAGGTAGGACAAGTAGTTTGCTTGAAGCTTTCGGAAGAGGTCAACGGATTTTCCCCAGCTTTAAAGACCACATCATCAGGGAGTATCACTGGTAGCTGGTCCTGAGGGACGGGGACGATTCCGCAATGGTCGCAGTACACCATCGGAATAGGTGCACCCCAATAGCGCTGGCGGGAAATGAGCCAGTCACGGAGGCGGAAGTTCACCTTCCTCTCCCCAAAGCCATCCCGTTCAGCTTGAGCGGACATTTTATCCCAAGCGTCCATGTTCTTTAGTCCATCATATTCTCCCGAATTTACCATGATTCCTTCGCCCGTAAAAGCCGCTTGAAGTGGAGCATCTTTCTCCACTGCAGGAGTACCTTCGGGAAGAATAACGGTTTTAATGGGGAGGTTATATTTTGCTGCAAACTCAAAGTCCCGCTCATCATGAGCAGGAACACCCATAACAGCACCTGTCCCGTAGTCAAACAGGACATAATTGGCAATCCAGATGGGCACCTTCTTGCCGTTATACGGGTTCAAGCAATAGGCACCGGTAAATAAGCCTTCTTTCTCAGTTTCCGTGGAAGTCCGAGCAATCTCATTAAGTCCTTTCATGCGGCTGATAAAGCTTTGGACCTCTTGCTCATATTCAGTGCCCGCAATCAGTTCTTGAACTAAAGGATGCTCTGGGGCTAAGACCACATAGCTTACCCCAAAAATTGTATCTACTCGTGTAGTATAAACCCTGATCTTATCCTCACGATTTTCAACCGAAAATTCTACCTCTGTTCCCTCAGAGCGACCAATCCAGTTTTTCTGCATGGTTTTGACCTTCTCAGGCCAGCCCTTAAGCTTTTCCAGATCATCCAGCAATACTTGAGCATAATCCGTAATTTTAAAGAACCATTGCTCCAAATCTTTTTTAGTTACCTCTGTATCACAGCGTTCGCAAGCCCCATCTACCACTTGCTCGTTAGCAAGCACAGTGGCACATGAAGGACACCAATTTACGGCAGCTTTTTTCTTATACACTAGGCCATGCTTATAAAACTCCAAAAACATCCACTGGGTGAACTTGTAATAATCCGGATGGCAAGTGGCGACCTCCCGGTCCCAGTCATAGGAAATTCCCATCTCCTGAAGCTGCCGCTTCATATTGGCAATATTCTTCCAAGTCCATTCGGCCGGCGGTGTTTGATTCTTGATGGCAGCATTTTCAGCAGGCAAACCAAAAGAGTCCCAACCGATGGGATGCAGGACATTAAAGCCCATCATGCGCTTATACCGGGCAATGACATCTACGATAGAATAGTTACGGACATGTCCCATATGAAGATTACCTGAAGGGTATGGGAACATAGCTAAAGCATAGTATTTCGGCTTATCAGAATGATCATCAGCCTTGTAATCTTTTCTATCTACCCATTGCTTCTGCCATTTGGATTCAATCTCCGAAAACAGATATTTCTCTTGCATAAAATATTTCCCCCTTAAATCCGAGCTTGCCTAATAGCTTCAAAATAAGTTAAATAGCAAAAAACTCCCGTCCCCTAAAGGGACGAGAGCATAATCCCGCGGTACCACCCAATTTCAATAGCACTTTGTCGATCTTAACGGCTCGCACCGGTACCCATTGTTACCTGGGTACAGCTCCGGGGCGAGTGTTCATCATATCCTCTAGCAACTTTCACCAAACGTTGCCTCTCTATAATGAGGTATATGGGATTGCTCCCCTTCATTGCCTTTAATGCTCTTTTTCTAACTAAAAATATAGCAAAATAAAATATATTTTATACTATCCATAATTAACAAAAATGTCAAGTTTTCTAAATCATCTGCTCAAATCGAGTTGCTTAGGTCGTCGTAAAGCTGACTGTCTTGGCGTCTCCCCAAAGCCGCTCAAGATTATAAAACTCTCGCTGATCCGGAGTCATAATATGAATCACCAGATCCCCGCAATCCACAAGAACCCATTTGGCTTCTTGAAGACCCTCGACTCTTAAGACAGTCACCCCTAATTCTGGAAGTTTATCAGTTAAATTATCCGTAATCGCTTTGACTTGAGTTGTGGAGTTTCCGGTGACAATCAAGAAGTAGTCTGTGACCATCGAAATCCCCTTAAGATCTAGGAGTATGGCATCCCGACCCTTCTTCTCTTCAACTAGAGTTATAGTCCCTTGCAATTGATCATCTGTCAGCAAATTTTTGCCTCCTTTTTAAATCTTCATAGGTAAGCCGCGTCTGCGGATGAATGGCACGCTTACTCTTTAGCAAATAATTCAAAGTATGTTCAACACATAATAGTGTACCGTTCTCAAGATTATCATACAAGGATTGACGGAGTTTGTCCACATTCGGAAATGTTCGGTAAGGTTCTGTTAAATCTGCACTATAAATCAGCATCTCTAATTTCCCCATACCCGGAGCCCCCAATGTATGATTTGCTATGGCAGCAAGGACTTCCGTATCCTTATAACCCAATTCATGTTCTAACCAGTATGCTGCTAGAGGACCATGTAGAACATGTGGATTATCTTCAGCTGCAGTATATTGACTTAAGTGCCATTCTCTAGCTAACTCAATTTGCTCCTGTAAGCTAATTTCCTTTTTTATATCATGTAGATAAGCAGCAATCTGAGCCTTATCTTCGTCCACATGATGCTTGGCGGCTAGTTCCTTTGCCCACTGTACGACTCGCAAAGTATGGCTAAAGCGTTTCGTCGACATAGAACGTTGAGCGAGCTCATTTGCTTGCTGAATATCCAAGACACTTAAACTCCTTTTATTAGATTCAGATACGCCGAGAAGACCCTTCTTACCCATCGGTAAGAGGGTCTCCGTAGGATTATGTTTTCTACATCTGTTGCTTTGGTCGAGCCTCGTTCACTGTTAAAGGACGGCCCCCGAAATCCTTCCCATTAAGATCTTCAGCCATGCGTGATGCATCGTCATCTTCAACCTCGACAAAACCAAAGCCTCTTGAACGGCCAGTTTCACGATCGGTAATGATACGACTGCTGATGACTTGACCATACTGGCCAAAGAAAGAACTGAGATCTTCGGAGGTTGTGTTCCAAGGTAAATTTCCGACGTATAGGGTTGCCATTTTGTTGTCACCTCTTGCTTTTTGGATTCGATTTTAGTATAAGCAAAAGCATCAGAACTATACTTATTTAATCGTGTAATTAAACTATATCACATACAACCCTGCCTCTTCAACATAGAGGCGAACCGGCTCCGGAAGTAAATAACGAATAGTTTTCCCCTCTTTTACCCGGGATCGGATATCCGTTGAAGATATGGCGAGGGCCGGTACATCGAAAAGGTGTATGTGAGGAATGAATTCCGGATACTTTTTTTCAAATTCTATCAGAAACTCATCTGGAGCAAAGCCTGGCCGGGAGGCCCCGATGAAGTGGCTTAAGGAGAGAACAGACTGGACATCTCGCCAAGTAAAAATCTCCCGAAACGCATCGACTCCCGTAATAAAATAAAGCTCATGCTCCGGATAGATTTTATGCAATTGACGTAAGGTATCCACTGTATAGGAATATCCTTCTCGCTCAATTTCTAGATCTGAAACTTCAAAAAAGGCGTTGTCAGCAATCGCTCGCTTCACCATCTCATAACGATCCTTAGGCGCAGTTATGCGCCGACCAATCTTGTGTGGCGCTTTACCCGTAGGAATAAAAATCACTTTCTCCAGGTGAAACTCATGACGAGCCATCTCCGCCGCCACCAGATGCCCATAATGCAGAGGGTCAAATGTGCCCCCCATAATCCCTAATCTGCGGGTTATTCCGATGTCAAATTTATCACTCATTGGATCCATGATTCATGCTCCATCTTCTTTAACTCGAGCTTGATTTATCTCGGCAACATAATGATGGGGTTCTTTTTTGATTCGCGATAAAGCAGAAAATTTCTACCGATCACTTGAACAAGCTCAGATGATGTGCGTTCAGCTAATTGCTCGGCCGCTCCCTGAACATCTTCTGCACTATTCGGAAGGATCCTGCCCTTCATTAATTCCCTCGCTGCCAAAGTCTCTTCTGCCTGAACAACGACAGAATCTGTCACTCCACCTTTACCTACCTGTAAGATGGGGTCCATTTCATTGCCCATGGCACGTAGGAAGCGCTTTTGCTTTCCGGTTAACACCGCAAAACCTCCAATCTTTCGCTAACTCTATTTATTCTTGCCATTCAAATTGAAGTCCGGCAATTTGAACCTTATCCCCTTCTTTAATCCCCTCTGCGCGCAGGGCCTTTTCAATTCCCATAGCTTTAAGGATATTTTGGAAGCGGTAAAGTCCATCCTCAGTATCAAACATCGTCATTTTGACATGCTTTTCAATCTCTTGACCCGTAATTACGAAGCTATCTTCTTCACGAGTTATCTCGAAACGATCGGGGGCTTCTGCATGAGTTACCCTATGCTGTTCCTCTTCCTTCACGAAAATTTCCGGAACAGGCACCTCCGGCAAAACTTGGGCTACGCCATAAACCAGCTCCTGAAGCCCTTCCCCGGTCGCGGCAGACACTGGGAAAATACGATACTCTTCACCTAGTTGCTCTTCTAATCGTTTTAAGTTTTCCTCGGCGCCGGGTATATCCATCTTATTGGCTACGATCAGCATGGTCCGATTCGCTAGCTCTGGACTATACTGGCGAAGCTCATCTTTGATGATTTTGAAATCTTCCAAGGGATCCCGTTCCTCTGAACCTGCTATATCTAAGACATGCAGAATAAGACGTGTTCTTTCCGTATGCCTGAGAAATTCATGCCCTAATCCGGCACCCGTATGAGCTCCTTCAATAAGACCGGGAATATCAGCCACAACAAAGCTTTCCCCATCTTCAAGGTCAACCACCCCAAGATTAGGAACAAGCGTCGTAAAATGATAATCGGCAATTTTAGGCTTGGCTGCAGAAATCCGGGAAATAATCGTCGACTTTCCCACATTAGGGAATCCGACCAGACCGACATCAGCCAAAAGCTTCAGCTCAAGCAAAAGATCCCGTTCCTCTCCGGGTTCCCCATTTTCGGCGACCCTAGGGGCTTTGTTGGTATTACTCATAAAACGGGCATTGCCTCGTCCGCCTCTTCCCCCTGTTGCTACTATGGTTTGCTGACCATGCTCAACGAGGTCGGCAAGAATTTCCCCCGAAACCGCGTCTTTCACTACGGTACCCACGGGAATCCGTACAATCATATCCTCGCCGCTCTTCCCGTGCATATTTTTCGCTTGTCCATGCTCGCCGCGATCGGCTTTGTATTGGCGCTTATAGCGAAAATCCGCCAAGGTCCACAATCCTTCATCAGCTTCAAAAATCACTTTGCCGCCTCGACCACCATCCCCGCCACTGGGTCCTCCGTCAGGAACATACTTTTCACGACGGAAAGCCACTGCTCCGGCCCCACCGTCTCCACCTTTAACATAGATTCTTGCCTGATCGTAAAACATGACATTATCCCCTTCTGATCCCTAAGCCATAGTACACATCGTATCACTTAACCTCTTTATCCAGAGTAAAGCAAGATTACATTATCGCATTTTAATCTATTTTGACTAAAATTACTACAATCTTAGGCTATGTTCAAAAATAACTTTTTCATCATCTAATAATGAAATACGACAGCCAAAGCTTTCCGCACCCCATAAATCGATCTCAACAACAGGGTCCTCTAAACCTTGAAAACTATTGAGAATTGCAGCTAAACACTCTTTAGTGTACCCGAATACGGCTTCACCATATTCTTCTTGCCAAAATTCTTGCCAAAACTCTTCTTTTTTTACAGGACTAGCGAGCTGAATTTCAACCCACAGTCCTTCCTTGCGTAGGTCAATAACTAAGCCAAGGAGGGATGCGGATACGATATCCTGAGGAATCTGTCCGATCTGCTGCTCAGCCTCTAAACCCCCAACCCCTTCTTGCATATAGAGCAAGGCTCGGTCCGCCTTACCTAACTGTAGATACCCCATAATCACTTGCCAGTGGTTGAGGAAGTCATGGCGCTGCAGGCGGTAGTGGGATAGCTGCTCAGCGAGGAGCAGTCTTTCTATGGTGGGTTTTGGCATTGGGTTCACCTCGTCTTAAAATAGTCCCGATAGACAGAAAACCCCCGGGATTCTCCCAGGGGTGCGATTCTGAATGCCAAAATTTAAGCTTGAGCAACCTGGCGCTCAGGATAAATGCTAACTTGTTTACGAGTGCGATCTTTGCGTTCGAATTTGACATAGCCATCGATGGTTGCAAAGAGGGTGTCATCCTTACCCAAACCGCAGTTTTTGCCAGCATGAAACTTTGTTCCCCGTTGACGAACAATAATGTTGCCTGCAGTAACGAATTGACCGTCTCCACGCTTCACGCCAAGACGCTGTGCATTACTATCACGACCATTTCGAGAACTACCTACCCCTTTTTTATGGGCGAATAATTGCAGATTCATTTTTAACATGGAGTCCACCTCCTCCGATTGATTTTCACATATTCTGAACCATAGCTTTGTCGAATTCCTTCAATACCTAAAACCATGGTTCCTAAAATCCATTGGGCATGCTCCAGTGTCACAGGCTCTAATTCTGGGAGAGTACAGCTTAAAAACCCTTGCAGGTCGTCCACTTCAACCTCCGGTTTGTTTGGAAGATAATGTTCCAAGCCGTTGACTGCTGAGATACCAAGCGCGGATACGGCGGCACAGACAACATCAAGTCCATACTCGGCATATCCTGCGTGCCCTGATAATTCAAACTTGTGAATCTGCTGGCTGTCATCCAACCAAAGATTCAAGATAATACCTTTGTGCTTCATCTTAAGCTTGAATAGCTTCAACCACTACTTTTGTGTAGGGTTGGCGATGACCTTGCTTGCGACGATAATTCTTCTTGGATTTCATCTTGAAGACAATTATCTTTTCGCCTTTGCCATGCTCCACGACTTTCAGAAGAGCCTTAGCACCTTCTACAACCGGAGTTCCAACCTTTACCGCTCCGTCCTTTTCAACTAAAAGAACTTGATCGATGGTCACGGTATCTCCTACATTTGCGTCAAGCTTTTCCACAAAGAGGACTTTGCCTTCTTCGACACGGAATTGCTTACCGCCTGTTTCGATCACTGCGTACATTATTTACACCTCCCATGCCTAGACTCGCCTTGTCAGGCCGGTTTGCTAAAATCCTTTAAAAGAATTTTAACATTAAACCTGTTGAAATTGCCTGTTTCGCGCGGTTGCGGTGAGAAGTCACCACATTTAGATATTTTAGCACCTATTACCCAATGTTGTCAATTATTAAAGACCCTTATTGTCAACTATTAGTCAATCGAATTAATAGTCGAATAACTCTTTGCCCTTCTGCAAGAATGAAGCGGATTCTCTAAAAACTTAGCTGGACACTACGCAGAGTTAACCAATCCTTTTAGCTAGGAATAGATTGTTAAGGAAAGCAACAAATAGTTTTTATGTCCAATAATTAGTTTTTCTCACATATTTACACTTTATTCAATCTTCACAATAGGTAAGGAGTGAATAGTCATGACCTCGCGTTTTGAAAGGCTTATCCAGGAAGCATCCTTCCCTCCCTTCGCCGAACGCACCTTTTCCAAAGCGATTACTCCAGATCAAATGTCTCGCTCGCGCATCCAAACGTATCAAGAGGAAGCTATCAAAGAAGTGATCAGCCGCGCCTATCAAAACTCTCCCTTTTATCAGGATAAGCTCACTCAAGCCGGGGTTCAACCCGAAGATATTCAAACTCTTGAGGATCTTGAGAAAGTACCCTTTACGACCAAAGAGGATCTACGGCAAGATCCCTGGATCCGTTTAGCTTGTGATAAAAAAGAAATAAGCCTAATTCACGTCTCGTCGGGAACAACAGGCGGAAAAGAAATCTATACTCCCCATACCTGGAAAGAGTACTACTTTAACCACTCCATTATCTATCCTCGGCTTACTCCGGTCAAGAGAGAAGACATCGCTTTTGTAGCCCTGCCCTATGAAATGAGCCAATCAGGGCTTAACTTTCACAATCTATTTTTAATCGGTCATCAAGCCACCGCTGTTCCGGTCGGGAAAGGCGGCGCCTATTCCACCCCAGAAAAAACCATCAAGCTCATGAAGAACCTCAAGCCAAACTTTATTGCAACTTCTCCCTCCTACGCGATCCATCTTGCCGAAGCGGCAGAAGCGGCATCCCTTGACTTAACAACCCTTCCTCTTAAAAGAATGTTCGTCGCCGGGGAAGGGTGTTCTAACGCCTTTCGCAACCGGTTGGAAAAAATATGGAACACCACAGTTAATTTTCAATACGGAGCCACGGAATGCGGCTTTATTGCCAGGGAATGCGATCTGCATGATGGCCTTCATATCACAGCAGCCCATGTCCTCGTCGAAATCGTTGACCCTGTAACAGGCAAAGTCCTCAAGCCCGGTGAAATTGGCGAGATTGTCGTGACTTGTCTCCTTCGCTTTGACACCCCCTTAATTCGCTACCGAACTCAGGATTTAGGTTATCTCAATCCCAAGATCTGCCGATGCGGAGTCGCTTTGCCTCGTCTCTATCACTTAGGACGCGCAGCCGATCACATTACTCTGAAGGGAAAATCCTACTCCCCCTATGCTTTAGAGGAGTATCTTATTAAACTCCCAGAGATCGGAAATTGGTATCAATTTATTGTTCAGCACGGAGATAACGAACAACTTACCATTCTCACTGAACCTGCCCACGATGTTGTAGTAACCCCTGAGCTAATCCAAAAATGTTCCCGCCAGCTCCATGCTGCCATAGGGGTATCTTGTGAAGTGCAATTCGTGGAAAAAATGGATCGCCCCATGATAAAAGCCAAGAGGATTAAATATACGGATTAATCGCACAATCCCCTATCAATACAAATGCAAATGGAGTGAATTTATTATGAAATATCGCTTTAAAAATCATCTGCGCAATTATACTCAAGAGCCTATCCTCAAGCGTTATTCTAATCTGACTGAAAAGGAGGCGACCCTTGAAAAACTCCTAGAGTTTCAAAAGGATGCCTTACAGGCCAATATAGCCCAAGCTTACAAGAATCCTTTCTATTACGAAAAGATGAAAGAAGCGGGAGTTAAGCCCCAAGACATAAAAACCTTGTCCGATCTCGCCAAACTCCCCTTTACCACTAAGGATGAACTGCGCAGAAACCCTTGGCAACTCTTGGCCACAGACAAGCGGGATATTAGTTTGGTACACGTCTCCACCGGCACTACTGGAGGAGAAGAAATCTATATGATGCAAAGCTGGAGAGATCTCTACCTTAATGAATTCTCTGCAGGCTATCCCCATTTGCTTAAACTCGTCCCCGGGGATATCTGCATCAATGCATTGCCCTATGAAATGAGTTCCTCGGGTCTAGCCTTTCACAAAGTGTTTATGGAGATCTCCGGTGTCACCGTTGTGCCCGTGGGCAAAGGCGGGGCATACTCTACTCCCAGAAAAATTGTTCAAGTTATGAAGGATTTGCAGCCCACAGTAGTCATGACGACACCCTCCTACTCTATTACCCTTGCCGAAGCCGCTGCGGAGATAGGCTTTGATTTAGCCAGTCTAAATCTTAAAAAGGTCTGGTTAACGGGAGAAGGCTGTTCACCTGCTTTCCGGGATCGGGTGGAGAAAATCTGGGGGACCATCGCTAATTTTTACTATGGATCACTTGAGGCCATGGGGCTTGGCATCGAATGCGATTACCATGCGGGTTACCACATCCCCATGGGACACGTCATTATTGAAATTATCGACCCCCAAACCGGTGAAGTCTTAGAGCCTGGAGAAATTGGCGAAATTGTCACGACACCTCTTTTGCGCTTCGATACCCCTTTACTTCGCTATCGGACTCTGGATTTAGGGTATATCGATCCCGAACCTTGCGAATGTGGCATGACCTTTCCTCGCTTTTTTATGAGGGGGCGTACTGTAGATCAAATCACTATTCAGGGAATTGGATTTTCTCCTTTCTATTTAGAGGAATTCCTCATGCGCTTACCCGAGGTAGGAAACTGGTATCAATTCGTTGTCCAACCCGAAGATAATGAGAACTTGAAAATTCGCACCGAGCTTGCCCCTGGGATTGAACCTACGCCTGAATTAGCCGACCGGCTTGCCAGCAAAATGGAATACTCACTTGGCATACCCTGCGAGTTTGAATTTCAAGAGAAGCTCATGCGTACAGGGGCTAAATCAGTCCGTGTTGTCCGCGATTGAACGATAGGAGGAACCTTAATGATTATTGACGCCCATGCTCATCTATCGGATAGCTCCTACGGGAATCTCGCCCTTTACCTGGAACAACTCAAGGAGGCCGGCATCAACCGCGGTGTTGTCCTCCCCGGCGGTACAATGGATGTTCGCAAGATGACCGAGTATGTGACAGGGAAAGCTAAACCAGAAAACCCCATCCCCAATAACGATTATATCTCCCAAGCCTTTAATGCCCATCCTAACCTCCTCATAGGCTTCATGAATTTAGACCCCCACGAAGCTAATGTGGCGAGTAAGCTAGAAAATGGTTTCAAAAGCGGATTTCGCGGACTAAAGCTCTCCCCCATGACTCACCAATTTTCCTTTTCCAGCAAGGCGGTTGCCGAACTAGCCTCTATCTGTGGTGCATACGGTTTCCCTGTGTATTCACACACGGTCTTTAGCCCAGGCTCCAATACCGCTAAGTATATCGCTTTAGCCAAACAATTTCCAAAAACAAACTTTATCCTTGGGCACATGGGATTTGGACCTGCCGATGTAGAGGGACTTGAAGCTGCTATGAAGCTAGATAACTTTTTCTTAGAAACCTCCAGCGGAAGTTTCCTGCATATCAAAGAATCCATAGCTAAAGCGGGTCCGTATAAAGTCATCTTCGGCTCTGAATTCCCCTTGTCCAATCCCAAGGTTGAATTGACCAAAATCCTTGTTCTCAAGCTAAATGATGCAGACCTTGATAAAGTCCTTGGCGGCAATATCAAAGAACTGCTTCATCTATAAAAATCTAACAAGTAAAAACTGAAAGGAGTTCCCTTATGCTCAAAGAACCCCTAAAGTTGATTTCTTTTGCCCTGCTTCTGCTTTCCCTTACCTTCGGGACGATTGCTTGCGACACCCAAGGTTCATCAAACACAGATAAGCTCTCAGCTCCAGTTCACCTCGATAAAGTAACCTTTAACCTGCAATGGCTGCCGGAGGATGTTGCCTACTGGGTCGCATTAGACAAAGGCTTTTGGAAAGAGCAAAATCTTGATGTCAACATCATTCGTGGCTATGGTTCTGGAGATACCGTCACAAAGATAGCAACAAAGCAGGCAGAATTCGGAATTGCCGATGTGGGCACAGTTATCCTAGCACAGGCTAGGGAAAATGCCCCCTTAAAGGCGGTAGCTAACTTTAAAGATTCTTATCAAGGAATCGTCATGTATCATGATGGGCTGGGAATTAAATCTCCTAAGGATCTTGAAGGTAGATCCATTATCGGTGCTGCCAACGCCTCAAATACTCTCTTCTTCCCTGCCTTTGCCAAAGCTGCAGGCATTGATCAGAACACCATAGAATGGAAGTATATCGATCCCGCCCTTCAATATGGTGCCTTTGCTCAAAAGCAAGCAGATGCTTTTACAGCAATGGTCAAGTATATCCCCCGGGTTGAAAAACTCATTGGCAAGCCTATTGCGTTCTTTTCCTACAGAGATGATGGAAAATTAGACCGCTATGGTGAAACCATTATCGTTCATGAGGATATCTTGAAGGAAAACCCCGAAATGGTTCGCCGATTTGTTGCCGGTTTCTTAAAGGGACTCCAATACAGTATAGAAAATCCCTCCGAAGTAGGGCAAATTGTAAAGAAATATGTACCCGAATCCGATCCCGAAATTACTGTGAAAATGTGGGAATCCGAATTAAATTTTAAAGCCATTGTTGGCGAGGAACAATACTCTAACGGGTTAGGCTCGATGTCTAAGGATCGCATGGCCAAGACCATCAAGATTGTCTTGGATGCCTATGGGATCAACAAGGAGCTCTCTCCGAATTCTGTCTACACCACTGAATTCCTTCCTCACGAACCCCTATTCCCACCTAAGCAATAACAGAGCATATCAAATAAGGGGGGAATAAATTGACTGCGTTGCTATCCTTGACCGATATCGAAAAGAGCTATAGGTTTACTTCCGGAGAGGGTATGACCGCCCTCGAGGGGATTAACCTCGAAATTAATAATCAAGAATTTATTGCCATTGTAGGGCCAAGTGGATGTGGCAAGACAACCCTGCTCAAACTCGTATCAGGGCTGATTCAACCGTCGAAAGGAAGCATTACCGTCGATGGTGAACCCCTTCAAAAATCCCACCAGCATCTTCTAGGTATGGTGTTTCAACAACCTGCCCTGCTCCCTTGGCGCAAAGTAGTAGATAATGTGCTTTTGCCAAGTGAGATTCGGGGACAAAATTTGACTCAGGCTCGAGCATCAGCCTATGAATTGCTAGACATGGTCGGACTAAAAGACTTTATTCATCGCAAGCCCCAAGAGCTTTCCTACGGAATGCAGCAAAGGGTTTCCATCTGTCGAGCCCTCATTTCAGACCCAAAGATTTTGGTTATGGATGAGCCCTTCGCCTCACTTGATGCTATTACTCGCTTTGAACTTTCTCATTTATTACTGGACATCTGGAGCATCAAACAGACGACTGTGCTCTTCGTAACCCACAACATTCAAGAAGCTGTTTTTCTCGCTGACCGTATTATCGTAATGACACCTAGGCCGGGAAGAATTGCAGCCATTATCGATGTCCCCCTGCCCCGTCCTCGCAAGGAAGAACATCTTTATGAGCAGGACTTCAGCACTTGTGCAAAAAGGGTGCATGAGCTCCTCGGCTCTAACGCACTGTGAAAGGAGTCATAAGCGATGAAGAATCGCTGGAAACAGCTTTACAACAGCGAATGGATCATGACTCTCCTAAGCTTTGGAGTCGTGCTAGTCCTTTGGGAAGCACTCGTTCATCTTTTTGAGTTGCCCCAATGGCTTTTGCCTGCCCCGTCAGCCATTCTCGGTGAGATGGGGCAATCCTCCGGGTATCTTTATCTGCATACTATGGTGACTTTAGAGGAGGTCCTCATCGGCTTTATTTTTGCCCTTGGAATTGGGATCTTCCTCGGAGTAATTATTGCCTATTCTCCACTACTGGAGAAAACCCTCTATAAGCTTCTGGCGGCAACCCTTTCCATCCCGAAGGTCGCCATTGCCCCCTTACTTGTCCTTTGGTTAGGTCTTGGTCAGACCTCCAAGATCACCATGGTGTTTCTCATGTGTTTTTTTCCTATTATGGTCGGTATGGTCTCTGGTCTACAAGCTACACCCCGGGAGCTGCTTGAGCTTTCGAATGTTCTTGGAGCGAGCCGGACACAATCCTTCCTCAAAATCCGCTTTCCCGCCGCCCTTCCTTACCTGTTTAACGGACTCCGGGTTTCCACAAGTATGGCTGTGGTAGGCGCTGTAATCAGCGAATTTGTTAGTGCAGATAAAGGTCTTGGCTATTCCTTATTAATTACAACCTCACAAATGAATGGACCTTTGGCCTTTTCAGCTGTAACAATCCTAGCCTTAATGGGAATTGCACTCTTTTCCTTTGTCGCCTGGTTGGAAAGCACAATATGTCCCTGGGCAAAGACCTCTAAATCAAGTGGCCGTGCCCAAAGTTAAGCACGGCCTTCTATCACACTCTATTGAAACACAGAATAATGTAAGGAAGGATATTAATGGCGAAATATCGCTATATAGGAGGGTAGTTGTCTAATGTCAAAGAAAATAGTTTTTTGGCATAAACCATGGGCCAAACATGAAAAAGAGCCGCAGGACAAAACCAACCATCCACCCAATACTGAGAAAAAAAGCCTTACCACAAGCACATCAAATATTCAAACCCACCCACCTAGAAGAAAACCGACACTAAGTGAACCTCTTAAAACGCAGGCAAAGACACCTCCATTAGTTACAGCTAACGACATGCCTGCCTCTAAGGAGATTTCCAAACCACGCACATTAGGAAAGCAACAGGTTGCTAGTCATCCAATCAATCCTGTAATCAAGCAAACCCTTGACTTGGTAATTGATATCTTCTCTAAAGACAAAGCATCTTCAAGTGTTCCTCTTCGCAAAAATCCAGCACCTGCCGTTCAGGCCCCGAAAGAAGAACCATTAAAACCCTTAGAAGAGTCTGTGGAACCCGTGGAATCTTTAGTGCCAGAGCCCGTACAACTGGCACCCCCAGGGCCAGTATTATCAGAAGCAACTATCCCTGATTCTCCATCGGTGTCCCTGCCACCGATTTCTGACGCCCTAGCCGATATAAGCCATATAAAGATCTGGTCTTTGGATTCGGAGTCCGTGGATCCCCGCGGGAAGTCAAACGAGGAGCTTTACTCCGAAGCAATAACCCTTTATCAATTAGGGCTGGCAGGAGAGAAAGAGGCTGTCCCTCAAGCGTTTAAACTGCTTATCCACTTGCTTCAAAATGATCGACAAAATCTTATGGCGGAGGCCTATCTCGGATGTGTTATATCCTTAATGGGGAGAGATGCCCAAGACGTCACTGAACGTTTTAAATTAGCCATCAAAGGATTAAAAATCCTTGATAAAGTCGTTTCCTTGGATTCTGAAAATCTGGATATTCGCAGCTTGCGCGCTTTTGTATGTGCAAGGCTCCCTGAACAGTTCTTTCATCGCAGCGATACTGCCATTGAAGACTTCACATACTTAGTATCGCGCTATGATGAAGACGATTCCTTATTTCCTGAAGACTTCTACTATCAGATTCTCTACGAATTAGCCTTGGCATACCATCGCTTGGATAAAAAAGAGGAATCACAGTCAACTAGCCGTAAGCTTCTTTCCCTCACCAGCGATCCCAAATACAAAGCGCTCATTGACCAGGAAGGTCTCTTAGGTTCTAAGCTCCCCCGTTGGCAGCGACAAACTGAACCCAGGTCCGGTGTCAAAAATGAATGGTCTAAACTCATGTACGATGAAAAACTCCAGGAAGGGATCAGCCTGCATAGTCGAGCGATTAAAGATGATGAATACGCCCTCGACAAAGCTTTTGATATCTTCAAACAAGCTTATAAGCGCAATCCCCATGACCCCCTAAATAAAGCCTATTATGCAGACTGCCTCTGTCTTCTTGGCTTAAACTCCTCTGATACCAGCACAATGTTTCGGCATGCCTCACATGCGATCAAACTCTTAGATCAAGCGGTGAACTCAAGGCCAGACGATATAACGATACGATTTATTCGAGGGTACAATAGTTATCAAATCCCGGAAGCCTTCTTCAGACGGACTCTTACTGCCATTTATGATTTTAGCTATATTGTTCGTCGGTATGAAGAAGACTCATCCTTGCTTCCTGAAGAGACCTATTGGCAAATACTCTATGACTTGGGGGATGCCTATGATCGATTAGATTTATCTGAGGAATCCCAATCTACTTGGCTGAAACTTGCACGTTGCGAAAATACCCCCTATTCAGATGCTGTTAGTGAACTTCTGGATGAAGACCTAGAAAACCCTTTGACTTCCACCGCAGATCAGACCCCTGATGAACTTCTCCGTGAAGGAATAAGGCTTCATGGGCTCGCGGCCACCGGTCATAAGAAAGCGAGTGCTAGGGCTTATGAAGTTTTGTTGAAAGCTCATCAGGCAGATATCACTAATCCAGTAGCCCAAGGGTATCTCGGCAGCAGCATGGCTATCTTAGGGCAAGGCAAGACAGATCCCGCGGAGATTTATCACCATTTCTTCAAGGGGATGAAACAGATTAAGCAAGCCATCGCCATGGATCCCCACAACTATACCCTGCACCTTCTTCTTGCAAAAGTGATGCACCATCATTCCCCCAGCTTCTTCCAAGGGAATGAAAAAGTCGTTAAAGAATTCAAGTTTCTTAAGCTCGCCTATGAAAGAGACCATAGTGCTTTCCCAGAAGAGGAGTATTTGCAGATACTCTATGATCTAGGAGCCTGTTATCAGCGTGCCGGAGACTCTGAGAAAGCCCAAAAGTGTTGGGAAAAGCTCTCGAAGCTCACCCTTGACCCAAAATATAGCCAATTTACAAATATTGAACAGAAAGGGGCACTCGATATGGATAAAGATAAGATTCGAGATAAGTTCAAAGATATCGCCACAGACATTGCTGAAGAAAAAGCAAAGGAGAAAGCAAAAGATAGACGAAAAGAAAGAAAGCACCCTAACAACACTAACCCTGAACAGCCAACTGGTCAGACAGTAGAAAATAAACGTCGCCGCCGTAAAAAGGATGAAACAAATCCTACTGTTTTAACTGCTACAGCAACCCCTCGTCATCACAGAAAAGACCGTAAAAAGGGTGAGATCACCCCTGTCACACCCCAAACTTCCGAACGAATTAAACTCAGCCCCGAGGAGAAAAAAGCTCGTCGTGAAGAAAAAGAAAAAGCGAGAGCGGAAGCCCTTGAAAAAGCAATGAACAGAGCTAAACGCCCGAAGAAAGAAGAGAAGCCAGAGGAATAAGCGAAACTTTATAAAATCTACAGGGCTGGAGCCGAAAGATTCTTGGCACCAGCCCTTTTTCACTATTTTCCATCCTCCTGTGATTCCTCTCATGCAACTAGGAAGTCTGAGTAGCAGAAAAAAACCTGCCTAATCGGCAGGTACGGTGCTTTTAAGTATTATTCCTCTTTTTCTTCTGTGCGATAAGAACCGTTAAAGATCGCCCGCTTGCTATATTCGTCTCCACGGGTGGTTCCTTGCAGCCCGTATTCTACCATTAGAGCTTCAAACTTTTCCCTTAGCTCAACGGCTTGTTTGGGATCTTCAGAACCCGAACTAATATTAAACGTCACTCGCATCCTTAAACAGCCTCCCTTTCTTGTAATAATCTCCATCCATGAACCTTGTGTTTTATCCTTTATAAAGTATGCGTGCAATTTCGAATATGTGATTGCTCCGATACAAAAGAGATTAGAGAATCCCAAACACCGTTTAAGCCCCTTTAGAATAACCTGAAGGTAGAGGTTTCAAAAAGAATCATTGAAGGTCTATTGAATTTAAAGGGGGAGTTAAAGATCATGCACAAAAGAAGATTAATCATCCGGATGGGTATACTCTTTCTCATCATTCTTTTGAGCCTTACCGGGACCGGATGTGGGAATCAAGCAAGTAATACCCCAACGGACAAGGGGCAAGCTAGCACAGATCCGATAAAAGTAGGCTTACTCGTTCCCTACACTGGCGTATTTACAAGTAATGGGGTGGATATTACCCGAGGAGTAGAACTATACCTAGATGAGGTCGGCTGGAAAGCGGGCGGTCGCGACATCAAACTCATAAAAGAAGATTCTGAGATGAATGGGCAAGTGGGGCTACAAAAAACCAGGAGACTTGTAGAGAGCGAAAAGATTGATATCCTAACCGGGGTTGTGAGCAGCACCGTCGCTTATGCTATCCGAGATTATGTGGTAGGCAATGAATTACCCTTTATTATCTCTAACGCTGGAGCTCGGAACTTAACGCGAGGGGATGCCAGTAAATATATCTTCCGCGTATCCTTTGCCAATGGACAGTATGAATATCCCTTCGCTAAATATATGTATAACGAACTGAAGATCCACAAAATCGTCGTTATGGCACCTGATTACGCAGCAGGTCTAGAAAAGGCCGAAGGCTTCATGATCTCCTTTAAAGAAGCAGGCGGCGAGGTTATTCAAGAAATCTATCCTAAGCTAGGTACAACTGATTATGGCCCCTTTCTAGCCCAAGTCAAGGATGCTGATGCAGTATTTGTTCACTTTTCAGCAGCCGATTCTATCAAATTTGTTAAGCAATATGATGAATACGGACTCAAAAGGATTCCATTATTTAGTGCCGGGGATCTTGTCGACGAGTCCTCCCTTCCGGGTCAAGGTGATTCCGCATTAGGAATCATTAGCGCCCTTCATTACAGTGCAGCTTTAACAAATCCTCAGAACCAAAACTTTGTAAAAAATTATACCGCCAAGTACGGCGATAGCCCCAATATGTTTGCTGAACAAGGCTATGTCTCAGCTCAGGTCATCGTCAAAGCCCTCGGAGCCATAAAGGGAGACACTTCTGATAAGGAAAAACTTCTTCAAGCCATTCGCACCGTCCAATTCGACGCGCCCAGAGGACCCTTCAAGTTTGACCAAAAAACACAGAATGTGATTTTTGACACCCATATCCGCAAAGTTGAGAAAGTCGACGGCAAGTTAGTAAATACCGTGATCAAGAGTATCCCGAATACCTCAGATTATTGGAGTGGTAATAAGTAAACTCTCACCCTTGGGAGGGAAACTCATGGATCTTTCTTCATTTATCATCCAAGTCCTTAACGGAATATCCTACGGGCTACTCCTTTTCTTACTGGCCTCGGGACTTTCTCTGATTTTTGGGTTAATGGGAATTGTTAACCTCGCACATGGTTCCTATTACATGTTAGGAGCTTATATTGGATTTGTAATCATTCAAAAAACGGGTAACTTCCTGATTGGGTTGCTTGGCGCCGGTGTAGCCTTGGCTCTTTTAGGAATCATCATGGAGCGCTTCTTCTTTCGTAAGCTCTACAAGCGAGAACTGGATCAAGTCCTGATAACCTTCGGCTTTGCTTATCTTTTTCTCGACATTGCCAAAGGGATCTGGGGCGGGGTACCCCGTATCCTGCCCAAACCCCCTTTCCTTGAGGGTTCAGTTTCGATCTTAGGGGAGGCCTTTCCCATCTATCGCTTTGGTATGATTCTCATAGGCTTAAGCATAGCCGTTCTCCTTTGGCTTTTCTTGGAGAAGACTCGAACAGGAAATATAATCCGCGCTGGCGTGGACGACAAGGAAATGGTCAGTGCACTAGGGATTAATATCCAACTCTATTTTGCGGGAATATTTGCCCTTGGGGCTTTGCTCGCCGCCCTCGGTGGAGTCATAAGCGGCCCGATTACCGGTGCCTATCCGGGTCTGGATTTTGAGATCCTTGTACTTGCTTTGGCTGTCGTAGTCGTCGGAGGACTAGGAACCCTGGAAGGAGCCTTCCTGGGTAGTCTATTAATCGGGTTCGCTGAAACCTTTGGCAAAGCCCTATTTCCTGACTTTGCCATGTTCACTATCTATGTCACCATGGCTCTGATCCTTATCTTTAAACCCTCCGGCCTATTGGGGAAGGAGGAATTGAAGTGAAGCTGAACTGGCGTAGCTTCCCCTTTATCGGAAGTATCATTACCCTCATGGCCCTCGTGATCTTACCGTCACTTCTTTCTGCTTATGGCCTAAGTCTCTTGACCCAGGTCCTGATATACGGCCTGTTTGCTATGAGCCTAGATCTCTTAGTGGGTTATACCGGACTGGTCTCCTTTAACCATGCTTCCTTCTTTGGCGTGGGAGCCTATACTGCTGCGATCCTTGTCACACGAGGAGTAGAAAATTTTTGGCTAACTCTTCTGGCAGGTATTTTCACTTCACTACTCCTCGCTCTTCTACTCGGTTCATTGGTCTTGAGGAGTTCTGGCCCCTATTTCCTAATGATCACCTTAGCCTTTGGACAAATGATTTTTGCTCTCGCCTGGAGATGGCGTTCCTTAACCGGCGGTGATGACGGTTTATCCGGGGTTCCTCGACCGAATCTTGGTTTACCCTTTTCCATGTGGGATTCACAGAATTTCTACTATCTTGTCCTTGTTTTCTTTGTTCTGTGTAGTGTTGTCCTATGGAAAATTGTTCGTTCCAAACTAGGACGCTCTATCATCGGGGTAAGAGAAAGCGAATCACGAATGCAAGCCCTAGGCTATAACACTTGGTTGATAAAATACCTGTCCTATGCTATTGCTGGTGGGTTTGCCGGGTTAGCCGGTGTTCTCTTTGTCTATTTCAATGGGTTTATTAGCCCTCAACAACTGGATTGGTCCATGTCCGGCCTCGTTATACTAATGGTCATCGTGGGTGGGGCCGGAACCTTAATCGGGCCTGTCATAGGAGCTGGTAGCATCTTTATCCTGCAAAATCTTATCAGCGCCCAGACTGAGCGTTGGCCCATGTCCATGGGGATTATTTTTATCCTTTGTGTCATGTATCTCCGAGATGGTGTGGCGGGACAGACCATCAAACTAAGCAAAAAGGGTCTGAAGAACTATGAACGCATTAGAAATACTAAACGCTTGTAAAACTTTTGGGGGGCTTGCCGTATTGCAAGATGTCTCCCTCTCCGTCGAAGTGGGAGAAAGAAGAGCTATCATAGGCCCTAATGGCGCCGGAAAGACCACACTTTTCAATATCATTAGTGGAACTCTTCCTCTCAACTCAGGGACAATTTCGCTCTTTGGCAAACGATCTGAACACCTTTCCCCTTACCGCAGAGCCCGTGCAGGGCTTGCCCGTACATTCCAACAGAACAATCTCTTCTTTAACTTAACTCTTTTGGAAAATATCCATCTGGCTATACTTCCCCATCATACTCAATCGTCACCCCAGGAATTTCTTGAGACTTGGGGTTGGTGGGAAAAGCGAGATATGCCAGTGAAGGAGCTTTCCTACGGTGATCAACGGCAAGTTGAACTGCTATTAGCCCTGGCCCAATCCCCCCGCTTACTCCTCCTTGATGAACCTACGGCAGGTATGTCCTCCGTGGAAACCCAGAAAATCACTTCCATGATTCGCAATCTCTCCCGAGAAATCACCGTTCTAATCATCGAACATGATATGGAGGTTGTATTCGATCTCGCCGATCGCATAACCGTTCTGAATTATGGTCGGGTGTTGTTTGAAGGGTCTCAAGAAGAAGTGCGCTCCGATCAGCGAGTCAAGGAAGTCTATCTGGGTACAACCGATTAAAAGAGGTGCTACTATGCTTAAGCTCAGGGATGTTCATGCTCATTATGGGGAGAGTCATATCCTTCAAGGGGTTTCGCTAGAGGTCGAAAAGGGTTCTGTTGTTGCCTTACTAGGTCGCAATGGTATGGGAAAGACCACAACAATCCATTCGATCATCGGCATCAATCCACCCAGTCAGGGGGAAATCACGTTTCGAGATCATCGGATCAGTGGGCTGCACTCGTTTAAAATAGCCCAAATGGGGATAGCTCTTGTCCCCCAAGGAAGAAGAATTTTCCGTTCTCTCACAGTCAAAGAAAATCTAATGATAGGGTATAACAAGAAAACAGCATCGGCGACCGATCTACTCGATCGGACCTACGAATTATTCCCCATCCTCGAAGAACGCTCGAAGCAGCTAGGGAAGAAATTAAGTGGCGGAGAACAGCAAATGCTTGCTATCGGGCGAGCTATGATGACTGAACCTGATTTGCTCTTAATGGATGAACCCTTTGAGGGACTTGCGCCAACCATCATCAAAGATATTGGGGAAAAGATCTTTAGTCTAAAAAACACCGGTCTATCGATCCTTTTAGTCGAACAAAATATCCGCTTTGCAACCAAAATAGCGGACTTTATCTATATCATGAACAAAGGCAAAATCGTCTACGGCGGTACTCCAGAGCAGTTCCATGCAGATGAAGAAAACCTCAGAAAGTTCATCGAAATCTAAAAATGCGGGAGGTCTGAAATGACAAACGACCCGAACCATCAACAACTTTTTTCCAATGGAGTAAAGCTCCATGAACTCGGAATTGCGGGGGATAAATACGCAGTAAAAAAGGCCTACGAAATCTTTGAGAAGCTTCACAGGGCCGATCCTCAAAGCCTTCTCGTTGAAGCCTATTTAGGAAGTTCAACCGCTCTTTTGGGACGGGACTCTATTGACCCTAATCAAAAGCTGAAGCTTGCCCTCAGCGGGATGAAAATGCTAGACAAAGTAATCGCCAAGGACCCGCAAAATATCGAGACTCGGAGCATCCGAGCTTATGTAAACTTTAACCTTCCCGAGATGGTTTTTCATCGTACCGGTTCAGCGATTGAGGATTTTAACACCCTCATTACTAGGTATGAGCATGACAAAAAGGCCATTAGTGAGGTTTTTTACCACCAACTGCTCTATGACTTAGGGGTCGCATATAAACGAGTAGGAAAAAAAGAGCAGACGAAGGCGGTTTGGGCTAAGCTCTCCCAAATAACGAAGGATCCAATAATCCTTGAAAAGATTACACGAGAATAGTCCTTAAAACTCATAAGACCAGGCAAGGTTTCTGCATACTTACAGCCACGATCGAACAACTCGGATCGTGGCTGTTTTCCTTTCTATATCCCTACCCCTCGGGTCTTACTCACAGCCACTTGTCTATTTCGGGGTACTGGTTAAGAAGATCCTTTTTATCTATAGAGTAAGGCCAAAACCTGTTGTAAAATCCTGAATTCAAATAATCTATTTCCTCTATCTCACCAACCTGCTTACAGGAAGGGCAATAATCGAGCGTATACCTCTGGGCAGAAATTCCAGTGAGATTTGAGGTCATCTCTTCCCATTCAGAGGCCCAATGATGTGCACCGCATTTCTTACATTCATAGATCTTCTCCAATACCAACACCCCACTTCAGAGATTTGAAAATTTCATTCCATTATATGGTAATTATTTGATTTTGCTCCTTTCTCCTTTCTTCACCTTTGTTAGGTTTTTGAATACATTATTCTGACGTTATTTTGTTATAAGCGGACACCCTTAAGAAACGGAGATGAAATTGTTTGGAAAAGGAAAGAGATTCCCGACGTGAGGTTTGGTTTGACGGTAGAAATCTCCCTATTGAACGTCAAGAAATATGGAGTTTGATTAATAACTCGATCATCGAAAAAATAATTCTTACTAAACCCCAATGGGATGAAGGGCACTACCCTTTAAAAACGCAGGCTATGATCGAAATATCTACACGAGAAGAAATCGATGATCTTAGTATCGAGGCAACAGTTCTCTCGAAGGATCAAAATCTCTTACACTATGCCAAAGCAAAGAGTCATAAAACTTGTGTATTCTTCGATATCGTCGGCCGAACTGCTTTAGAATCCGCTTGGCAAGACGCTGCAAATTATGACTATACCCTCGTGGATTTTGACTTACCCACGAATATTCCTCTTGAGCTTATCATTGCTAGACTTCAACAAGGAAAAACAAACATTCTCAAACCAGTATCCACCCTGACTGATATGGAAGTATGCTTCGGTGTCATGGAGCAAGGAAGCGACGGAGTTACCTTTGCCAGTACGGATATTCATGAAATTATCAAAGTATGTGATTTTTTACAAAAGGATACTATCGCAAAGCTGAATCTTCAGCCCTTAACTGTAACTGAGGTTCGGCATATTGGTATGGGGCTGAGGTCCTGTATTGATACTACCGGCCTCATGACTCAAGACGAAGGTATGCTGATTGGATCTACTTCCCAAGGCGGGATTCTTGTTTGTTCCGAGACCCATCACCTCCCTTATATGAATCTCCGCCCGTTCCGAGTGAATGCGGGAGCCGTCCACTCCTACGTTTGGATGCCTAATAACACCGCGGAATATCTTACCGACCTTGCGGCAGGAAGTCATGTCCTCTGCGTAAACACCCAAGGTGAAGTACGGACTCTCAGCGTGGGACGTATCAAAACAGAAGTACGGCCTCTACTCCTCATTAAGGGAGAGGCCGCAGGCAAAGAGATTAACGTCATTGTTCAAGATGACTGGCATATTCGCATCATGGGTGCTGATGGAAAACCCAAAAATGCAACACTTATTAATCCTGGAGACCAACTCCTATCCTACGTAGGCGAACCAGGGCGTCATGTAGGAATTAAGGTTAACGAAACCATCTTGGAAAAGTAATAAGGCAAGAGTGAGACAAAGGGACAGGTTCCTTGTCCCGAAAGCAATTACAGGAGGACAAACGAGTGACTGGGAAAGAAATTCGCCTTAAGCGTCTCTTTAAAGGCTCCGACCGAATTATCATCGTACCCATGGACCATGGAGTCACAGCTGGCCCCATCGATGGAATTGAGGATGTCGCAAAGACTGTTAGCCTTATTGCTCAAGGAAAGGCTAATGCTATCGTCCTTCATAAAGGTCTTGTTCCTCAAGTTTCTAACGTTTTAGGAGCTAGCCAATGTGAACTCATCCTTCATCTCTCAGCATCCTCAAATCTTTCCTCAGATTCTCAACGCAAAGAACTTGTTTCCACCGTAGAGCATGCCATTGGTTTGGGGGCGACAGCTGTTTCTATTCACGTCAACTTGGGTAACCCCTCCGAATCGCATATGCTTCGGGACTTTGGCAGAGTATCAGAAGACTGCCAACGTTGGGGAATCCCCTTACTAGCTATGATGTATGTCAGAGATGGTTCCACAGGAAACGAGTTTGATCCGAGAAAAGTGAAACATGCTGCCCGTATTGCCCAAGAACTGGGAGCAGATATTATAAAAGTCAATTATACCGGATCAGTAGAATCCTTTTCGGAAGTGACCCAAGGGGTTATGGTTCCTGTCGTCATTGCTGGCGGTCCAAAAACATCAACTGTAGCTGAACTACTATTCATGATTTATGATGCTCTGCAGGCTGGTGCCCAAGGGATTTCTATCGGAAGGAACATTTTTCAATCCCCCAATCCGGTCCAATTATTAAGCACCATTCGCTTAATTACAGATTCTCAAGTCACCAGAGACAAACTAGAAGAATTAGCGCAAGAATTGACACAAGCCTTTGCCCAAGAAAATCGCATCTCATAATACTGACGTAAAAAGGGTTGAAGATCTCCACAGACCTTCAACCCTTCTCTATTCTCCCTGTACCTTCACAATGGGGACAGGCTTGTCCATAGCGTACCTCGAGAGTTTGTCCTACTTTCTTACGTGTCATTTCCACAAGTCCCAATTGAGTTAAGCCCATGATTTGACACTTTACCTTATCCTGAGCTACAGCCTTTTCCAGGACGTTCATTAGCTGCTCTTTGGCTTCTTCAGTTGTCATATCAATAAAGTCAATAATAATGATTCCGCCCAAATTACGCAAACGAATCTGTCGCGCAATCTCCGCAGCAGCTTCTTGATTAATATGCATGATTGTATCTTGGAGGGACTTCTCCCCTATATATTTTCCTGTGTTCACATCAATGACAGATAGTGCTTCAGTCTGCTGGATCACTAAATAGCCACCACTCTTCAACCATACCCTTGAGAGAAGGGCGTGACGGATTTTATCATCGATACCATACCTAGAAAAGATATCCTCTTGAAAAATTAAACTCACGTGGTTCGCGGCCGGATGACCTAACTCTCTTAAAGCCTGACGCATCCCTTCCGCAACCTCCGGTTGATTAACCGTAATGATTTCGACCTCCCGATCGATCCAATCGCGAATCACCCTCGCTACCAGATTCACGTCTTGATGAACCAACCCCGGAATCGAAACATGGGGAACTTTCTTTTCTACCTGATCCCACAAAGTCACGAGCTCTTCCAGGTCATCGACAAGTTCTTGGGCATCAATTCCTTTGGCTAAGGTCCGAACAACAATCCCTTTCCCAGGCGGGCAGGCCGCTCGTGCGATCTCCCTCAGACGTGACCTCTCCTGCTCATCGGTAATCTTGCGTGATACACCTACGTATTCCGTGTGGGGCATCAGAACGGCATAACGACCAGGAATAGTAAGATTGGTCGTGATTCGAGCTCCCTTTGACCCTACAGGTTCTTTTGCTATTTGAACTAAAAGCTCTTGACGAGGCTTAAGTACCTGTTCCACACGTAGCTCGGTCGAGGTCGGGAGCTTCTCATCCTCATCATATTGGAAGGGCACTGCATCGCCCACATACAGGAAAGCATTCTTCTCTAGACCGATATCGACAAAGGCTGCTTGCATTCCTGGCAAAATGTTGACAACCCTTCCTCGATAAATATTGCCAACCAGACGGGATAGCATGCCCTCCTCTTCATGAACCTCGACCAACTCTCCATCTTCAAGAACCGCTGCGCGCATGGTTTGACCTTGTCCTTGCAGCACAATCTCTTTCACGGGCGTTTCCTCACTTCCCGAAGGCTTCATGATCCATGGGAGAGAACTTTTGTCCTTCGTAGTTCACATAGATTCCGGTTCGCTTGATGCGTAGATGATCCAAATCTAAGGGGAGGTTTTCTAAATCGCAAAGGCTAGCAATGACCTCCTCGGGTCGAACGCTCCCTTGATTACCTACTTCAACTTCTAATTCAAAGACAGCTTCATCCCCTTGGATTTTTCCCTTCAATACCTTAACCCAAGGTCGAATATCCTTTTCCACCCTGCCCTTTTTGCTATAGCGAGCATAGGCTACATGACTTCTCCCTAGCCAAGCAGAAATTCCCTCCTGCAGCCGTTCCTCGCTGACCGGCAGGCCTATTGAAACAGCAATCTCGTAGCTTGCCGCATTCAAGACTGCCATCAAGGCTTTAGCCGCAGGGGTAACAAGCCGACCTTCCTTCAAACGGATTCCCGCTGGAAGCTGCTCCTGCAAACGACCGAGAATCTCTTTAAGATCAATCTCCTGCTCCAACTCAATATCCACATACTCGTTTACCCCTTCGACTCCTACGGCCAGCGCCGAGCCAAAAGAAATCTTCGGATGGGGATTAAATCCTTCCGAATAAGCCAAGCGGACACCCGCTCGGCGCAAAGCCCGTTCAAAGACCTTTGCTAAATCTAAATGGGCAATGTATTTCGCTTCTTCAAGCTTCGTATAGGCGATTCTTACCCTCAAGGCTCTCACCCTTTCAAATCAATCTGAACCCCTCGATCAGGACAGATGCCACACCCGGTGCAATCCAGATGCCGGCAATCTAGTGTGCGCGTTTCTTGCAAGGCTTTATGGTGTTCATCAACGAGGAAGCGTTTATTCACACCACTCTCGATGTGATCCCAGGGCAGGACATCGTCGTAGTCCATCGCCCGATTGGCGTAGAAGTGCGGGTCAAGCCCTAACTCCTCTAAGCATTCCAGCCAAGTGTCATATTTAAAATGTTCATGCCACCCATCAAACTTACAACCTTTCTTAACCGCCAGTTCCAGCACATCAGCCAGCCGTCGATCCCCTTTCGCAAAAACCGCCTCGAGATAGCTGGTTTCCACATCATGATAGTTATATTTGATACGACGGTCGCGCAACTTCTCACGCAAGTATTTTTGTTTCTGGTCAAGAGAAGCCATCCCTTCTTGGGGCTCCCATTGAAAGGGGGTATGACTTTTCGGCACAAAGGAACTTGTCGATACCGTGACGTGAACATTACGTCGACCCAGTCGCGTTCCTAAGTCGACCACTTTCTTTGCTAAGGTAACGATGCCATCGATATCCTCTTGGGTCTCTGTCGGCAAACCAATCATAAAGTAGAGCTTAATACTGGACCATCCCGATTTAAAGGCGGATTCTGCCGCCTCCATCAGGTTCTCTTCCGTAACCCCTTTATTGATGACGTCACGTAAACGCTGAGTGCCTGCTTCCGGAGCGAAAGTAAGACCAGATTTTCTCACCTTCTGCACCTCTTCGGCCAGCTTCACATCAAAAGAATCCAGTCGGAGTGAAGGCAAGGACACACTCACTTTATCTTCACTATATTTATCTAGGATCCCCCGTATCACCGGTTGGATACAGCTGTAGTCCCCGGTAGACAAAGAGGTCAAGGAGATTTCCTCATAGCCTGTAGATTTCACTAACTCTTCAGCATGCTTTAATAAAGTTTCCGGCGAACGTTCCCGGACCGGTCGATAAAGTATTCCCGCTTGACAGAAACGGCATCCCCTAGAGCACCCGCGCATCACTTCCAACATCATGCGATCGTGAATAATCTCCATGTAAGGAACAATGGGACTGGTCGGAAAGTAGCTTTGATCCAAATCCCTGACAATTGCCTTTTGTACCACTTGGGGGACGCGAGGATCTGCTTCAATCCTTTGGATTCTGCCATCCTCTTGATAATGAACCTCATAAAATTCAGGGACATAAGCCCCTTCGACTTGAGATACTTTTAATAGGAATTCTTCACGGGAAACCGGGTTTTCTTTTTGCTCTTGGATTAATCGCAACAGCTCCGGCAAGGTCTCTTCTGCTTCACCAACCATCAAGAAATCGATAAAGGGCGCGATGGGTTCCGAATTATAGGCACAGGGACCACCGGCGATAATCCAAGGATGTTCCGGGCCTCGGTCTTTGGCTCGCATTGGAATACCTGCCAAATCAAGCATGTTAAGGATATTGGAAAAACTCATTTCGTATTGTAAGGTAAATCCTATCACGTCAAATTCTGCAAGGGGCTGATTTGATTCCAGCCCATAGAGGGGAATATGGCGTTCCCTCATTTTTTCTTCCATATCTACCCATGGGGCAAAGACCCGTTCACAAAGAAAATCATCATAAGAGTTGACTAAGTGATAGAGAATCCGTAGCCCTAGATGAGACATCCCAACTTCATAGACATCCGGGAAAGCAAAAGCCATTCGCACCTTGGTCTGATCCCAGTCTTTACGTATTGCATTCCATTCCGTGCCTAAATATCGACTCGGCTTCATGACCTTAGGCAGGAAACGTTCCACCTGCTTATGAATCTCAGCCGCCTTATTCTCACTCATGCTTCAGCTACTCCTCCTTGTTATGCTTGTTCGTCAGTAATTAATAATTATAGCACAACGATAGAGGATAAGCCAAGATAGGAACTTGAGCTCCTTGAAAGCAAGCTTCAGGTTACTAGACCCAAAAGAAAGCTTTTTACAGGAATGAAGGATTTCAAACGAGCTGCAAAACAAACTTGACGAAAACGAGAACCCAGACTTCAGCATGGGCGACTCACATGGAGGTGTGGCGCTGCCTATGAGAACAAGTGCGAAAGCAGTGCTTTCGAGGAGACGATTTAGGCGGGAACCCTGTCCCCAAAGCGAGTTTGAGCCTTAGTTTGCTCAGCGCAGTTTACTGACTGAATGATGTAAAAAGCTTGCTTTATATTCTGACTTTAAAGCTTCCCAATGGGGAACTGTATCCCTTTCTTGAGCATCCCTTCGACAACTTGAGTTTCCGTTAAGGTGCGCTCAATCCCAAAGGCTTCACCTCCTGGCAGATGGATTAGAGCATAACGATCTGGAGTTAATCCTTCCACGACACGAATCAAGGGAACGTCTGCAGTTACAGTGATGGATTTGCTTTTCATAAGACCTTTGTGGAGCAGTTCCTCTTTCTTGCGAGTAATTTGGCGCAGGAAAGTCAGTCGCGCCGAGGCAATTTCCTTGTGCCCTGACACCCAGAAGAACCCCGCCAGTAGAAAACAGATGGCGATGCCGTCGTAGGCTCCTCGACCCAATAAGGCAAGACCGATAATACCTAGAATCGTCCCGAAGGCTTGACCCGCACGTGCCAGGCCTTTTGTCGTTTGAACAAAACCAAAGGTATCGGAAAATATAGCCCGGACCACTCTGCCCCCGTCCAAAGGGAGCACGGGAACTAGGTTAAACACAGCTAACCAAAAGTTAATTTGCACAAAATCCTCTGACAGGGGTCCCATCCAGATCCCTTCCCATCGCAAGGTTTGTGCACCGAAAAGCAGAATAAGATTAAAGACCGGCCCAGCCGCGGCCATCATGCTTTCTTCCAGTTTCCTCCCCTCAAAAAGGTCTTCACAAAGAGCTGCACCGCCAAAAGGATAAAGCTCTAACCCAATCACCCTGAAACCATAGGCTTTAGCCGTCAAAAGATGAGCCAATTCATGCCCCATCACCAGAAGAAAGATAAGAAGAGCCTGGGTTATCATTCCCAGGACTCCATAAGCAAGCAGAACCAACCAAAAGGTCGGATGAACCATGATACTAATCCCTTGAACGCGAGCTATCTCCATCTGATCTCTTCCTTTTTTGCAATGAATTATCGTAACGGTTTAATTTGCCGGCACTAAATAGGGTAAAGGATCCACTGGCACCCCATCCTTGCGGAATTCAATATGCAGCCAGGTTTTCTTCAGAGGGGCGGACAGCCCCACCGTACCCAAAGCTTCCCCTGCCTCAACTCGTTGACCCACTGTGACTCCGATATCACCAAAATTACCGAGAACCCCCGTCCAACCGTTACCAAAATCGAGCTTTATTACCCTCCCTAACTGCGGGTCTTCTCCCACTAGAGTTACGACCCCTTGATAAGGAGCAATTACTGGAATTCCCAAGGCACTGGCAACATCAATACCCTGATGCAAGCTCGCTTGCCCCTCCCCCGCCTCTCCAAAGCCAGCCATAACCTTGCCGGAGACCGGCGGTATAAATCTGCCTTGCATGCTGGCATCCACTGGAGTACTTTTGTTGTCAACACCCATACCCAGCACTTGCAAAGCCATCCCGTTAAGAGATGCATAATAATTGCTGCTTTGCACCGTTCCCTGATAGGCTGAATAGAGCCCTTCAGATATCACATCCTCACCTTTGGAAGCAAAAAAAACCATAAGAAAAAACGCTACGGCAAGGGTGGTCTTCTTCTGCAGACCAGTCCATTGGTATAACGGCCCCAACCGTTTTCTTTTCGTCATATATGGTCGTTTACGGGGCCACTCTTCGCTGCGATATCCTCTTTCTCTGCCAACCTCTTGAGCCGCCCTTTCCCATTCCCAATCATCCCATCGTTCATATGGATTCATACGTTTCCCTCGCTTTTTTCCATTACTAACTGCCTCATGCCTCCTGCATTTAAACTGAAGTCAAGCAGTGCTAAGCTCGTACATCCTGCTAAAACTTATGCAAGGGGAGGAAAAAAAAGAACAGCTTCATAGCTGTTCTTAGTTGTTCAGGTGGGATTTCGCTTAAAACATTAATCGTTGTCGCCGGATGTTAACACTGAGCAAAAGGCCAATGGCCATTAAATTCGTCCACATGGCACTTCCGCCATAGCTAATAATCGGGAGGGGTATCCCGGTCACCGGCATAATCCCCGACGTCATGCCCACGTTGACAAGAATATGGAAGGTGAACATCGAGACAACACCCCCGGCAATAATCGTCCCGTATACATCTTTAGCTTTCATGCCAATATTAATAGCTCGGAGTAAAAAGACAAAGAAAAAGAACAACAGGGTGATGGTACCAATAAATCCAAATTCCTCACCCACTACGGAAAAAATAAAATCGGTGTGGTGTTCAGGGAGAAAATCCAACTGGGCCTGTGTCCCCTGTCGAAAGCCTTTTCCCCAAAATCCACCTGACCCGATGGCCCAGATGGACTGAATGATCTGGTAACCATCGCCACTTATATCAGATGCAGGATCAAGAAAGACTGTCAAACGTTTGAGCTGATATTCATGAAGGGGCAAGGGAAGCCCTTGGGCAAACTGCAACCAGCTTGGTAAGTTAGTGGAAAAATGCAACCACAGGGCTAAGGCCACCAGAAGTCCTCCACCGACAATCAAGCCACCGAATTTCCATGGATTCGCCCCGGCAACGAACATCATCCCGATAAAAATTGCCACAAACACTAACGTTGTCCCTAAATCAGGTTGCCTTAAGATCAGCAACATCGGAACGAGAATATATAAGAAGGGCGGAATAAAATCTCGAAATCGATTGAGTTTTCCTTGACGCTTAGCTAAGAAATCCGCGAAGGTTATAATGATAAAAAGTTTTGCAAATTCTGAAGGCTGAATGTTTTGTGTCGAAGTGATGGGAATCCAGCGTTGTGCTCCCTTGGCCGACTCACCAAAGGCAAATACTGCAAGCAATAATATAATATTAAACCCATAAATCCACCAAGAAAATCTTCTGAGCTTTTGATAATCAAACAAAGCTACAATTGTGCATAAAACAAGTCCTGTGGCAACCCAGAGGGATTGAATCTTTAGGTAGTGATAGGGTTGGGACTCAATAACATTAAAAGATGCTGTGCTCTGTATGACTAGGCTAGAAGCCAATAACAAAAAAAAGAAAAATACAAAGAGAATATCAATATTTTTCAGCATCCGACGATCGAGCATAAGTAGTACCCCTTTTTCACCACGAAATTACAACTTCCATTATAACACAAGGGATAAGTCAGCCAAAGCTTTGCAGGTCAAAGTTTATTTCTATTTAATCTTCTTATACCTAATCAACCGTCTCATACATACATCTTATACCTACCCCATAAGCATTAATGCAAAAGCACCACAGGGTTGTCCAACAACAACCCTGCGGTGCATAAGCCGCAGCACAACGTGGCTCATTATCCCTTAGTGGAATAATCTCTTTTCATTTTTATGACAGGAATATTGGCAATTAAGGCCACTTCTCGATCATCTTGATTTAAGTTAACCTCTAAGGCACTCTCATCGATCTCCATATAATTCGAAATAACTTTGATCAAGTCCTCTTTCAGCTGATTTAACATGTGCGGCGAGATGGTAGCTCGGTCATGTACGAGGACAAGCCTTAAGCGCTCTTTTGCGACGTTCTTAGAAGCCGGTTCCTTTCCTAGGATACGATTAATAAAGTCTAACATGGCCTATTCCTCCTCTTGAGTGCCAAGCACTTATTTCATACCGAATAATTTCTTCAGTTTATCCATAAATCCATCCGGAGCATCGAGATTCATCAAGGGAACCTCTTCTCCTTGGATTCTCCGGGTAATCCTTCGGTATGCTTCTCCAGCGCGGGAGGATTGATCCATAACTGCTGGTTCACCACGGTTTGTAGAAATGACGATGCTTTCATCATCAGGAATTACGCCGACTAGGTCAATGGCCAAAATATCTAGGATATCTGAAATATCCATCATATCGCCACGTTTCACCATATGGGGCCGAATCCGGTTAATAATTAAACGCGGATTGCGCAGGTCTGCCGCTTCCAGAAGTCCAATAATCCTGTCTGCATCGCGGACCGCACTGACCTCAGGAGTAGTGACCACAACGGCTCGGTCAGCTCCAACAATCGCATTGCGAAAACCTTGCTCGATTCCGGCAGGGCAGTCAACGATAGCATAGTCAAATTCTTTCCTTAAATCATCACAGAGGGCTTTCATTTGATCAAGGGTTACAGCGTTTTTATCCTTGGTCTGGGCTGCCGGGAGTAGATAGAGATTCTCAAACCGCTTATCTTTGATCAACGCCTGCTTCAAACGGCACACACCACTTGTGACATCCACAATATCATAGACAATTCGATTTTCTAGCCCCATTACTACATCGAGATTACGTAAGCCGATGTCTGTATCTACTAAAACCACTTTTTGGCCCGCTGCAGCAAGTCCTGTTCCTATATTGGCCGAAGTGGTAGTTTTACCAACCCCACCTTTTCCTGAGGTGACGACAATGACTTCTCCCATAGTTCAACCTACCTTTCTAAATTTCCTTCATGCTATATCTTTTTTCCCCTTAGTCCATTGAGCTGAATCCCTTCCACTATAAGGCGGTCACCCTTAATCCGTGCGCATTCCGGGCCCCTCCATTCCAGCTCATCTTCCGGGGATCGCGTCACCAGATCCGCAATTCTTAGCTGTGTTGGTGCTAAATGATAGGCAATCACTGTCGATGTTCGATCTCCTGTAGCACCCGCATGAGCAACCCCTTTAAGAGAACCTATAACCACGATATTTCCCGTAGCTACGATCTCAGCTCCAGGATTCACATCTCCTACAACAATCACATGACCGTCATACTGGATGCTAGCTCCGGAACGAAGGGTGCGCTCCACAAAAAGACTAGGTCCTTCTACCATACCTTCTTCCAGAACACGTGGTGGCTCAACCTCTTGAACCGATGGTGTCTTCCGTGCACTAGAGTATACTTCTGCGGATGTAAGCCACCCATTAAAAGCAAGACTATACTTGCTTAAACAGGATATCAGCTCTTCCTGTTGCGCCGGGGTATACTCTTTCTCTCCCCCATAACAGCGAACATTCGCACCTAGCAGGAACTGGTCGGAGTCATCTAGTAGTTTTTTCAATTCATCCATCAAAACAGAAAAATCTGCCTCGGGATCCAAATATAAAATTAAGCCCTCCCGGGTGCCTTTCAAGGCAATATGCTCTGTCCGTGTCAACCGTTAATCCCCCAATTATTCCATGGTATGCTCTTCGGCGCCTTAGCCTAAAGGAAAGCTTGTCCAAGTCCGAAGTTTTGTGCATTAAAAATTTACGCCATTTAGTTGACGCTCATACTAATTCTACAATGCTCACCCTTTTCCCTTTCGGGAAAAGAAAAAAACGAGGGTAATTTTCCTCGTTTTTATCCATTCTTTCGTTATATTACCACCAAATCCCTGTCACTGGGTCGACTACCAACCAAAATATTGCTTAAATGCTGCCTTAGCTATAAGGCCAGCTGTATCTCCCCCGTGATATCCGTATTCTACAACTCCGGCAAAAGCAATTTCGGGATCATCATAAGGTGCAAAACCCACATAGACTCCATTAAATAAATCCCCAGCCGCTGTATTCTTCGATCCGATCTGAGCGGTACCGGTCTTGCCCCCACCTGTATATTGAGGAATATCCGCAAAAAGCCAAGCCGCCGTTCCTTCTCCACTGGTTACCTTGCTCATTGCTTCTTTAACCGCCTTTAAGTTTTCAGGCGAGACAGAGACCGTATTTCTCACAACAGGTTGGTTTTGATGAACAACTTCTCCAGTGACCGGGTCAAGGATCTTATCTACTATATAGGGTTGCATGTGTTTACCGCCATTGACTACCGTAGCAACGTAATTTGCCAGTTGCAAAGGAGTATAGGTATTATCCCCTTGCCCGATAGCGGTGTTGAAGGTCTCAAAATATTGCCAATCTACAAACCAACGGACATTGTAGTTATATTCAGCATGCACTTGATCAATTTTAGCTTTTTTCTGGTTTTCTAGCTTTTTTCTGGCATCTTCATCCTTAGCTTCCGCAAGCTTTGTCTTAAACTCTTTTTCGATCTCGGCAAGATCATTATCTCTGGTTTTTTCATATGCAGGGCCAAAGGTTGCTTTTTTCCATTCAGGAGACGGAGCATTACCCTTAGATTCACCGGGGATATCTACCCCAGAATAGACACCAAGCCCCAGCTCATTGGCGATTTGCTTTAGCATTTCGCCATTTTTAGCAAACACTCTCTGCCCTACAGCTTGGAAATAGGTGTTTGAGGATTTCGCCATCGCCCGATTTAAATTCACTAAGCCAAATCCACCTGGCGACCATTCCTGAATACCGTTTACAGTCCCCAAGGTGGCTGCTACATTGGAGCTATTAAACTGCTCGCTGGGTGTCACTACACCTGAATGCAAGCCAGCCAAGGCCGTCGTCATCTTAAAAGTTGATCCGGGTGCATAAGTCCCGGCTAACGCTCGGTCAAAAGAGGCCGCCTCTTCCGCTGTGAAATATCTCGTAGCAATTTCCTCTGAAATAATACCGGTCAAATCGTTAGGATTCATAAAAGGCCGCGAAGTCATGCCCAGTATCTTGCCCGTCTTAACTTCAATAACCACTGCCGCTCCGGCATTAGCATCCGGACGGTCCTTGTGCACTTCATTTCTGAACACATCATCTAGCGCCTTTTCCATAACAGCTTGCAGCTCAGCGTCAAGAGTTAGCTGAAGAGTTTTCCCCGGTTCCGCAGGCTGGATGACTTCTTTAGCTATGGGACGAGCACTGTTGTCGACAATGACCTGCTGTACCCCTTCTCTTCCGCGCAGCCAATAATCATAGCTTTTCTCTACACCCATTTTGCCGACCAGATCCCCATGTGTGTAAGTAAAGCCTGCCTCCTGAGCATAGGGATCTTGATTAAACTTGTCAATCTCCTCTTCACTCACTTCACGCACATAACCAAGAAGATGTCCAGCAAGTGTATTCTTTCGATAATCACGCACCGGTAACGCTTCTACGTTAACACCCGGCAGCTCATCCTTATGCTCCGCTATAATTGCCTTCAAGGGATCTGGAACATTGCTCATAACCGTCACAGGACGATAGCGTTCCCATTGCTGATTTTGAATCATTACCAAAATATCTTCGGCAATGAACTCAACCCCTTGTTTCTCTATTGGCCAATAGGGTTTAATGTAGCCAGCCAAACGAGTAATAACTTCTTTCCAGTTTTCACTTTGGGCACTTTGTAACTCCATCCAATCAATGGTCAAGGCAAACTGAGGTACGCTGGTGACGAGTAGCTCACCATTACGATCGATGATATCGCCACGATTCGAAGGAATCGAAACAAGCTTCATGATATTCCCTTGGGCCTTGCTTTCGTAGTAGGAGGCTTCGGCGATCTGCAGACGCCAGAGATTAAAGCTGAGCACAAGGAACACGAGGAATACTGCGACGCCGAGGGCCCAGAGACGAAGGGTGTAGGGTTTGCGTTCTTGATCTTCTTCCATTTTCTCGCCTCCTTTTCGTTTGCGATGGATTCTGAAGGGAATTGTCGTAAATCTTCTGGGAGTTTTCTTGGGTTCTGCTTGAAAAGTCTTCTGGGGGCTCTCCAGGATTTTGCTTGACGCGTTCACTCTATAAGCTGCGCGCACCCGTTCTAACGCTCAAGCACTTCGCTCCACCGGATACCCGCCTAAATCGCTCCTGCTCAATAGGCGGTTGGAAACGTCCTGTTTCCAATCCGGCTCCGCTGCATGCTTTTCGCGAAGAACGGGTAGCTACTCGCTTAGAAGCCGTTCTCTGCTGTCAATCAAAATCCTTGGGTAGTCTTATAAGGTTTTCTAGGATCACTTTATATGCCTAAGGCTCATCTTGGCGTTCAAAGCCTCGCACAAGCTGATGCCAAACAATCCTAGAAGTCTTGCGATCACACTTGGTAGCCATACGATAGGCGATCTGCAGAGTCACACTATAAGCTCATTCCCACTGTGCCATCCTACCGCCTTTCCGGCGAAGTCATGCTATAGCCATTCTCCAAGCTCGTTCTACAGAGCCATTCTAAAGCCATTCCTACAAGACATTCTAACGCCTATCCTGCGAAGTGAGTTGCGATTACAGAAAGCGAGGTTTTTACGCGAGCAACTAGAAAACTTGGGCTAAACTGCACCCGAGACAGCTGGACGAGCAACAGGACGTTGCTCGCCGCCTAGAGAGCCATGGAAGGCGATTTAGGTGGGTATCCTGCCTCTTTCATCAAGCAGTTTAGCCCTTAGTTTTCTTTGCGAGCGTAGTTTCCGAGCGCCTGTAACGCAACTCCACTTGCACGACTTTTCTCCCAAGGAAACGTTTGCACATGTTAACTTGTTCCCTACGAAAGCTTGCAAATGACCCCATAGCAAGGCCAGAGCAAAGCGCAGCACAGCAAAAGCCATTCTATCGCTCATACTTCGGCCGATATTTAAGCCACCCTCGCGTAAACGAGCGATGAATCCACGGATACGTTATAGGCACAAGAACCGCGTTATAAACTGAGACGCCGAGGACCAAGCGCAACGCATCATCGAAGGCCCAGCGGGCCCCTACGACTATATTCAAAAGAGCGATGACGCCTTCTCCCACAAACGTAACCAAAAATACCAAGAGGGCTATCAAGAAAAAGTTTTCCCGATACCATCGCTGGGAGAGCCAAACAGTAAGCAGGGCAACCATCGTTAAGGTTAAGGCGTACATTCCAAAATGCCTGCCCAAATAAAAGTCTGCTAATATACCTGCTCCTAATCCCCATAAGGCACCCGGCAACATCCGATGATGTAAAGCCATATAAATGGTAAAGAGCAGCAATAGGTCCGGCTTAATCCCACCCCAGGACAAAAAATAGAAGACGGTTCCTGGCAGAATTAAGCTAAAAAGGAGCATAACGACAATGAGGATATTCCGCCGCATCGTTATTGCCCCCCTGTCTTTCTTACAATATAAACTTCCTCTAAAGAATCAAAATCCACAAAAGGCGAAATATAGGCTGTTTTCAACAGGCCAGAGCCATCCAATTGTATCTGTTCCACTTTACCCACAGGAATATCTTTGGGATATACTCCTCCCATACCGGAAGTCAACACTAAATCACCAACATTGACATTATCATCGCGACGCAATAGCATCTGAAGATTACCTTCAACTTCTAGTCGGGTGGTTCGTTTATAAGTTCCTTCAACAATACCAAAGGTTGGGGATCCGGTACTTCCCCGCACCGAGGCACTGACTTGTCCTTCACTATCTGTGATCAAAAGGACCTCTGAAGTGGTCGGCGTCACGGAGACAATCTTGCCGACCAAGCCTAAAGCAACGATGACCGGATCATTCACAGCCACCCCGTCTTTAGACCCACGGTTGATGTTCAAAGTTTGATACCATGCGGTAGGATTACGATTAATAATACTGGCACCGATCTTCGAATATTTATCTATGTTAGGGCTGTTGAACATCTGTTGATCCAGTTCATTATAGCGTAACCCAGCCAAAACCTGCTCTTTCAGCTTAAGATTATCCCCTGTCAGCTGCTCTACTGTAGCTTTTAATTCCTCATTTTCCCTTCGTACTTCATCAAAATTCCAAAAAACGCGAGTGTTCTCTTTGAAGCTGTTTCCCGCGTTCAGAATAACATTCTGTACTGGGCTGTGGACACGCTGCAATACCCCACCGATTGGGTTAGGAAATTGGCTTCCCAGTCCAGTTAAGCGAATACTCACAAGCACACCTAACACGAGGAAGAAAACGAGAACCATGATTCCCGTTGCATTCACTCTTTTTCGCACCAGGCCTTCCTCCCCGCCTTCAAGTGATTCTAGACAAGTCAACTAGGCCCGCAAAGCAGGCAAGTTTCCTATGTCCAGGGGTCTAGCAGCCGTTATCTCCCACTTATAGTAGATGGGAGTCTTACGGCTGATAGTCATCGGACAAACTCTAGCTTTTTTGCAATGCAGCAATTCTACGGAAAATATCCTCGTTCTCTAAAACCTTTCCCGTCCCAAGGGCAACACAAGAAAGGGGGTCCTCAGCTAGATGTACCGGCATCCCCGTTTCATCCGCAAGGAGCTTGTCCAGATTACGCAGTAGGGATCCTCCTCCTGCCATTACAATGCCACGGTCCATAATATCTGCTGCCAATTCCGGAGGAGTCTTTTCTAGGCAGGACTTTACACCTTCAACGATAGCCAACACAGGTTCCTGAAGAGCTTCTTGAATCTCTTCAGCCGTAATCTCAACGGTCTTCGGCAAGCCTGTCAGCAGATCCCTTCCGCGGACTTGATAGCGTTTATCCTTTTCAGCTTGATAAGCACAGCCGATTTCCATTTTGATATCCTCAGCCGTGCGATAACCCACCATTAAGTTATAACGACGTTTGATATGAGCTACAATGGCATCATCCATCTCATCACCGGCAATGCGGATGGAACGGCTTGTAACGATCCCGCCCAAGGAAATGACTGCAACCTCCGTGGTCCCGCCACCGATATCCACAATCATATTTCCCGTAGGCTCACTCACCGGAAGCCCTGCACCAATAGCAGCAGCCATAGGCTCTTCCATGATAATCGGATCCTTAGCACCTGCCGCTAAGGCTGCTTCCTTAACTGCACGTTCTTCAACTGGGGTCACACCGGAAGGCACACAGATGACCACTCGTGGACGAGCAAAAGGAGATTCCGTGCCCAAGGCTCTGGAAATAAAATATTTCAGCATTTTCTGAGTTACATTAAAATCCGAAATAACGCCATCCTTTAAGGGGCGGATCGCCACAATATTGCCCGGGGTCCGTCCGATCATTTCCTTCGCTTTATCTCCTACAGCCAAAGGTGTTTTCTTTTCTGTATCAATCGCAACCACAGAAGGCTCATTGCAAACGATTCCCTTGCCCTTCATATGGACCAGCGTGTTAGCAGTACCTAAATCAATTCCTAAATCCTTGCCAAAAAACATTGGATATTCCCCTTCCGTTTTTACGATATCTATGTCCTAGGAAATAATACGAAATCCATAAGTTCTTTCAGGGGCTTACCCCTTAGCCGAAATCTGCTACTTGTCCGAGGGGTTAGGTCCTTCCCCTATAATATCCCTCGTTCTTTCAAGCTTATGTACCGATTATCTCCAATAATTACGTGATCAAGGACTTCTATGCCCAAAATTTGTCCGCCATCGGATAACCGCCGGGTCACATCAAGGTCTTCCCGACTGGGTGATGGATCACCGCTGGGATGGTTATGCAAAAGAATAATCGCATTGGAATTACGCCGAATAGCTTCTTTGAAGCACTCCCGAGGATGTACCAGGGAAGAATTTAGAGACCCCACTGAAATGGAGCTAATTCCCAAAACATGATTCTTGGTGGATAGACTAACCACTCGAAAATGCTCTCGATCCAGATAGCGCATTTCTTCCATGACCAGATGCGCGATATCTTGAGGAGAATTGATAACGGGCCGAACCAGAGGGTCGGAGGAAACCGAACGCCGTCCCAGCTCCAAGGCCGCTTTGAGCTCGGCTGCTTTAGCATTTCCCATACCATGCAGCTGGGTCAATTCATGAACTGTCAAGCGAGCCAACCCAGATAATCCTCCTGCTTGAGTCAATATCCGTTCAGCAAAATCTAAGACATTCTCTCCCTTTAGGCCGGTCCTCAGCAAAATTGCCAAAATCTCACGGTTAGAGAGAGCCTCAGGCCCACATTGAAACAAGCGTTCACGAGGTAGCAATTCCTCAGGAAGATCCTTCAACCGGCGATAATCCATCCTTCACCTCATGTAGGGCGATATCTTCATGCTCAATCCCCCACACGCTGAGTCTTGCCTTGACATATTCCATGGGTAAACCAATCACATTGCTTAAGGATCCCCGATAATAATCCACTAAAAGAGCACCAAGACCTTGGATACCATATGCACCCGCTTTGTCCATAGGCTCCCCTGAGTCAATATATTCGAGGATTTCTTGATGAGTCAGGTAACGAAAAAAGACCGCTGTCCTTACCGCACCGTGCTCTTGGCGGCCTGCCCCATTAATGAGTGCCACCCCGGTGTATACTTCATGCTCTCGTCCACTTAAAGCAGTGAGCATTTCCTCTGCTTCCTTTTCATCCTTAGGCTTGCCTAGAATTCGGCCTCCTAAAGCAACAATCGTATCGGCTCCGAGAACTACATCCTCGCGACTTCCACCTATATCTAACCAATTCTTCAATCCTGCCTGTGCTTTGCGCAAAGCCAGTTGTTTTACAGCTGAATCAGGGGAAATACCTTGGGAGAGCTCTTCAGAAACATCTGCAGCTACCCGAGTAAAGGAAAATCCCCCTTCTTTCAGGAGCATCCCTCGACGCGGAGAAGCTGAAGCCAGTACGAGCATTTTACCACTTCCTAGCTAGATAATAACCACCGAGAGCACCTAATATGGTTGCAATAGTGATGTTTAAACGGAAGCCAAAGGAGAAAGACATAAAAAAGAAGTCCAGATAGGTATGAGAAGGAAAATCGATGACCGCCGGGCGCAAAAAAGGTGCTAAAAAGCTAAATTTCTCCAGCCCATAACCCATTAAAGTGCCTATAGCAGCTCCTGACAGAATAAGGAGAATCGTGCGACCCATCCCCGAATTATTTCGCCCTGCCGGCATATTCTTCCCCCTTTCAACCATAGAAATGTAGCCAGGGCATGTTGCTCCTGGCTAATTTTTCGACACTTTTTAGTTTAGCACCTCCATAACCAATTCGCAAGAGGCCCTTCCTCGTAAAAATATAAACTTACTATTAATTTCATCCATAATAAGCTTTACAAAATCACATCTGCTACGTGCGGCTCCCCTTAAGCAACTCCGAGCCGCTGATTCCCGGTTTTGTCATTTCAAAGGGATTCAAAATCACTTCCAGTTCTTCAGCCGTTAGCACCCCTTTTTCGAGAACAATTTCCCTCACAGGCCGACCTGTAATAATCGCCTCTTTGGCAATTCGTGATGCTACTTCATAGCCCACATGAGGATTGATTGCTGTCACCACGCCCACGCTATTTTCTACTAGGTTACGACAGCGTTCCACATTGGCAACTATACCGACCACACAACGCTCGTTAAAGACTTTGATGACATTTCGCAGTATATCTAAGGATTGGAGCAGATTAAAGACCACCACCGGCTCCATCACATTCAGTTCCAGCTGTCCCGCCCCACAGGCTAAGGCAATAGTAAAATCATTACCTTGGACCTGGAAGGCAACCTGATTGACCACTTCAGCCATCACCGGATTAACTTTTCCTGGCATAATAGAAGAGCCAGGCTGCATGGCCGGTAGGGTAATCTCTCCAAAGCCCGTTCTTGGTCCGGAAGCCATTAGCCTTAAATCATTAGCGATTTTGGAAAGGTTAACAGCCAAAGTCTTTAGAGCTCCCGATACCTCCATAAAGGCATCCGTGTTCTGGGTGGCATCGACTAAATTTTCCGCCCTGCGGAGCGGCAAACCTGTGATTTCTCTCAAAAGATCAGAAACCTTCTCAATATACACCGGGTCAGCATTTAAACCAGTTCCTACAGCCGTTGCTCCCATATTGACAATCAACAAGGATTGAGAAGCCCCCTCGATGCGCCGAATATCTCGCCCCAACATTTGCGTATAGGCCGCAAACTCCTGACCTAAGCGTATGGGGACCGCGTCTTGAAGGTGAGTTCTTCCCATCTTAATGACTCCATCAAACTCTTGAGCCTTGCTCGCCAAGGTGGCTTGCAATTCCTTGAGGGCCATGAGCAAATCGTCAGCCACATTTAAACAAGCGATGCGAATAGCTGTAGGAAAAACATCGTTTGTGCTTTGGGCCATATTGACATGGACGTTTGGATGCACACGTGAATAATCTCCTTTTGTTCCACCAAGAATCTCAATGGCCCGATTGGCGATAACCTCATTAGCATTCATATTATAGGAGGTTCCTGCCCCCCCTTGGATAACATCCACCACGAAATAATCATCGAACCTTCCTTCTGCAACCTCCATAGCAGCACTGACTACTGCCGCTCCGACGTCACGGGACATTGAGCCAATCTCCATGTTTGCCCTCGCCGTTGCAGCCTTAACTAATCCTAAAGCACGTATGAGTTCATGATGTGGGCGATATCCCGTGATCGGGAAGTTCTCTCTAGCCCTCAGGGTTTGAATGCCATAATAGACGTTATCCGGGACATCCATCATGCCGAGTAGATCCTTTTCTTTACGCATAATAACTCCTCATCATTCTATATACTTCCTTTTTGCACACAAAGTGATTTTGCTTCCTCTTAGTCATCCACAATATCCTAGGATGCAAAAAAGCAAGACAATAGTTTGTCTTACTTTTCTTCAAATCTCTGCTTTTTATACTGTTTATAAACGATGGGCGCCCACATTAAAGGTTAATACTTCGAAATTAACAGCTAAGTCCACATTTCTAAGCTCGACTTCTGGGGGAACATTTAACACTACAGGTGCAAAATTGAGAATCGCCTGCACTCCGGCGCGGACGAGTTTATCCGCGATCTCTTGAGCAGCGGCAGAAGGCACAGCGATGATGCCAATTTGCGTCTTGTTATTCTTTGCAACTTCTTCGATATTATCAATGCACATGACTTCGACACCATGATATTTAAGCCCAATCTTCATAGGATCATTATCATAGATACTGGTGATAATAAATCCGCGCTCACGGAAACCTTTGTATGTAGTCAGGGCTAAACCTAAGTTACCCATACCCACGAGACAAACGCTCCAATCCTGGCTTAAGCCAAGTATTTTCAGAATATGGCGGTGCAAATCTTTTACATTATAGCCCACACCACGAGTTCCAAATTCACCAAAGTATGCTAAATCCTTACGCACTTGAGCTGGACTTACGCCAACACCTTCAGCAATTTCACCTGATGATATTGTGACAATCCCCTTGCGATCTACATCTGTTAAATGTCTTGAATAAACAGAAAGACGAATAATTGTAGCTTCTGGGATTTTAAGTGTTTTCATTAATGTAATCCCCCGTTTCTTATTTCTTGAAAGTAAGTTCATTATATCACTAAGTTCATAGGTAAACAAATTTTAACAATGCTAATTTCAAATAATTCGCATCAAATAATTTTATTCAACTTTTTAGAACTTCAATAGCACTCAGGTATTCTCCATAAAGGCGCAAGGACATAATCTTTCTCATATCGACTGGCAGTGTCCTCTCCGCCTTGATCATCGATAGGGATGCTTCATGCAAATTCGTCAACCCATGCGAAGTAGTCAGCATTAGATTTTCAAATTGAGGAAGGATACTTTCCCGGGTGGCATAAGGTGTATTTAGATAGGTATTGACACCCTTTAAAATCTCAGCCGTCTTCTTTGCTCCTGTGCCCCGAATCTGAAAGGCACGTTCAGGATTAATCATCAGTTTTGGAACAGTAACCATTCCACCCTCTTTCAGCAATTCTTGAATCCCAAGTAATTCATCCTTCGCATAAGCAAAGCCTATTGCTACCACAAAAGGATCTTTAGAGATAACCTGGGCATCCCACCCTAATTGTTGTAGTCGTTCCTTTTCCTTGTTAGCATTTTTTTCAGAATTGAATACTCCCATCTGACAAGTCCAGAATTCAATTTTATCCAAAGTCAAAAGGAATCTTTCTCTTTCTGAAGTGCTAGGCGAGGTTGAATGTGTGTCCTTGGGTTGTGTGACTAACTTAACATAAGTATAACCAAAATAATAAGTCGTCCATACAAACAAGATAATAGCAAAAACCCCGAAAAACTTAATAATCCAACGATTACATTTATTCATACTATCACCCTCTCATTTTGCTGTCAACTTCTTCCTAATCCAAAATCGCGATTAAAGTCAGATTTAACAAAACTTTCACATTTCGGACAACCTGAAGCTAATATCAATTTATGTGCTAGATAAGCCGTTCATGTCAATAAATAAAATGAGTAGAGCCACAATACAAATGAGAAAAGGAACCGAAAACGGTTCCTTTCAGTGAGCTTAAAAGCATCTTATACTCTTCTTGCGTTTCTTACAAAATAACACTAATGAGTTTATAGAAAAGGAATGATGTGATCGCTGTCGTTGGAATCGTAACCACCCAGGCTACAAGCATTTGCTGAGCTACACCCCAGCGCACAGCAGAGATCCGTTTAGCGCTCCCCACACCCATAATCGAGCCCGATACCACATGAGTCGTGGACACAGGTAAATGTAGCCCGGGGAAAGCTGTCGCAGTCCAGATTACAATTGAAGAAGTCAAGTCTGCCGCAAAGCCATTGATCGGCTCTAATTTGAATATCTTACCACCCATGGTCCGAATGATTTTCCATCCACCCGCAGCTGTACCTAAGGCCATCGCTAAAGCACAGGCCATTTTTACCCATAAGGCCGGATCGAGATTAGATGGGTCTTGCAGACCAGACGCCACAAGGGCCATCGTAATAATACCCATAGACTTTTGTGCGTCATTGGAGCCATGATTAAAAGCTAACAGTCCCGCAGAAAGCATTTGCATCTTGCGAAAACCCTGATTGACTTTAGAAGGAGCAAAGTTACCAAAAATGAAATAGAGTATCTTCATAATAATAAAACCTAGAATAATACCGACAATCGGAGATATAAGTAAAGCAGCAACAATTTTCAGGATACCTTGAACCTGAAGGACATCAAAACCAAGTTTAGAGACGGCGGCTCCAATCATTCCACCGATAATAGCGTGAGAGGAACTGCTAGGAATGCCAAAATACCAGGTCAATAAGTTCCAAAATATCGCTCCAATCAAAGCAGCGATAACAATTTCTTGAGTCACAAATTTAGGATTAACAATATCCTTGGCTATCGTTTGAGCCACCCCTGTGCTGACCAACGCACCAGTAAAATTTAGTATTGCCGCAATAATAACTGCTCGCTTCGGAGTGAGCGCGCGTGTTGAAACACTCGTCGCAATGGCGTTAGCCGTATCATGAAATCCATTGATGTAGTCAAAAGCCAGTGCGAAAAATACGACGAGAATCAGTAACGCACTGGAACTAATCATACTTCAATACAACTCCTTTAAGGAGATCAGCGATTTCCTCACATTGATCTAGGGTATTTTCTAAATGTTCAAGAATCTCTTTCCACTTAATAATTTCAATCGCATCTTTTTCATGTTCAAACATCCGTCCCACTTCTTGACGGTATAAGCTATCTCCTACAGCCTCAAGACGATACACTTCTTCAGTTGCAGCAAGAATCTCACTCCGTTTAAAGTGAATGCTATTTAAGCAACAGAAGGCTGTTTTGAGCTGTTCCACAGCTTTAACTATGGTACGTACAAGTTCCTGAGCACCCATGGAAGGCTTTTTAGTATGATAGAGAGACATACGCTCCGCCGCTCCTTGACTTAAATCCACAATATCGTCAAGGTTTTGGGCAAGCGTATAGATATCTTCGCGGTCCAATGGGGTGATAAGGGTTGAATTCAAACGGTCCACAATCTCTGTCGTTATTTTATCTGCTCGGTGCTCTAGATCATGCATCATCTCAGCCTCTTCAGCAGACACGGAATTCTGGCAGATTAACCCCTCAAGTTTCTTTGCTGTTATACAGGCTAATTCTGCGCTCTCCCTAAATAAAGTGTAAAACTTGTCTTCTTTTGTAGATAGACCAAACATTAACTAACCTCCAGTCGTTATTGTAACGATATCTTGTAGTATTGTAGCAAATTTTGTAGCCGCTAATGTTAAGTTTATGTTAATTTTTTTAACAAAATTTAACTAATCGTTAGTGGTAATCACTATTAGTGTGCTTGCCGCAATAGTTCTAATAAGGCCTGTCGAGCGTCAGCAATCATGTAGAGAGAACCGGTTACGCAAAGCATATCTTCCATGGCCAAGCGCGAAAAGGCCTCCTGCATTGCCTCACGGGGCTCCTCAATGATGGTGACCGGCTTACCCTTTTCTTCTATTAAATGGGCTAAATACTGCCAATCACCAGCCCGAGGTGAATTGGGTTTCGTCACGATAACCTCATCCGCTAATGGTGCGAGGAGATTCACGACCTTCTCTCGTTCTTTATCTCCTAACATACCCATACATAAAATCAACCGCTGCCGTTGAAAAATCGTTAAAGCTTTCGTCAATGCCTCGGCTCCATCTACATTGTGTGCACCATCTAAAAGAATCTTAGGTTTAAGGGAAAGCAATTCCAAACGACCTGGCCAGAGAGTCTTATAGAGTCCCTGATAAACATTTTTTCGCTCAAGGCCGATTCCGTATTCTGATTTCAGCACTTCGCACACGGTCACCGCAGTAGCGGCGTTTACTACTTGATGTTCGCCAACTAGACGTAAACGCAGTTTACTATACACCCCGCGCAGCCCAACGAGATCAAATTCCTGTTCTAACTCCCCGCTCCAACGTGTCTCCCAGCTAACATCCTCACCCACCACCCAAAGGGGGGACCCTACAGCCTTGGCTTTTTCGCGGATTACATTTAAGGCCTCTGGGCGATGCGTCGCAGTTACTGTAATGGCTCCAGCTTTAATAATTCCTGCTTTGACTTGAGCGATCTCTTCATAAGTCTCACCAAGGTAGTTCATATGATCCATACCTACATTGGTAATGACGGAAATCAGAGGCTTAACCACATTGGTGGAGTCAATAGCCCCCCCTAGTCCTACCTCGAGAACCACAAAGTCCACCTTTTGCTCTGCAAAATACTTAAGAGCCATGGCCGTATTGACCTCAAACTCGGTAGGATGCTCTACACCTTGCCGCACAAGATCCTCTAGATGAGGGCGAAGCATTTGAATCAGCTTGATAACATCTCCTTTCGGAATCATTTTACCATTAATGGTAATCCGCTCACGATAATCGTGAAGATGGGGAGAAGTAAACACTCCTACCCTATATCCGGCATCTTCAAGGATTTCGGCAATCATCATGCTGGTCGACCCTTTGCCATTGGTTCCGCCGATGTGAATAATTTTCAAATGTTCTTCAGGGTTACCCAACCGTTTTAAAAGTTCCTCAATACGACCGAGGCCAAAGTTCATACCAAATTTCGTAAGGTTAACAAGATACTCCTGCGCTTCCTCATATTCAAGCTCTAAGGAGGACACCTCCTGCGAATTATCTTGATTTGATTGCTCGCTTAGCTCCGAAGTTTCTTTATCCTTCACCTTATGCTCCTCCTTTGAATCTTCGCCTGTGCTGAACCTCTATGGTTTATATGCGGTGGCACATGGTTATTATGTACAAGTTTACTATGCGATAATTCCCTATCGGTGACGGTTTTCCTGCAATTGGCGGGAGAATTTCGCGGGTGGGTATTAGCTTTGCTTTGCAAGAAGGTGGCTATTGAGGTTATGGAAGCCTATAACCTCCAGCAGTCTCTAGTATTAGTGCAGGTTATTGTGTCCAGCAATCTCCAGGATTTTGCCATACGCGTTCACTCTATAAGCTGCGCGGTGCCAAACTAATCGCTCAAGCTCTCCGCTCCGACGGGTTTCCGCCCAAATCGCTCCTGCTCAATGGGCGGTTGGAAACGTCCTGTTTCCAACCCGTCTGTGCTGCTAGCTTTTCGCGAAGTTTGGCATCCTGCTCGCTTAAATCCGTTCTCTGCTGTATGTCAAAATCCTTGGGTCGTGTTTCAGGGTAAAAGTAACGTATGCCCGAGGTTTGATCGGGGGGCTTGAAGGTAGTATCTCGCACCCCAGTATTTTTAAGCTCCAGCTACCTTACTGTAAGAAAATGCACCAGATTTCTTCAAATGCTGCTGAAAATCCCGTTAGCCAACCCAAGGATATTGATTTGCAATAGGGAAACGACTTCTAAGCGAGCAGCTACCCGTTCTTCGCGAAAAGCTTTCGGCGTAGAAAGGTTGGAAACAGGACGTTTCCAACCGGCTACGAGGCAGGAGCCGATTTAGCCGGGCACCTTTCGGGGCCGAAAGCTTGAGCGTTAGAACGGGTGCGCGCAGCTTACTGAGTGACCGGTGCAAATCAATATCCTGGAGACAGACTCTTTCAGAGACCCCAAACAAGCAAAGCATGCTAATTCCCATAGAAACCAGCATGCTTTACCCAAAAAACTATTCTATTAAGACCTGCCTAGAAGCGAACGCAGCTTACGCCTCCTTCAACTCAGCCAAGCGAACCTGTAACGCCCCAATACGTCCGTTGATTCCTTCAAGCTTCTCCCGCTCCTTGGCTACAACTTGTTCTGGGGCCTTAGCGACAAAGCCTTCGTTATTAAGCTTTCCGGCCAGACGGCTTTGCTCTTGGAAGGCTTGGGCAATTTCTTTTTCGACGCGGGCGATTTCCTTGTCGAGGTCGAGGAGTCCACGTAAGGGGAGGTAAACCTCAACACCCTCGAGAACTGCACTGGCAGCTTGAGCTGGTTTAACCTCCAAACTCGCCACCACATCAACTTGAGAACCACCGGCTAAAAGTCGAATGCTATCCTTGCCCATTTCTAGAACTCCTAAGGTTTCTTGCTCTGGGGCAACGAGTATAATCTCGGCTTTTTTACCGGGTTGAACATTCATCTCGGCACGGATATTGCGGATAGCTTTAATGACCTCCATAATCTGATTCATTTGTTTCTCAGCCGAGCTGTCTTGATATCCTTTGACTTGAGGCCAAGCTTGAATCATGATGCTTTCCCCAGTGACCGGTAGGTTGTGCCAGATCTCCTCCGTAATGAAGGGCATATAGGGATGTAATAGCTTCATCGTTCCTTCTAAAACCTCAAGGAGAATCGACTGGACAGTATGACGTGCTTCCGGATGCTCTTTATCATAGAGTCGACCTTTAGCCAGTTCGATATACCAATCACAGAATTCATTCCAAATAAACTCATAGAGAAGACGAGCAGCTTCACCCAGATCAAAGCGATCAAGGGCCGCAGTAACTTCATCGATGGTCTCTTCGTAGCGTGAGAGAATCCAGCGATCTTCTAGCTTAAGGTCGCCCCGTGGGCCTTCCGCAAAGTCCTGCAGATTGAAGAGCACAAAGCGCGAGGCATTCCAAATCTTATTAGCAAAGTTTCGAGTCGCCTCCAAGCGCTCAGGATGGAAACGCAGATCATTACCCGGAGTATTGCCGGTAATAAGCATGAACCGCAGGGTATCGGCGCCGTATTGATCGATGATCTCTAGGGGATCGACACCATTACCCAAGGATTTGCTCATTTTCCTACCCTGAGCATCCAAGACAAGACCATGAATCATAACTTTCTTAAAAGGAACATCCTTCATGAATTCCAGACCCATGAAAACCATGCGGGCTACCCAGAAGAAGATGATATCCCGCCCGGTCACAAGTACTGATGTGGGATAGAACTGCTTCAACTCCGGGGTATCTTCCGGCCAACCCATGGTTGAGAAGGGCCATAACCCGGAAGAAAACCAAGTGTCCAAGACATCCGGGTCTTGCTTAAGCTGTTTGGAACCGCATTTTGGGCAACTCTCCGGATCGACCTGCACGCAGATCTCTGCCCCGCAATCTTCACAATACCAGACTGGAATCCGATGACCCCACCACAGCTGACGAGAGATGCACCAATCCCGGATATTCTCCAACCAACCCAGATAGATTTTGGCGAAACGATCAGGGACGAATTCCATTAGCCCTTCCTTTACCACTTCCATAGCCGGCTTAGCTAAGGGAGCCATTTTAACAAACCATTGCTTACTGACCATGGGTTCAACTACTGTAGAGCAACGATAACATTCTCCTACAGCATGCTGATGATTATCGACTTTCACCAATACTCCCAGGTCCTCAAGGTCCTTGACGATAGCCTTCCTCGCGGCATAGCGCTCCATCCCTTGGTACTTCCCGGCCTCCTCATTCATGTTTGCCTCACGGTCCATGACTGAGATAGAGAGCAGATTGTGGCGCAGACCCACTTCAAAGTCATTAGGATCATGTGCCGGGGTAATCTTGACCGCCCCTGTCCCGAACTCTCGGTCCACATAGTCATCGGCAATGATGGGGATTTCCCGATTCATTAAAGGTAGCAGCACAGTCTTACCGATCAGATGTTGATAACGTTCATCCTCCGGATGAACAGCAACTGCAGTATCGCCCAGCATGGTTTCCGGACGCGTGGTCGCTACCACTAAAAATTCTTCACTATCTTTTACAGGATAGCGCAGATGCCAAAGATGTCCTTCCCGGTCCACATGCTCAACTTCAATATCGGAGATCGTGGTATGGCAGTGGGGACACCAATTGACGATATAATTGCCACGGTAAATCAAGCCTTTATTATAGAGATCTACAAAAACCTTCCGTACGGCCTCGGAGCATCCCTCATCCATCGTAAAGCGTTCCCTCGACCAGTCGCAGGAAGCACCGAGGCGGCGAAGTTGTCCGGTAATCCTTCCTCCATACTCTCTTTTCCAGTCCCAAACCCGTTCTAGGAACTTGTCTCGACCAAGTTCATGGCGATTGGTGCCTTCCTTGGCCAACTGTTCCTCCACTTTGGCTTGGGTGGCAATGCCTGCATGGTCCGTTCCGGGAAGCCATAGGGTATTGTAGCCCTGCATCCTTTTAAAACGGGTAAGGATATCTTGGATTGTACTATCGATCGCATGTCCTAAATGCAGAGCACCGGTGACATTCGGTGGGGGCATGACGATACTGAAGGGTTCCTTGGCATTATCTACATCCGCATGAAAATAACCTTTTTCCTCCCAATAGGGATACCATTTCCCTTCAACTTGACTTGGGTCATAGACCTTTTCCATTTTTAAGTCCTCTGACATTCGTAATGCTCCTTTCATATATAGAAAATATAACAAAAAAGCCCTTCAGCCACTAAAGGACGAAGGACTCGCGGTACCACCTTTTTTCAAAGAATTAAATTCTTTGCACTCTAAAATGCGATAACGAGCAAACCGTCAAGGGCTACCCTATTCGCCCCTGCCCCTCCTGTGCGACCCTAACCTCCAAACGGGAAAGACTTTCAGCCTTTGTCTTCCTCTCTAAGCCGCCGGTTCAGCTATTCCTCACATTCCTCGGGTTTTACTATTAATATTTTTTATTATATCTTTATACAAGGATAATGTCAAAAGGCATTCTCAGTTTTATTATGTATTTGACGTATATAGTGTGTTTAGTGTGTTTAGTGTGTTTAGTGTGTTTAGTGTGTTTAGTGTGTTTAGTGTGTTTAGTGTGTTTACTTTTTTCCAGTATTTAGAAAGAATGTTTTCAAAATCTTCACTCCACAATTGTAAATTCTTATGATACAATATGGAATGGTAATATGTTGAAAGATGTAAATAGAAACAAATCTTGCAGGGGAGGGTCGGAATGGAACATTTCTTAAACAAAATAAGCGAATTTTTCTTCAAGCACTCTAGGATTGTTCGATGGTGGTTTAATTTATCCGTGTCGTCAAAGCTGGCATTGGCTTTTGGCATCAATGCCATGATCACCATTTCAGCAGGTGGAGCAATCTACTACATGGTTAGGACAGGAGCCGATCTTGAACAGAACATTGGACTTTATCTTGGTTTATTAGTAACCGCTGGTATTATTGTTCTTTTTTATGGTCTTTACATATCCTTCTTAGTTGCAACCCCTCTAAGACATAGCGTTGTCTTTGCTGAAAAGGTAGCCAAGGGTGACCTCACGGCAACCATTTACAGCATGGGACAAAAAGATGAGCTAGGAACTCTCTGTGCTTCCTTAAATGAAATGACCGAGAATTTTCGTTCCTTGGTTGGTGGTATTACTAATAGCGCAGATATTTTTGCCGATTCCACGCATGTCTTATCAACCCAATCCAAATCTACCACACAATCTGCCCAGCTCGTTTCTTCATCTCTTCAGCAAGTGGCTATCGGGTCACAAACCCAAGCCAATAGTGTGCAAAACATAATGACAAACATCCAATCCATGGCCCATGGAGTTCGCCAGATTGAAGATCACATCCATTTAGCCGATCAATCCTCCCAACAGTCATTACAACTCGCAGAAGATGGCGATACCGCCATGAACGTAGTCAATCAGCAGATGGATCATATACATAATTCCGTAGATGGCACGGCAGTGATTATTGCCGCCCTAGGCGAAAAATCCACTGTTATTGGTTCGATTGTAGAAACCATTAAGGCCATTTCTGATCAAACCAATCTCTTAGCCTTAAATGCAGCTATCGAGGCTGCCCGGGCTGGAGAACATGGACGGGGCTTTAGCGTGGTTGCTGAAGAAGTTCGTAAACTTGCTGAACAATCTACTCTCTCAAGCGCTCAGATCGAGACTATTATCTTCGATATTAAAAACAGCCTAGATGAAGCTATCGCCAGTATGGATTCCGAAAAAGGTGTTGTTCAAAGCGGGGCTAAGGCTATCCATAATGCTCAAGAAGCATTTACCCGGATCAAAGAAAGCACGCAAACACTTAGTCAGCAAATTCAAAAGATCTCTTCCTTATCCCGCGGGATAACTCAAAGTTCCGACATCATTGCTCATGAAGTTACCCAGGTCTCCGCTGTCTGTCAAGAAACAACCGCTCAGACTGAGGAGGTCGCCAGCAGTAGCTCTGAGCAAATGCTTGCCATGCAAGAAATTCATTCCTCTGCACAAGAGCTATCCGATACAGCCATGGACCTCCAACAGGCAGCTCGTAAGTTTAGATTGAACTAATAATATTGATTACATTTACAAAGCAGATACTGATGAACTAAGTCAGTATCTGCTTTTTATTGCACTTTGAGACTTCACTTGTGCTTTTGATCTTCGTTTCCATACCCTCGTTTTTGACCTTGACTTTTGTCTTCACTTCAACTTTCTTTCTCTTTTCCCTTCACTTTAAGCTCTCGGTACCCCGGTCAACTCAGCCGTCCATTGGTCCAGTGCCACTAGGTCATGAGGGCCAAGATCAGCAATCGATTTTTTACCCATGGCTCGAATCCCTTCCTCCATTTCCAGGATGAAAGAATTTATTACCTTCACCACACTCTGTGCCGCCAGCTCGACATCCAATCGATTCTTATATTTTGAATCATAATAAACTAGCTGTGTCAAAGGTTCCCATGGCATCACCTTGCCAATTTGTTTATGTACTAGGGCAAAAAGAGGCACCGTACCAACATAGATGGCATCAGCACCCAAAGCGAGGGCCTTTAAGCATTCACCGGGAGTAGCATATCCTCCTGCGGCAATCAGGCTCACCTCATGCCTTACCCCCTGTTCTCTAAGGTATCGTTGTGCACGGACAAGATTATTGATACTCGGCATGCCAAAGTCATCACTGATGGTAGGCGAGGATGCGGCTGTCCCCCCCTGTGACCCACCAACGCAAATGACATCAAAACCTGACTCGATGGCGATTGCTAAATCTGCCTCAAGCCTTCCCCCACCCATGAGCTTAAGCCCAATGGGTTTTCCCCCCACCTCTTTACGCAAATCCCTAATGAAACGCGGCCAATCTTGAGGATTTGCAATATCAGGGAAAATTGCGTAACCCTTCAGAGAGGCAACAGGTGAAATCCCCATGATCTTCCGGGCCTTCCCTTTAATTTCATGTGGCTCAATTATATGCCCACCCAGGCGCGCCCCCTGTCCCATCTGAACTTCAATCATATCAGCCGCTGCTATTGCTTGCGGATTTCGTCCATAGTCATGACGACTGACTTGCCAGATGTACTTTCCCGCCGCCTCCCTCTCCTCAGCCAAAAAGGGACCTTCCCCAGAATTTGTGGCTGTCCCTAATTGTTTAGCTGCTTTGGCCAAAGCAACTTTCGCTTGTTCACTTAAGCCCACCCCGAAGCCCATGCCGCCAATCATCAAGGGAATCGGCAGGGTCATCGGTATTTCAGCTCTAGGGCCGAGGGTTACAGATAAATCCACTGGGACACCGATTTCGATAGGGGAGCGCACAAGTTGGGCCGGAACAAATAAGAGATTATCATAATGGTTAAAGGGTTTCGGACTGCCTAAAGGCCTTTTAATAATTTTTCCTGTTTCTGCTCGCAAACTTATATGAATGATGTTTTGCAAGGAAGTTCTCTGCACAGCACTCCATAGCTCAAGTAGATTTTCCGAAAAAGGATCTGATAATAACCTACTTGCCACAAGATCGAAAATCCGCTGCACCCCCGATCGAAAAAAACGTTTGCCTAAGAAGAGCGCTATCAACACTAAAAGCATCCAGCCAAGAAAGCTAGCTACTACACCAAGACCAAAATAGACCAGGCCGCTGTTCACATAACCATTCCTTTACAAACTATATTGATACCTACTTATAGTCTGCGACCCTTACCAAATTCTATACTAAAGGACATCCTCTTCCCACCATGCTTTTCGATGATTAGAAGAGTACTTGTTTTCCTCTTCGCCTTGATTGTACTCCCAATCCTCTTCAGTAAAATTAACCTGTCGGTCCTGCTTTTTTAATTCTCTTTGCCGAAATGAGGGTGCTTCCTTGTAGGAGACCTTTCGATCTTCTTCCAAGAAGTCGTTCCAATCATCCACATGATTATCCCACTCATCATACGCACTGGCTCGTCCAGCCGAGCCACTATAGGTCCCTCTACCACTATAATCATCACCCCATGTATAGAACCGGGGCGCTCTTCGTGAGGATTGTAATGCACTTCCCTCGCGACCCGCTCCAAAGGCTCCGGCAAGAATCCCAATTAAGCCACCTTCAGCTAAAATCTGGATAACTCCCCACGCACTCAGCTCTAAAAAAAGGGCAATCAAAAAAACACAAAGCAAGATATAGCCTAGACTAGATGCCCCCCCTAAAATCCACTGCCCGCTTGCCTTCCCCGTCACATAGCCTGCTGCAAGGCAGCTTAATACTAGGCCAATATCCATCAACATTGTGGTCGATAAGCCCGTAAATCCCATGGCTGTCCAAAATAATCCCGCAAGTAAAGTAATGACGGTGACTAATAGAGCGGCACTCATCCCCTTAAGGATCGAATTTCCCACGCCGATCGCTCCCTTCCATTCTTTACTACATATCTATGTTAAACCTGTCCCATTCATGCGTGAAATCATAGAAAGCCAAAGATGAATGGAACATTCTACCTTTACCATCTTCACCTGCCTGTGAATATAGTAATAATCAAGGAAAGGGGGATTTTCCATGGACTACACCCGCTATGTCGTGCAACCTGGGGACAGTATCTATAAAATTGCCAATGCTTATAAGGTGGAAATGTCCGAAATTATCAATCTCAATCATCTTAAGCATCCAGACCGCATTTATCCTGGTCAGGTGCTTTTGTTACCCACCTCTGAATACCAAGATATGACGCCCGGAGAACTATCCGAGCCTAACTTTACTTATGCCATGCTGCTATTCGATGTTTATGCCGGTAAAGATTCTGAGCTTTCCGCAGTAACTACCTACCTGTACCAAGCCGTGGTCCTAGATCGTCCGGAGTTCGACGAGCTCCTAAGACCTCTTGCCTATGACGAGCTACGCCATTTAGAACAATTGGCTTGGTGTATCCGCTTTTTGGGTTTAGATCCCCGCTATGGTGCTTTCAGTAAGGGGCGCTGGTTTGATTGGCGTTCTCGTTACCTAAATTACAGCACGGACCTCTGTGCCATCCTTGACTACAACATGAAAGATGAAGCCACTGCTGCAAAACACTATACCGACCTAGCCGAAAAAATCCCTATTCCCCAGATCCAAACCATCCTCCTGCAAATCGCTGCCGATGAAGAGCGGCATTACCAATGCTTAGCAGATGCGAAAATGCATTTCTGCGGTTGTGAAGCTCCTAAGACTCCCTTGATCAGTGAAGCTGAGACTGAAGCAGAGTGATGATAAAGAACAAATAAAATCCTCCCCCCGCCAGCAAATGCAGAGGACAAAGGGACCCCCTTCGCCGTATCGTCGAATAAATAAAAAAACCCGAACCGATAGCCAATAGGGCGCTCCATAAAGCGAGGGGTTCCAGTTTCCATGGCGTTAGGGCTATACCTAAGGCCGGAATCACGGAGCTTTGAAAAACCATTGCCCCCGTAATATTTCCCAAAGCCAAAGTATCCTTGCCTCTCCGCAACCAGATAACACTATTAAATTTTTCCGGAAGCTCTGTCGCAATTGGGGTAATAATCAAGGACAATATAAAGGCTGGAATCCCTGTCATTTGAGCAACGGATTGCACAGCTCCCACAAAAACATTCGCCCCTGCCACGATTCCCAGCAAAGCACAACTCAACTGGAAAAGAATAATGGCAAGGGAAGGGTTAGAATGGCGTTGAGCAAAATAAAGAGGCGCTAAATGTCCGCATTCATCCGTTCCTATGCAGTTGTACACAGTTTTAGCCACATAAATTAAATAGAGCATAGGCAAAAGAGCAGCCACAGCCAACTTCATTTGATGATTCGGTAAAAAAGAAGCTGCAATTGCTAATCCATACACCACTAAGAAAAAGGCAAGATCATGCTTAATCACAGCCGTGTTAATGAACAAGGGCTTGTTGCTACGCCGGAAAATCAAAACTGCCACCCCGGAAATAAAAAAGGCTAAGGTAACCAACATAAAGGGGGCACCTAAAATCGCCCCGATTCCCACGTCGGCTAGTTCTTCGCCACCGCTTATACCCAAAAAGGCAATAATCGGAACCATGGTCTCCGGCAAGGCTGTACCCACTGCCGCCAACACACTCCCAACCGCACCGGCACCTAGATTGAGCCGTTTCCCCAGCCACTCCACACCGTTGGTGAAGACCTCAGCCGACATTAATATTATCCCCAGACCGATAACCATCGTCACTAAATCGCTCAAAAGGCTTCCACTCCTTACCTACACTTTCGGGAATTCAATCTATTCTATCCCCATAATGTATATTCAGAGGGAAGCCTTCTCATTATCTCGAAAAGTCTCCATATTATTTTTTTCGTCAAACTATCAGACGTCTGTTTCTTGTTCGCCTATTTCTACATCTTCCTCTGTCATAGCAAGTATTTCTTCAAGTGCTTGATGCAGCTCAGGAACCCCTATTCCAGTCTCTGCTGAGTAGGGGATGATCATATGCCAATCTGGAATATTCAGAGCTTTAGCAATTTGACTTAAATGCTTTGCCCATTGTCCCTTAGAAATCTTATCAGCCTTGGTAGCGACCACAAGCACCGGTAGTCCCCGATTCCGCAAAAAACCATGCATCTCTTCATCCTCAAGACTAGGGATATGACGAATATCTACGACCTGAATAACAGCCCTTAGATTCTCCCTCCAGGAGAAATACTCCTCCATCATCTTACCCCAGTTGGCCTTGAGCTCTTTGGAGACCTTGGCATAACCGTATCCCGGCAAATCCACAAATCCCCATTCCTCATTAATCCGATAAAAATTAATCATCTGCGTCTTGCCCGGGGTGTTTCCCGTCCGGGCAAGATTCTTGCGATTAATAAACTTGTTGATCAATGAGGATTTACCCACATTGGAACGTCCCGCCAGAGCGATCTCTGGTCCAGTTAACTCCGGGTACCCTTTACTATTGACAGCAGAAGTAATAAATTCCGCCTTACGAATGGTAATCACATGACATACTCCTCTACCCCAAAACTCTTCAAAAAGCACGGAGCCACACGCCCCGTGCTTTAAATCCTTGATTATTGTTCACTCAAGTTAGCGAACACTGTAAGCAAAATCTTAAGATCCATTTGCGATATAGGCACGGCATCAAGACACTGGATGATCCGGCGTTGGCACAGAGGTAATTTCCCCTTCTCCCATGATCGGGAATCGATTCCTGGTCCCTAAGTATTCCTCTGATTCGGCCACAGGTAGCAGGGCAATATGAGCTACTTCTTCCATCCGACTCACAAAGTGAAACTCCATTTCCTCACGGACATTCTCAGGAACTTCTTCTAAGTCCTTGCGGTTTTGCTCCGGCAAGATCACTTTCTTGATTCCTGCCCGATGAGCCGCCAGGACCTTTTCCTTGACGCCACCGATCGGTAAGACATTACCTCTCAAAGTGATTTCACCCGTCATGGCTAAATCCGAAGGCACTGCCCGTTTGGTTAAAGCCGATGCGATAGCTGTAGCCATAGTAATTCCGGCTGAAGGGCCGTCCTTGGGAATCGCTCCCTCCGGAACATGAATATGAAGATCGGTCTTTTCATAGAAATCATCCGGTATCCCTAATTCACGGGAATGGGAGCGAACAAAGGTCCGACCCGCATAGGCAGACTCCTTCATCACATCTCCCAGCTTACCGGTTAAAGTCAGCTGACCTTTACCGGGTAATGGAACGACCTCAATGGTTAAGACATCCCCACCCACTTGTGTATATGCTAAACCTGTGGCTGCGCCAATTTCTGGTTTAAGTCTTGCCTTTTCAAAATGATAACGCTGAGCTCCTAAGAGCTCCTCCAGCATCTCCAGAGTCAGGGTCTCGGTCTTCCATTCCTTTTTCACTACCCGGGTAGCGACTTTACGGCAAAGATTAGCTATCTGCCGTTCTAGATTCCGTACACCGGATTCACGAGTATAGCCTTGGACGATCTTCAGGAGAATCTCGTCCTCGACCACCAATTGGCCAGCCTTTAACCCATGGGCTTTGAGTTGCTTGGGCACGAGATAGCGTTTGGCAATATTGACCTTTTCGTCCTCAGTGTAACCACTTAGAGAGATAACCTCCATCCGGTCGAGGAGAGGTTGTGGAATGGTATGCACTGTATTGGCTGTCATAATGAAGAGGGTACGAGATAGATCATAGGGCAAATCCAGGTAATGATCGGAAAAGCTATTGTTCTGTTCAGGGTCAAGAACTTCGAGCAGAGCTGACGCCGGGTCACCGCGGAAGTCCGAGGCCATCTTATCGATTTCATCGAGCAGAAAGACAGGGTTGGCTGTTCCAGCGTTCCTCATCCCTTGGATAATCCGCCCCGGCAGAGCCCCGATATAGGTCCGCCGATGCCCCCGAATCTCTGCTTCATCACGGACTCCCCCTAAAGACATGCGCACAAATTTCCGGTCAAGGGCACTAGCCACGGACTTAGCCAAGGAGGTTTTACCTACCCCCGGTGGCCCCACGAAGCAAATGATGGGACTTTTCATCTTGGGTGTCAGCTTGCGAATCGCCAAGAATTCGAGTATGCGCTCTTTGACCTTTTCCAGACCATAATGATCCTCATCAAGTATCTTTTCAGCGCGTTTGATATCCATCTTATCCTTGCTGATTTTCGTCCAAGGAAGGGCAATAATCCAATCTAAATAAGTACGTACTACAGTTCCTTCCGAGGAGGCCTGGGGCATCTTTTCCAGACGGTCAATTTCCTTTAAAGCTCGCTCTTCCACTTCTTTGGGAAACTTTCCTTGAGTAACTTTCTCGCGATACTCCTCAACTTCAGCTTGCTTTTCGTCCTTATCCCCTAATTCCTTTTGAATCGCCTTCATTTGCTCCCGCAGATAATACTCCTTCTGAGTCTTTTCCATCTGCTTGCGCACACGAAGACCGATGCGACGCTCTAGCTCAAGAACTTCATTTTCCCGCATGATAATTTCTGTTAACCGCTCTAATCGCTCAGCTACATCGAGAGCATCCAAGATGGTTTGCTTATCCCCAATCTTTAGATTCAAATGGGACACCACAATATCTGCCAAACGTCCGGGATCATCGACACCCAAAACAGTGCCCAAAGTCTCCTGAGGGACTTTTTTGCTGAGCTTAGCGTACTCTTCGAACTGGTGGATAACCCCATGAGTCAAGGCCTCGATTTCCGGAGTAATATCGTATACTCCCTCTTCGCCTTCTTCAACCCGCACTTTAAAATAGGGCTCCTCCGCTATGTACTCGAGAATTTTTCCGCGCTGCTTCCCTTCCACAAGAACACGCATCGTCCCTCCGGGGAGCTTTAAAAGCTGTTTGATCTCAGCTAGGGTACCGATTGTATGAATGTCATCCGGCTGGGGCGAATCAATCTCAGTCTCCTTTTGTGATGACAAGAGCAGGATGCGATCATCCAACATAGCTTGCTCAATAGCAGCCATGGAGCGCTCTCGCCCCACATCTAGATGGATGACCATGTACGGAAAGACCATAATTCCTCTTAAGGGGAGCAACGGTAATTCTCTTTCTTTACTCATTCAATTCCCTCCCTACCCATCGGGTAATCATATAATAACCACATTTTATTCTTTCAGATAGACTGAAAAAGCACACCGTTATTAGTGTGCCATTCTCTGTTTCATCTATTCTAGCACGACTGTCCTTGCTCAGGCAAATTGACTGAAGTGGTAGATGTTTTTGAGTTAATATCCAGCCGTGCCAATACCTCCTCCAAAGGTGTCGGCGTAGCTACATTTTCTTTTTGGGGATCAGCCAGCAGGGCTCCCACCAAGACTTCATTGAGCGTCTCCACAGGAATAACTTCCATTCCCTCCGCGAAGTTCCTAAAGCGCTCCTGCCAATTCTCTTTAGGAATAAAGACCCTACGACAACCAGCTTGATGTGCTGCCTCAAGCTTAGCCGGAACCCCTCCTACAGGCTTTACTCCACCACGAATGGATAGTTCACCGGTCATCGCAAGGTAGTTATCCACCTTTTCTTTGCGAATCGCCGATACAACCGCCGTTGCAATAGCAATCCCTGCCGAAGGCCCGTCAATAGGTACCCCTCCCGGGAAGTTCACGTGGATATCATAGTTATGGGGAAATATCCCTAGTTGTCGCCGAATGACTGTCAAAACATTTTCAACCGAACTTCTGGCCATACTTTTGCGCCGTGTCTTCTTAAAGTTACTCCCCTGCTCCTCTTCTTCCACAATGCCGGTAACTAAAAGTTCACCCGTGCCGGGAGCTACAGAATTGGCTGTAACCTCTAACTCCAAAAGCATCCCCATGTTCGGCCCATAGACTGCTAAACCATTGACCAAACCGGCTTCCGGCTCGAGAGGAATCTTGCGATCGGGCCGCGGGGCGTATTGACCTGAAGTGACTACCCATTCCACTGTGGCTGCATTGATCTCCATCTGCTTATCCGTTTGGGCCACTCCCGCAGCTAGTTGAACGATATTGACTGCTTCACGTCCATTCGTAGCATACTGTTTGACTACGTTGAGGGCGCTCATAGTGATAGGAATCTCCATTTTAGTTGCCGCGCCTCGCGCAATCTGGGCGATTTCCTCCGGCAAGAGAGAGCGAAAGAAAATCTCCATACACCTGGAGCGGATCGCCGGCGGAATTTCCTCCGGACTCCGAGTCGTTGCTCCCACCATACGAAAGTCTGCAGGCAAGCCATTTTGAAAAATATCGTGGATATGTGCAGGTACATTAGTGTCTTCAGAGCTGTAATAAGAGCTTTCTAAAATAACCTTGCGGTCTTCTAAAACTTTCAACAGTTTATTAATCTGGATAGGGTGGAGTTCTCCAATCTCATCGATAAAGAGCACTCCCCCATGGGCTTTGGTCACCGCCCCAGCCTTAGGCTGTGGTATGCCTGCCATCCCCATAGCCCCGGCACCCTGGTAGATTGGATCATGGACCGAACCGATCAAGGGATCAGCAATCCCCCGTTCATCAAAACGAGCCGTAGCCCCATCGATTTCGATAAACTTGGCTTCCGCCTTAAAAGGAGAAAGAGGGTTCTTTTTTGCTTCCTCTAGAACCAATCGAGCAGCAGCCGTTTTTCCCACACCAGGGGGTCCATATACAAGGACATGCTGAGGATTGGGCCCACATAAAGCTGCGCGGAGCGCTTTAATTCCCTCCATCTGCCCTACAATTTCTTCAAAATGGGTAGGGCGGGTCTTCTCCGACAAGGGAGTGGTAAGAGCAATTTTGCGCATTTTTTCTAACTTTTCTAATTCCTTCTTTGATTCCTTCTCGATTGAGATCTTATTCCCTTGTTGGGATTTAAGCAGGCCCCAAAAATACAAGCCGATGATGACGGCAAAGATAAACTGTACCATCATGACGATTCCGGTTAAACCAGCCATAGTATCTATTCCCTCCTGAAGGCTAATACTTCATACCCTGCTAGTATTGCCCATGAGGAAGCTTTTAATAACGCGAGTGGGTATCTGGGCCATAAAAAAATGCAAAGAGGGACCTGACCCTTTTTGCAAAAAACTGAGGCAAGGAGTTATCCTTGCCTCAGTTTTTATGCTGATTCTTCTTTTTTATTTTTCTTACTTTTATCAATAGTCACGAGCAATGGTTCTTCCTTCTTGGCGATGGCGTCCTTAGTGACGACGCACTTGGTCACATCACTACGAGAGGGCAGGTCATACATCACATTAAGCATAACCTCTTCCATGATAGCTCTTAGCCCCCGCGCTCCGGTATTGCGTCGAATCGCTTCTTCCGCAATCCCTTGGAGTGCATCTTCCTTGAATTCGAGGGCGACACCATCCAGCTCGAGGAGTTTTTCATACTGCTTCACCAAAGCGTTCTTAGGTTCAGTCAAAATCCGCACCAAAGCTTCCTCGTCCAAAGCGTCCAGTTTGACCATAACCGGCAAACGTCCGACAAACTCCGGAATTAGACCGAACTTCAGAAGATCCGCTGGGAGAAGTTCTCGGAGCGAGTCCCCGATATTCTGCTCTCCCTTAACCTTGATATCAGCTCCAAAGCCCATCACTTTTTTCCCGATCCGGTTTTGGATAATCTTATCTATCCCATCAAATGCTCCTCCCACGATGAACAAAATATTCGTGGTATCCAATTGGATAAACTCTTGATGTGGATGCTTACGACCACCTTGGGGCGGAACGCTAGCTACAGTGCCTTCCAGAATCTTCAGAAGTGCCTGTTGCACACCTTCCCCGGATACGTCACGGGTAATGGAAGGATTCTCAGATTTACGGGCAATTTTATCGATTTCATCAATGTAGACAATACCTTTTTCAGCCTTCTCTACATCATAATCTGCAGCTTGAATCAGCTTGAGGAGGATGTTTTCGACGTCTTCACCCACATAGCCAGCCTCTGTCAAAGAGGTCGCATCCGCAATGGCGAAGGGCACATTCAGAACTTTGGCTAACGTTGAAGCAAGCAACGTTTTGCCTGATCCGGTAGGCCCCAGCATTACGATGTTCGACTTTTGGAGTTCCACATCATCAATCTTCATACCCAGATTGATTCGTTTATAGTGGTTATAAACGGCAACTGACAAAGCCTTCTTGGCCTCATCCTGCCCAATCACATACTGGTCGAGAATCGCCCGTATTTCTTTGGGCTTGGGAATATCTCCAATCTCCATCCCTAAATCTTCATTGAGCTCTTCCTCAATGATTTCATTGCAGAGTTCAATGCACTCATCGCAAATATATACACCAGGGCCAGCAACTAACTTTTTAACCTGGTCTTGAGTTTTTCCACAAAACGAGCACTTAAGCTGGTTCTTCTCGTCGTTGTACTTTGCCATTCCTCTCACCTCTCTAGCACAGAATACCTCTGCACATAGACTATGCCTGTTCGACGAGGAAGTTTACCGTTTTTTCGGAAACTAAGCTCTGACGATACATGCCCATCTCGCCACGTGCCATGAGGGCCTGTTTTAAATTTTCCGGACTGGTCTGATAGCGTTCTGAGAGTTTTGCTAATTCGCTATTAACTTCTTCCTCGGATACTTCAATTCCTTCTGCCTTAGCAATTGCTTCTAAAACGAGTTCACTTTTGACATTCTCTGAAGCTTGAGGGCGTACATTTTCCTTCAAATCATCCATACTGGTACCCGTATACTGACAATAGGTTTCTAGGTCCAGTCCTTGATAAGAAAGATTTTGCGCCATATCATCGAGCATCATACCAATACGATTATCTATCATAGCTGTTGGAATCTCGACGCTTGCATTGTCTACGGCCTTAGCAACGATAGCATTTTTGTATTCCATTTCTGCACGTTGTTCTGCCGCTTTCATCAGTTTGTCTCTTAAATCTGCTTTCAATTCATCAAGAGTCTCAAATTCGCTAATATCCTTGGCGAATTCATCATCCAAAGCAGCGAGTTCTTTTCTCTTAATTCTGTTGACTTTAACCTTAAACAATGCATCCTTACCTTTAAGGTCTTCAACATGATATTCATCAGGGAAGCGAACGTTGACATCAACTTCCTGTCCAATTTGCGCCCCGATTAATTGATCTTCAAAACCTGGGATAAATGAATTAGATCCGATGACTAAATCATATCCTTCAGCAGTTCCTCCTTCAAAAAGAACTCCGTCGACGGAACCAGAAAAGTCAATATTAGCATTATCTTTGTCTTGAACAGATCCCTCTTCAAGATTAAGTATCTTAGCATGTTGATCTTGCTTGCGAGCTAGATCTTGCTCTACTTCCTCATCGGTCACCGTAGCAGCTAATTTTTCGACTTGTAAACCCTTATAGTCTCCCAATTCTACTTCAGGCTTCACAGTGACCTTAGCTTTAAAAATCAGATCCTGGCCATCATCCATTTGGACAAGTTCGATCTCCGGACGATCGACCGGTTCGATACCCGCTTCATCTACAGCCTTCATGTACTCCGCACCAAGAATATCATCCGCAGCATCATTATAGAGTGCGGCAGTTCCTACGTAGCGTTCAACCATCATACGTGGTGCTTTCCCTTTACGGAATCCCGGAACATTCACTTTGTTAGCTAATGCTTTGGCAGCCTTATTTACTGCTGCGCTAAATACTTTCGCATCGACGGTTACTTCAAGCTCGACTGTATTTTTTTCTATTTTCTCCATTTTTACTGACATTTACTGTGCTCCCCCTTAATACTTCCTTTGGAAAAAACAATTCATCCTCATGCTAAAACTAGTTTGTCCGAAATTTTCCAGAGGCAAACTTGACATTTTTCGTCATTTGTTGCCTACTCCTGCTTTTCAAACAAGTGCTAAAAGGGGAACCTTGCGTTCCCCTTCAAAGCATGGTTTCAAATAAAAAAACTTGCTTCAGATGGACTTATCCAAAGGTACTAATTACAAATTTCCTGACCATTCTACCAGACAGCATGCCTAAAATCAAGTTGTCAAGGCTTCAAAGCCTCATTTTAAAAAGTATACATCATTTTATTAGAGTATAGCAAGGATATGTTCAACGGCCCTTTCACTTGCATGACCCGGCAAAGCATTGGCAGCAGCTTTACGCATGCTCACAACCTCCTCCGGATGACAAAGCAGGTGGGTGATGGTTTCCTCAAGCTCCTCCTCAGTTTTAGCTAGTTTGGCGGCACCAATCCTCTCTAAGAAGTGTGCATTTTCAGATTCTTGACCAGGGATAGGCTTAAAGATTACCATGGGCAGCTTTTTCGTTAGAGATTCAGAAACTGTAAGCCCCCCGGCCTTGGTAATAATTAAATCGGCGACACTCATCAGCTCCTCGACGTTCTTGATATAGCCATAACAAATCATTGGATTACGCCCTTCAAGACCTTCGAGGGTACGATAAAGCTTTTCATCCCGTCCGCAGACGACCAATATCTGCAATGATACCTCTGAATTCAAGAGCAACTTACATATTTGTTTTGAACCACCTAATACCCCATAGGCTCCCCCCATGACGAGTACAGTAGGTCGAATCGGTTTGATATTCAGCCGCTGGGTCACTTCTTCTCGGTTAAGAACTTTTTCAAACTTCGGACTGACCGGGATGCCGGTGATTTTTATCCGTTCTGGAGCAATTCCCTCCGCCCGAAGACCATCATAGACATCCTGACACCCAACAATATAGAGGTCTACCCCACGATGGATATATTGGTTATGTACACCATAGTCTGTTACTACAGATACGACCTTACAATCTAAGACTCCCCCGATGCGCAGCTCGCCTAATATCACTCCAATAATCGGATATGTACAGATAATCACATCAGGATTAAGTTCTTTAATATAATCTAAAAATTCTTTACGCCCCAAAACATTGATAAATCGTTGGAACAGTGAATCATGGCGTATCTTAGAAGTCCGATAATAAAACATTCCGTAGAGCTTTGGGGTATGCTTAATCAATTTAATATATGTATTCTTGGCAAGGGTATTAAATCTTTTACTTATGAAAGCAACAACATCTAAATGGGTTATCTTAGCATTCGGTGATTTTTCGCTTATGGTTTCGATCAATGCCTCAGCAGCTCGAATATGACCAGCTCCAAAGGTAGCGGAAAACACTAAGACCCTTAACTCCTCCACGCTATTGTCCTCCCTTAGGCTTTAGCTTATCTTTTTTTATTGTAACTCATTATAGCATATTCTCAAATCAAGCATGCTATATCCCATATTTTAACAGAGATTGCGCATTTAAAAAAGCTTGTTTTTTGATCTGAACTAAGCTATAATCATACGTGCAGCACAAACATGAGTGCAGCTCAAACATGCGAGAGTGGCGGAACTGGCAGACGCACTGGATTTAGGTTCCAGCGGGAAACCGTGGGGGTTCAAGTCCCTTCTCTCGCACCATTATGATGATTAAAGCACACTAAATGAGTGTGCTTTTTTTATTTTAAGAGCTACAAACACCGATATTCATCACAATATCAACGTTAAATTCATAACCAGAGTATTTAAAATCCAAACTGCCCTTGTATTTATTGACTGTGTTTTGAACATTAGCAAGTCCTATACCATGACCACGCTTTTCCTTTGTAGACATTAATCCTTTATTGTAGCTTAAAATTTCTCCATTAAAGCTATTTGTAATTTTAAACACAATATGGGAGCCAAGAATTTTGGATTGAAAGTAAATGTATTTTTTTCTTGGGTCAATTATTCTATCACAAGCCTCAATGGCATTCTCAAGACAATTTCCTAAAACAACACATAAATCCAGATTATTAATATTTATATCTTCAGGAATCGTTAATTGAGTTTTGAACTCAATGCCCTTCTCCTGGGCAATGCTCATATAATACTTAATAATAGAATCAGCTGTAAAATTCTCACATAAGGTCGGGATCGTCTTATTTAGCTCATGTTCATTAAATTGCCGAATATATTCTAGCGCCTTATCATAGTTCTTTTCTTCGATCATTGTTTTGATAAATAAAATATGATGTCTTGCATCATGCCTTAAAGCATAAATATTTTGAATAGCTTCATTTAAAGCTTTATAATTTTCACGCTGAAACTCGACTTGATTTTCAATGACCTTATACTCTACTTGAAGTAAAACGTTTTTAGATACCGATATTGCTGCAATCATCACAACAGCATATCCTAATACCACATACACTATAAAAAGCACTGTTCCTAATAAAACTTTTATATTTGTGAGATGCATTGAATTAAAATCATAATTATAAATTAAAACAAGAAATCCTAAAATCAGATAGACACACATAATATTTATAGTTTTATCGGGTACAATTTCCAGCATATTTTTATAGGGTTTCCGGAAATAAAAATATAAGATTGGAAGGAATGCAGCTTGTACAAACAGTCGGATTGAAATAATCATGGTTTTAGAAAAGGCAAAATCTTGGGCAAAAAATGAATTCACAATGAACGTACTCACAAAAAAGCTTGTATTGGTAAACACCCAAATACTAAAAAAAGTAAACACTTTTTTTGAAAATGACTCTTTAAACACTAAATGTATATAGATTATATTAAGAAATGCAAAAAAATAATATGTAAATTTAAACAGGGCAGTGTCTCCTAATAAATTATAGGATGTATGGACACAAAAATTTATGGCAATATTTAACATCACTAGTGTCACGACACAAAATTTGATGCTTTTTATACGTGATAGCAATATATGTAAATATAGGATCGTTAGCGCTAGAGCGCCCAAATTACCTATAGATATAAACATTGTCATAGGAATCCCCCAATATTACAGATGATTATTCAAATCAGTTTTATCCACGATATAGGTGTAGTAATTTTTTTTAATACTTGCAAAGCTTCTTTGCTTAATGGGGACTTCTGTGTTATTTATAAGTATAAATGAATAGTCTTCAACACTTGTTATATAATCCATATTGACCAGAAAACTTTTATGGCAGCGCAAAAATCTTTTATCATTGAGTTTCATTTCAACCTCATCAAGTTTTAAGTAACTAACGACGGTCCCCTCTGTAGTATGTATGAGAATCTGCCTGCTGACACTCTCTATAAATGTAATATCTTTATACAAGATGTTTTTTATATGATGTTCTGTTTTAACCGTTAAGATCTTTTGTTTTTCCTTGTCAATATTAAGTATCGCTTTTTCAAAAATCACGTTAAATACTTCTTTTGTAATTGGTTTTGTTAAATAGTTGAAGGGAAATACTTTAAAGCTATCCAACGCATGGTCGGTACTGGTTGTTGTAAATATGATTTTACATTGGGAGTCAAATTTTCGAATTTTTTCTGCTGTTTTAATCCCATTATCTCCACCCATATAGATATCAAGAAAAACAACATCAAAGCCCATCTTTTCATCCTCATAGTATGCAACCAAATCTTCTCCTGAGATGAATGTCTTGATACGAATATCATAGAATAATAGATTACAATAATTTTGAATTAAATTTACAAGATGGTTCCTATCCAATTCTAAATCATCGCAAATAGCTATAATTAACATAATAGTCCCCTTCCACAGATAGTGTCATTTATGTTATCACACCCTTAACTATTTCATTAATTATAAAATGAAATCGATCTGAAGAAAACCACCGACTGTTATTATATCGGTGGTTTTTACGTTTAGGGGCAATTCTTTTGCACATCATGATGTATTAAAGAATTGCCCCTTGTCATATGTTTAGAACTTAACCTAATAACTGAAGAACTCTCTGGGGCGATTGATTTGCTTGAGCCAGCATACCCGTCGAAGCTTGGTTTATAGTTTTACCATATATTAATTCCTCTATCTCTTTTGCAATATTCGCATCTCTAATTCGTGATTCTGCTGCCACTGCATTCTCGGTATTCAACGTCATCTTGGAAAACTGTTGATGCATTCGCTTATATGTCTCCCCAGCTTCTGAACGTACCCTAGCCACAGATGAGTCTATTGTATTGATGCCAGCTACTTTATTACCTTCTGTAGCCAATGACTGACTTGCAGTTATCTGAGTGGCCATTGCCGTTGCTTCTTTTGAAATGGTAACACTATCCCCATAGTTATTTGTTGCATTGATACCTAATCCGCTTTGTGAATTACTAGCCTTTTGCTGCGCTTCTTTGAGTTTTTCAATGGATATCTTGCCTGCGGTAGAACCATCTACTGCTCCATTGAGCTTAAGTCCGCTTGATAATCTTTCAAAGGTTTTGTATTGATACGGTATTGTTGAAGTGTAATTCGTTAAAACCGGGGTTCCCATTTTTTCATACCTCCTTGCATAATATACTAATTTATTCATCCTTGATAATTATCCTTATATATAGAATACAACAAATTGATACGGATTATATTAATCTTGTAAAAGCGACAATTTTTTTGTAAAAAACGACGAGTTAATAAAAGATGATAACATTATTTAATCTCTTCATTTTTAATGATGAAGCAATGCTTTTTTTGCTTTAAAAACTGTTGTTTTTTACAGAAGAAATAATAAAATGAAAAAACATGATAAACTTTAAATATATCAGAAAACGCATAGAGTATTTTGAATGTTATCGTTCTCATAGAGGGCTCTTTATGATGTAAAAGAGGAGGGAAGTAAATAATGAGCTTAACTTTATCAGGCATTAATAATTCGAGTCAATATACTATAAAATTACAGAGTCTAATTACTTTGCAACAATCGAAAATTCAGAGCCAACAAACGGAGATCCAGAAGCAGCAATCAGAAATCCAGAGCCAGCGGCAGGATGTGCAAAAATATCAATCGAAAGTACAGCAACAACAACAGAAGATACAAAGACAAGACTCAATAATCCAAAGTCAAAACCAAGAGCTTCAACATGAAAAAGTGCAAAAAAAGAGTAATGCTCCATCAAATCAAGATGCTCCTGCTTCATTATCTAATAAACTTGATCAGGTTGCTTCCCTAAGGCAAGCTGATATAGAGCACCTAGGCAAACAGGCTGTCCAAGCCTATCAGTCCAACAAAATACTTACTCAAACTTCAACGCCGACATCTATGACCATGCCTATAAATCTTTTAGCGTAAGTTGCTATTGCATTTCATACATTATAAAGGCCATTGCTCGACGGATTTTATGCCCGTTTTGCAATGGCCTTTTTGCGCATACATCTAAGGATACGGCTTGTTTTCTTCGTATAATTTTGCTTAAATATAATGCTTATATATTAGCTTTATTGATAAACTCTGCAAGAGCCTTAATCTCGCTCTCGGCTTCCTTTTTTATTCCCCCGATCGTCGTCACGATCGAGGTCATTCTTATCATTGTGATCCTTTTGTTGGTTGCGATTGTCGCTCTTGACAGAGTAGAATTTTTCCGATTCCTTTTTCCATTCCTCCCGATCACGATCATAATCCTTAGACTTTTCTTTTTCCTTATCGTGCTCCTTCTCGGGACCCTTTAAACCTAATTCCTCTTGGAACTGCTTTAAGGCCGCTTTTGCTTCCTTGCTAAGTTCTTTGTATTCTTCTTTGGCTAGCTCATCGGATACTTTCACATTCTCTTGTTTTAGAGTATCGCTCACTGAAACTACCGGGGCGATCTTTTTTACTTCTACCGGTTTGCTTACATTATCTACAGTATCCACACTATCTACAGCATCTATGTTTTCCTCTTCTTGATTAGCCTCCATTTTTTCCATCTTATCTACTGCCTTCTCCATGGAGCGGACAATATTTAGAGCAAGTCTTTGGGAAGCTTGAGGAGGAAGTTTTTCTAATAGGTTACCTAGGACGATCACATTATTGGCATTAACCTTTGCCAAAGCTGCTTGAAGATTCTTATATTCTTCTGATTCCGGGTTTTCCAGTTGTTCTAAAAGTTCTTGGGCTTGAGCGATTTTCTCATTATAACGAGTTAAAGCCTTCTCACACCCCTTGAGCTTCTTTTCTAGTTCTGGATTTGCAATTGCGGAGCTAGTTGTGGCCTTCGTTAATTCCTTGGATTCCTGCTGCTCGTTGGTGGATTCCACGGATTTCTCTTGCTCCTCTGACTCCTCCAAATCCTTTGTCTCCGTAGCTACCGATTTTGCTTCTTCGCTATTCACCTTCTCAGCCAAAGCTAAGACTTCTGACATTCGCTCATTAGCATGCTTCTCAAGGAGTTTAATTTTTTTCTGAGAATCAAAAGTCAGGGCAACCTGCAATTTTTCTACAAGCTCATCGAGCCAATACAAGGGGGAGTCAGGAAGAGTTCCCGGATTGACTTCTGCTGCGGAAACTACAGTGGCCTCTTCTGTGGTATCTGCTAGAGCTATTACTGGGGATACCGGCAGAGCCATAAGGGCCGCTGCCAATATTAGTGCGATTGGTTTTTTCATAGTTTCTCTCTCCCAATTATTAATTTTGTTTCTCCGAATTCGGTTTAGCGCTTTCATCTATATTTACGAGCCTGTTATTCCTTTTTCGGGGGGACAAACCTAATTTTCGAGAAAAATACCTAAAAATGCTCTCGGCGAAATGAGTGTATCACACTCCTCCTACCGAGAGCATTTGGTTCAGTTAATTTATAGTATGTGGTTTTTAATCAATCTAATCTTTCAGTTTGGACTGGTACAGGTGCAGCTACACCAATGAAAACAAAACGGTCCTTACCGGTGTTTCTCATGCCATGTGTTTGACCTGGCTCAGCGAGAATCGCCATTCCTTTGGAGATGGGAACTTCTTTACCATCACCCGCGAAGTACAGTCCAGACTCGCCTTCAAGACAAATCCAAACATCGTCAGCGTTGGGATGCATATGCAGGAATACTTCTTGTCCGGGTTCTAGGCACCACATAGCTGCAAGAGTCTTTTCTGATTGGTACACAACAACTTTTTGCGGCACATTAGCATCGAATTTTGCAAGTTCACCCAGGTCAAATAATCTTTTTTCCATACGATCAACTCCCACTTTATTGTTGCTTTTTTCCAAAAGCTCCTAGATCATTTTATCACAATACTTGTTTATTCTCCAGCTTGGTTATTCGACAGGAATCTGAGGTACAACTCCAGGAATTATGTAAGCCTGAATCAGAATAAACACGATGACAACAGCCAAGAGAAAATAAATAAACCTAGCACGGACCCGCAGGCCTATACTAGGTTTTAATAGTTTATATATACTAACTCTTTAAATTGTAAATTTATTCTTTATTTTTTAAATTTATATAGAAATAATCTTATCTGGGTTAAAGCGATTAGCAGGGTCAAAGGTTTTTTTCAGCTTCCGGAATGTTTCCATCGCCTCCGGAGTGAATTCCTTATCCAGATATTTTTTCTTAATAATCCCGATACCATGCTCACCACTCATAGTACCGCCGAGATCGACGGCTAGTTCACACAGCGCTTGTTCTGCAGCATGAACCCGCTCAACTTCATCAGCGTTCCGCTGATCGAAGAGTACCAAGGGGTGGACATTGCCGTCACCGGCGTGGGCCACGATACCGATAATCATATCGAAATCCTTAGCCACCTTGAGAATTCCCTCAATCGCTTGTGGGAACTTGTCTCTAGGCAAGGTGATATCCTGAATCGAGTAGCAAGGCTTAACACGGGCAACCGATCCGAAAGCGACCCGGCGGGAGAGCCAGATTTGGTCTACTTCTGCAGCAGACTGAGCAATTTTGAAGTCTCTGGCATTTGCTTTCTCAGTGACTCCGCGAATGGTCGCGATTTGCTCCTCCATATCTTCCGGATAACCATCGATCTCGATGATGAGAATAGCACCAGCATCACGAGGCAGTCCAGCGTGACAATAATCCTCAGTGGTATTGATGAGCAAGTTGTCCATCATTTCTAACGTGGTAGGGATAATTCCAGCTGCAACGATATCCGCAACAGTCTGTGAAGCATCTTCTACTTTGTTATATACTGCCAGCATGGTCTTTTTCGTGGTCGGCTTAGGTAAAATACGCAGATAGGCTTTAGTGACATACCCTAAAGTTCCCTCAGAACCAACAATGATGCGAGTTAAATCAAGACCCGGTTCGCTTTTAAAGTTCCGTCCACCCGTACGAATAACTTTGCCATTGGGTAGGACGACTTCCAAGCCGAAGATAGAGTCACGGGTTACACCATACTTAAAGCAGCGTGGTCCACCGGAGCACTCTCCGATATTGCCACCCAAAGTCGAAGCCTTCCAAGAAGAAGGATCGGGAGGATAGTAAAAACCGTGCTTCTCCAGTTCTTGTTGCAAATCAAAGTTAACTACCCCTGGCTCAACGACAGCAACGAAATTCTCAGTATCGATCTCTAGCACCTTCGTCATCCGTGTGCAGTTGATTACGATCGATTTCTCCGAAGGGATCGTTCCACCGCTAACGTTAGTTCCAGCACCCCGCGGAACCATCTTAATATCTTGCTCATTCATATATTTGACAAGCTCAACTACTTGGTCGGTACTTTGTGGGAAAACAACGCCCACCGCGTCACCGCTGAGCAATGTACCGTCATAACCGTAGGCGAAGAGATCTGTGGGGCGAGTCACCACATTTTTCTCTCCGACAATCTCTGTCAGTCGATCAATAATTGTTTGAGATAACATTTTCAGCCCTCCTTCTTTCTTAAGCCAACAGCTTTACACCGGGATTGAGAATACCGTTGGGGTCGAATTGCTTCCGCAGTCCGTCGAGCAGACCGGTTGTCTCCGACCACATCTGTGCATCATTAAACGCTTCACACATAAGCTTATGACCAAGGAGGCCAGTAACATTACCACCTAAGGACATGGCCATATTGTTTACTTTATGAGCAAGAGCCATCTTATCAGTACCCTCAGGCAGCATCAACATGACAGCTCCGAGAAGTCCTTCGACAACGACTCCGGGATAAGCACTTAAGGCACCATTCATTGCCTTTAGCTGTGCCAAGGCTTGCGGCATCTTCATAGGACCTACCGCAAATTCCAGAACACTTTCCTGTGCATTATTAATGATTTGACGCACTTTCAGCCAGCCCAGAATAAGCTTTTCATAGGCTTCCTTATCCGTAATGATTTGAACGTCCTTACCTCCGCCTAAGCAAAGAATAGCTTCGATCTCGTTGGCTAGCTTCGTACCGGAATTATTGAAGCCCTCCAGATCGATGAGAACTAGATGTCCTTCACCCGGAAGAATTTCTTTGGCTAAGGAAGCACTCACAAGATTCATCCGGTCAGGATGAATGTGACGCTTAATCAAGATGTTAAATGTTTTATTGGCTTCTTCCATGCAATCAAAGCGGGCAATAACAGCCTTTTTTGCAGCAGGTTGAGGCAGGAGCTTAACTAAGATTTTCGTAAAGATGCCAAAGGTTCCTTGGCTTCCCACAGCAAAGTGTATAAAATCATAGCCCGAAACGTTCTTAATACACTTATTGCCGATGAACATGACCTCACCAGTCGGCATTACCATTTCAAACCCCATCATGAAGGTTCTCGTCGGACCATAGTTGAAGGATTTGGAATCAGAATCCCCGATAGCAAAGCAACCGCCAACGGAACTGCTATCTATAGCATAGGGTTCCACAGGGAATAAGTATCCACCAGCCTCAAGCTGTTGGACAAAATCCTGGTGAAGCATACCCGGTTGTACCGTAGCCACAAAATTCTTACTGTCAATCTCCAGCATTTTATTCATGCGATTCATAATCAGAGCGATTCCGCCCTCTAAATCCTTCGTATCGGCGACTAAACCGGCGACAGAAATCTTCACGTTTTGCGCATTGGCTAACTTTACGATAGCAGAGACTTCCGCTGTATCTCCAGGGAAAACCACAGCCGTTGCCTTACCATCTCCCTTAAGATATTGGGCCATATCCCCAGGATTGTCTAAGACATGACTCTCGCCGACAATCCCTTTTAACTCACTAATGATTGTATTGCTCATGACTACCCGCCTTTCCACTCATTCACTTAAAAGCATTCATGCTTCAATGGATCTCCAGAATCTAGTCTTCGTATGATTTTGCCATCAAATCAGCTACATGCATTACCTTTTGCTTTCCACCGGCCATATTGATTCCACCTTGCAATCTCATAATGCAAGCAGGGCAGCTGGTAGCTACGATTTCAGCACCGCTGTCTTGAATGTTCTTGGCCTTTTGACGTGTAATATTGGTAGCCATTTCATGATAGAAGGCTTGGACCAGTCCCGAAGCTCCACAACAACGATCGGCTTCGAACATTTCTATATATTCAACTCTCGGCAGGCTCTTTAACATCTGGCGTGGTTGTGCTTTAACTTTGATGCCGCGAACCATATGACATGGATCGTGGTAAGTTACCTTGACCGGGGCAGAGTTATGGAATTTACTTTCATCGACACCGATTTCAGCCATATATTCGGAGAACTCTTTTACCTTGGCACAGAATGTTTTTACCTTTGGTAGATAAGCAGCATCATCAGCAAAGAGTTTAAGGTAATCTTCTTTCAGCATCGCAGCACATGAACCGCAAGCTGTAATGATGGCTTCAACGTCTTTGGCCATAAAAGTATCAATGGTCTTACGCGCATTCACTTTAGCCGTCTCGAAATCGCCATAAGCGTATTGAGGCAAGCCACAACATACTTGATCTTTGGGGATAATGACTTCACAGTCATTTTTGGTCAAAACTTTAACAACAGAATTAGCTGTATCATCAAGTGAAAAATTTAAGAAGCAGCCTACATAAAAAGCAACTTTATGCTTAGGTTGTGCTACAAGAATTCTTTCCGGTACTTGATTAAGGAATGGGACGCGAGCTACATTCATCCCTTTGATATCGACACCACGGAAATAATCCATACCGTCGACTTTCTTAAGGACATTCTTGCCAAGCCCACCAAAGAGCTTAAATGCTCGTTCAAGTTTATGTGGGTTAGCCAAGGTATTAAGCGCATAAGACTTAACGAAAGGTTTAACCCCTTTTCTGAGCTTCAGATCACGACGAGCTGCCATGACCAATTCTTTAGCACTAACTCCACTGGGACAAGCAACAGCACACTCTCCACAAAGCAAGCAGCTATTGATAGCATCCTCATAATCCGCGTCAGGCTCAATTTTACCATCAACCACCGCTTTGATTAATTGGATTCTTCCCCGTGAAACCATAGGCTCAGCTCCGTCAACTTTGTATGTCTTACAAGCAGTATGACAGAAACCACATCTGTTACACGTGTTTAGCATTTCATACTTTTCTGCTAAAACCCCCACTTTAACTTCCCCCTTCACTGTTAGATGGTCAGACCACCGATGCAAATAAATTAAATTGCGTAACAATTCAAGTTACTGAGACTATTATAACTCATCTATATTTTCTTTCAACCCATTGTGAAAATGTTTATTTAATTATTTCAATATACTACAGAACTTTGCATCCTTTTAACATTACCTTGATGATTTGTACCATTTTAAGGTAATATGTATTAATTGCACGGAATTTCGTGTATAAAGCATCAAAACGAGACAGGGAAATCCCTGTCTCGTTTTGATGCTTTGCAAATTATTATGTTATTTAATGGTTATCACAGGAGTTGGATAATTCTCACAGAATCGTTGAAAACCAAAAACGTAGCCTGCCATTTTTTCAGGGCGTAATTTAAACCACTCAAGAATGTTCATCCGCTCACCAAAGCGATTTTCAGCGACAAACTCTGAGCTAATCCAACCACGAAGTTTCTCGTCGCCGAGGATCAGTTCCCATCCCAACAGATTATTACCCTTTTCGCACTGAACTATCTTCAGTCCACAACGAGCATGGTAAATTTCAATTAACTTTACAAACAGCCCAAACAAATCATCCTTAGTCTCAGCAGAGCTCATAGGGAAGGCAAAGTCCTGGGCAATGTCGTCAGCCAAACAACTTAAGCCTTTTTCTACTGAATAGCGAGAGATAAGCGATGCTCTTAAAGTCTTATACCTTATCGTTCCAGTATTTAATTCAAACTGTAGGGGTTGCTCGAAACTCTCTAATTTCAGGAGGATTTCATCCTTTTTAATCTGCCAAGTCCCCGAATAGCGCTTCAGAAAAAGATGAGCAAGCTGATAGGACAGAATCTGTGCCGCTACCTTATTCTCGTCTTGTTGGGAACAACCTTGGCATTGTTTTACTGGATTGTAGCTTGGTACAGTTAATCTCATTGCATTCATTCTGTCACACTCCTTAAGGTCTAGACTTGGATTGTCTCATATTGTGAAACATCGTTTCACAGTTGCTTTAAAAAAAAGAAAAGAGAAAGAAAGATAGAGAAGAAACAGGAGATACCATTGTGAAGCTGGCAAACGCAACGCATCAATTAGATGTTGTTTCACTATTTGATACAGCGTTTCAATGTTTCTTGAAGCTATAATACCATCTCTTTTCGATAAGGTCAATAGGGAATTTTCAAAAAATTATTATTTTCATACTTCCATTTTTAGCATAACCTAAATTCCCTAACCTCGGAAATAGGTATATCCTAAGTTTGCTGAAATAATCTCGCCGCTCTTCTTCATTTCTTGACCAATCGATTCAATTCCTTTTTCCCTCATGCGAGCAGCTGGTCCGGATACGCTGATAGCTCCAATCGCCCGTCCAGAGAAATCATAAATGGGAGTACCCAAACAGATAATACCTATCTCGTTCTCTTCATACTCCACAGAAATTTGGGTTCGACGGATTTCCTCTAAATTCTTGATAAGCTCTGCCGGTTCGACCAAAGTATGCGGGGTAAAGCCAGGCATTCCTTTGCTCTCGAGAATTCTAATGACTTCCTCATCAGACATAGTAGAAAGAAGAGCCTTCCCGACCGCGGTACAGTGCATAGGTGCGCGACGACCAACCTTAGAACGCATACTTACTACGTGTGAGCTTTCCCTTTTATCAATATAGACGACTTCACCGTCATCATGAAGCACTAAATGGACCACTTCATCAAGCGACTTAGCCAAATCTTCTAAAACAGGTCCCGCCACCTTGCGGATTTCGAGATCATTGAAGAACCGAATGCCCAACTCCACAATTTTGATTCCGAGCTTATAACGCTCACTGTTCTTCTCCTTTTCTACATAACCTCGATAGCATAAGGTTTGCAGGATTCGATGTACAGTGCTTTTGTGTAGACTAATCCGGTTCCCTATTTCCGTTACTCCTAATGGTTCTTCAGTATGTGCAAGAACTTCTAAAATATCCAAAGAACGCTCCAATGTTTGAACATATTTTTCTGCCACTTAAAAATCCTCCAATCAGGTATAATAGTTTCATCAATCGAAACTCTGTTTCGCTTACTCACTTATTGACTAGTATGACTTTTTTAAAAACTTAAGTCAAGTCATGAATTCCAAGTTTTTCTGACAATACAGGAAAAAGCCGTGCGCTGCACAGCTTTTACTTTAATATGGTGTGGATGTGGCACAAGTCCGCTCATCCTTTTCATATAAAAAAAACCGTGCGCTGCACGGCTTCTACTTTCATATGGGGTGGATGAGGGGACTTGAACCCCCGAATGCCGGAGCCACAATCCGGTGCGTTAACCACTTCGCCACAACCACCACGTTAAAGTTTAAATGGTGCGCCTGGAGAGATTCGAACTCCCGACAACCTGCTTAGAAGGCAGATGCTCTATCCGACTGAGCTACAGGCGCCCAATAAAGGGAGCTCGAACACTGAAAATTGGTCGGGGCAGAGGGATTTGAACCCCCGGCCTCCTGCTCCCAAGGCAGGCGCGCTACCAAACTGCGCTATACCCCGTTTTCGTGACAATGATTATTCTATCTGATTCGATTACTATAGTCAAGCACTTTTAAAAGTTTTCTTTAGCGGGTCGTATGTCTTTGCGCAATTTCCTTTAAAATCGGAATTGCCTTTAACAAAGCCTGTGCTCGATGACTAATTTTATTTTTTTGGCACAAATTCAGTTGAGCCATGGTTCGTCCAAAATCCGGCAAATAGAATAAAGGATCATAACCAAATCCCTCTTTGCCGCGGCGCTCATTTAAAATCCGACCTTCTACTGTCCCCTCAGTTAAGAATTCTTCCCCAGTGGGAGTAGCAATGACTAAAGCACACCAAAAGCGCCCAGTGCGTTGTGCTTCCGGTACCCCTTCCAGTTCCTTCAATAACTTATCATTGTTTTTTTCATCATCGGTAGGTTCCCCTGCATAGCGTGCAGAATATACCCCAGGCGCCCCATTTAGAGCATCCACCTCTAGGCCTGAATCATCCGCGATTGAGATTAGCCCTGTTCGCTCAGCCGCAATTCTCGCCTTCACAGACGCATTTTCGGCAAAGGTCACTCCTGTTTCTTCAACCTCTTCCCAGGCATCAAGGTCCTCTAAAGAAATTACCTCAATATCTTCTCCTGAAAGAAGATCCTGAAGCTCTTTTACTTTACCGAGATTTTTTGTTGCTAACAAAACCTTCATAACCAACCTGCTTTCAATCACACTAATCGTCACTCAATTGACATCAACATCCTACAATATTTGAAGAGCCACCTTTTGCTCACTGATAAGCTCGCGTATTCCCTTCTCCGCTAGCTCTAAAAACTGATTTAACTCTTCCCGACCAAAGGGAATATCTTCAGCAGTACCTTGTATCTCTACAAATTTCCCTTGACCGGTCATCACCACATTCATATCTACTTCAGCTTTAGAGTCCTCTTCATATGCAAGGTCTAGAAGAGCCACACCGTCGACCTTCCCTACAGAAACAGCAGCTAAGGAATCAATGATTGGGTTCTCTTTTAATAAACCTTTGGCCAAAAGATAATTCACTGCATCAACTAAAGCCACATAAGCTCCGGTAATCGAAGCTGTACGAGTCCCTCCATCAGCTTGAATGACATCACAGTCCAGCCAAATGGTCCGTTCTCCGAGCTTTTTGAGATCGACAACGGAACGCAGAGCTCTCCCTATCAAACGCTGAATCTCCATGGTTCTACCCGTCAGCTTACCCTTGCTGGCTTCGCGCTGGTTGCGGGTTTGAGTCGCTCGAGGTAGCATAGAATACTCAGCTGTAACCCAACCGACTCCGGTACCCTTTTTAAAAGGAGGTACCTTTTCCTCTACCGTAGCGGTACAGATGACTCGGGTCAAGCCCACCTCGATAAGAACTGACCCTTCAGGAATATGTGTGTACCCACGCGTTATTTTTACAGATCTAAGCTCAGAGGCCTCGCGACCATCGAATCGTTTCATGTTTCAGTCCTCTTTTCAATAATAATTTACTTATGACTTATGACTTATGACTTATGACTTATGGCCCATGACCTATAGCTCATCCATACTACCTCTATTGTAGACAGGAAAAGTCAATTTGAAAAGTCCATTCTCAAACTTATCGCTAACCCATCCCCCAAGGGAAGAACACTGGTTTGAAATTCGGGGTTCTGATTCAGTCGACTTAAAAACTCTCGTAGATGACTGACCATTCGCTCATACTTAGGCGCATATTCAGCACCCGGCACCACCCACCCACGAAAGAGCACATTATCAACGACGAGAATTCCCCCCGCATCGACCAAAGGGGTGACCAATTCCAGATAATCCAGATACTCTCCTTTAGCCGCATCCACGAACACAAAATCAAATCCACCCGGCTGGAAATCCGGCAATAGCTTGCGTGCATCCCCTAGGAGAACCTGAATCTTATCCTCTACACCACCGCGCTTAAAATACTCTATGGCTCGAGTCCCTCGATCTACATTCATATCGATGGTCGTTATCTTCCCCTCACGATTCTCCAATCCCTTAGCTAACCACAGGGTTGAGTAACCGATAGCTGTTCCTACCTCTAGAATCCGTGATGCACCACTGACCTTAACCAGCCAAGACAAAAAATTCCCCACAGGGGGGGTAACAACCGGGATAGTCTCCTTAAGAGCCTGCTCCTCCATCTCTAAGAATAATGGCTCCCGCTCGGGTAACAAATCTCCTAGAAACTGCTCCAACTCAAAAGAATAAAACATCGCGACACCTTCTTCAAAAGAATCTGTACCAGTCTTCCTTAGTGAGTATCATAACCCGCAAATACAAAAATAACAATTGTGCCTCATAAACAATAAGACAATCAAAAAGACAAAGGTTCCTTGTCCTTTGTCTTATCATGCAATATCAGGCGAGCAAAATCCTACGCGCCCGTTCCATTAGATTGGGATCCACGGTGGTTCCTACACCTCGCCCGATAATTTCGAGGGCTTTCTCAGCACTGAGCGCCTCCCGATACGGCCGGTCCTCCGTCAAGGCTGTAAACATATCGGCTATGGTCATCAACCGTGCCCCTGTGTCTAGTTTCTCCTCAGAGATACCAAAGGGATACCCTTGTCCATCCAAACGCTCATGATGGAAAGCTGCCCATTGAATCACATGTCGGGGAAAACCAGCCCCTGCTAGTAGATGATAAGTGTAATAGGTATGGGTCCGAATCACCTCGACCTCATGAGGATCTAGAGGTCCCGGCTTATCGAGAATTCTCTTGGGAACTGAAAGCTTGCCCAAATCATGTACCAAACCGGCGATCTTAATCGCTCTACAGGCTTTTTTATCCCAGCCTATCCCGATAGCTAATCTTTCGACGTTAGCCGCCACATCTTGAGAATGACAAGCAGTAAAAGCGCTCTTTTGGTCTATTAATTTCGCAAAGGTTTTCGCCAAGATGTGTGTCGTCTTATCATCAATTCTGAGAGTGGAAAAAGCGTCCCATTTATAAAAAAGAAGATCCATAGAAACCTGCAGCAGATTATCGTGCTCCAAATCCAGCCAAAAGGCTTCTGTCATTGCTAACTTTAAAAAGGCAGGGACTACCTCCTGGAAAAGAGTTTTTCCTTCATGTTCCTTAACCCAGTGGATTAGTTTTCCCCGTTCTTCCTGGTCAAGTACTTTACGCGAGAGATTCACATCCACCTTATCGGCGAACGATATGATCTTTGCCGTAAGGCTCACTTGGGATGGATCAACCTTCAAAGCAGAATAATTGGGATAGGGTGCCTCATGATGATGAAGAATAGCCTCGGATAAAATCTCACCCTCCGGAAAACCCTTGATTATCTCAGCCCCCAGAAGAGTATGATCCTTCATCCAATAAGGTGTTCCATGAAACTTGTGAAACCCTCCTACGGCACCGATATCATGCATCAATCCAGCGATAAGAAGGCGGACCAACTCCTGATGAGACATTCCCATGGCTATACCAATTCTTAAGCATATGTATCCAACTCTTTCCCCATGACGCATACCAATGGGAATATCCTTCTCAATTACGATCTCTTCATCCACCAGGGCAAGATCTAGCGCTTTAGAGAAGTTCCACATTCTGCGGATGTATAAAGCCTCTGACCTCACAATATCACTCTTTTCGATGGGTTAATGCTTAATTCATAGAATCCATTCATTATTCTCTTAAACCCATGTGAGCTAAGGAAGTAGCTGAATTAGCCACATCCTCGGAAGCCGCCCCGATTTGTCCAGCCGTCATAGTCAAGGCATCAATTTGCGAAGCGATCTCGCGAACTTGTTGAATACTGGATTGAATAGCCGACATAATATCCCCAAAGCGATCGACCACCTCATGAGCTTCGGCTGCCGCTTCATGCATAGCCTTTGTGGTATCTTCAATAACCTTGCTCACTGCGGTAGTATTTTGCCGAGTCAAAGCAATCATCGAACTAATCTCCTTAACGGATTGCTCTGAGTTATTGGCAAGCTTCTTCACTTCTTCGGCAACTACGCCAAAGCCCCTTCCGGATTCACCGGCCCGCGCCGCTTCAATAGCCGCGTTCAGTGCCAGAAGATTGGTCTGCGCAGCAATCTCTTTGATTACATCAGTAATATTGGCAATTCGAGCAGAGCTGTGATCAAGCTCCGTCATCTTTTCCTGCATCTTTTCGGACATGCCCGCCAACCCAAGAATTCGCTCTGAGATCTGTTGAATCTTCTGAGCTCCTTCCTGAGCCAGACTGTCCACCTGACGGGAGAACTCTGCGGCATCGCCGGCATTATGTGAGATTTGCTCAGTAGCTTCATGCATCTGAGCCGCCGACGCTGCTGTTTGTTCCGAGGTAGCCGCTAGGGCTTGACTGGCTTCACTGACTCGGCGTTGGAGATGATCGATCTCCCTATAGGCCTTCTCCAAATCATCCTTTTTATCGATTTCAGCCATATAGGACTGTATGTAGCTAGCCATAACCACCTGTTGGTCAAAACTAAAAATGCGCAGGACAGCCAAACTTAACCGCATCGCGTGATCTGGTTTCTTGCGGTAATAAGCAAAAATTCTCGGCAAAATCAAATCAAAAAAGGTTTGATAAGAACTCAAGTAAACAAAAGGTGGTAAATTGATGCGCTTATGAGTATTGCCGATTTTAATCCGCCCATTAATATACTCTTCAGTGATTGTATCCGGGAAAATGGATAGCAAATAATTTCTTTGCAAACCTCTAAGTCGTTCTACAGATGAAAACTCACTTATAATCCCACTGAGTCGCGGAAGCTTCATAATATGAGCGTAAAATTCGTCGACGATCTGGTCGACATCCCTCTCCATAATAGGCTTAAAATCTTTTAAGAGATTCAACTGGTCCTGTTCTAATCTTAAAAGCTTTATGGATTCACTTATGTCGAATTGGTGGAGATTCGCCATTCTTTTTTGCCTCTTTTCATCAAATATTTGCATTGCTCACAAAACTTCTTATATTTATTACTTATTATTACTTCTTTCAAAATAACAAAATTCCTGCAGGATATCTAACCTACAGGAATTTTTACAAATCTTTTCTTCCATTAATTGCTTCCATAATAAGTATATCCATTATATCAGCAAGCGGTTGTAGAAAGCTCTACGGTTATGTTCGTCTTGGGGCGCAGGCGCACGATGGTCCCATCACTAGTGATTCTATATACCGTAATACTACCTTCATTTTCCACGGTCCACTCATGGCAACATTCTCCGCAAAAGTATCTACCACGGTTGATCTTGCCAGTCTCTCTTGAATTACACATTGGGCACACGCTCAAAGCAGCCAACTCCTCTCATACTGAACTCCCAAGTCCAGTATATCTACCCATATAGCGTTATAACATAAAGTATAGCAGACAATTCTTAAGTTCCTCTTAAGAAAGTGTGAATTTTTGGTGAACAAATGTAAATATAGACAAAAATCTCTAAAATTCACAAGGAAACTTCACATAGAAGGTTGTTCCATTATCACAGGTTTGAACGTCAACCTCTCCGCAATGTTTGGCGATAATATGCAAACACACAGAAAGTCCAAGACCTGTCCCCTTTGCCTTGGTGGTCATAAAGGGCGCACCTAATTGCTCGAGTATGTGAGCGGGAACACCTTCTCCCTGATCTTGAATAGCTAAGACGACTTTCCCACCTTCGTAGGAGGTGCGCAGGGCTACCATGCCTCCCTCAGGCACAGTCTCTAGGCTGTTTCGCACTAAATTTAGGATGATCTGCCGAATTTCTTTCTCATTGAGCTCGATCTCAGGGACCTCTGTCAACTCCACTGATACCACCCTATTTAACTCACCGGCGTGAGCTTGTAGCAAAGGCAAAACCCCGCGAACAACCTTATTGAGGTTGCAAAGAGGGCGACCGCCACCATTCAAGCGACCAAAAGCGAGAAATTCGCTCATCATGGAGTCCACTCGGCCAATCTCAGAAATCATCATATCCAGAATATCTGTGTAGCGGCACAATTCATTCTTCTCGCTCAACGTCAGCAAAAATCCTTCGACGGCACTCATCGGATAGCTGATTTCATGGCTTAGACTAGCCGCTAACTGCCCTATCATGTTTAGCTCTTCCAACCGCTGCATTTTTTCGCTGATTATCTTTTGCTTAGTAATATCTTTTATCACGAAAATGATGCTTTCGAGGTCTTTTTTGCTATTAAAATTAGGGACTAGAGTAACCCAAGCATAAATTAACTTACCTGTCTTCCCAATATGCTTCATTTCCCAGGAAGGTACATCCTCGAAAGGAATCTGCAGTAAACAATCATGCAGCTGCTCCTTCCACTCTGGGCAGACAATAAGATCAACTTCTTTACCCAGCATTTCTTCCTCGGAATACTTATAGATTTTCTCTGCCCCTTTATTCCAAGACGTAACTAGTCCGTCTTTGACCCGGATTACACCACCATCCACATGATCAAGAATTGTTTGACACCACAAAGTTGAACACCTCTTTTGTAAATACCATTTTCTATCGTATTGAAGAAATGAAAACCATCTTCAGCTGATGTACACCTATGGTTGATTATTTGGATTTATGACTTTTTATGTTGATTCCCGAAGTTTTTCGTCTACTCTGTTCATTTTAATACGTTTATGCGGAATTGGTTAGAGATAAATATGTCGAATATAAAGTTTTACTGTCGCGACGAAATTTGATATGTTTAAGTTTTATGCAAATAAAGCACTGACCAAAGTAATAAAAGTTTCTCTTGCAATTTCTCTACAGGTATGATAAAAAAGTAATCATAGCATTATACCTATAGGGGGTATCCGTATGAACAACAAGATTTCCCGACGTGCCTTTCTCAAGCGCACTTCAGCCGCCGGCTTACTGGGTGCTCTCGCCGCAACCGGATTAAGCACTTCCGTTCAAGCTTCTGAATTGAATAATGAAAAACTGGGAACCCTAATCGATCTAACCTTATGTGATGGCTGTAAAGGCAAACCCACCCCTCTTTGCGCGACTGCCTGTCGTCAGCACAATCAAAGTCGCTTCCCCGAGCCCCAGAAGCCACTTAAAATGTATTGGCCACAAAAAAAGGTAGAGGATTGGTCCGACAAAAGAGACCTTACCTCCCGCCTTACACCCTACAATTGGACTTTTGTCGACCAAGTCAAGGTCGAGCACGATGGCTTCGAACATGAAGTCCATGTTCCCAGACGCTGCATGCATTGTGATAACCCCACCTGTCTTAAGCTCTGTCCTTTTAGTGCGATTAGTAAGGAGAACACTGGCGCTGTCTCCATCGATGATGAAATTTGCTTCGGAGGAGCAAAATGCCGGGATGTCTGTCCCTGGGGTATCCCCCAACGCCAAGCAGGTGTTGGTCTTTATATGCAGATCGCCCCCGATTTAGCCGGCGGTGGGGTGATGTATAAATGTGATCTCTGTAGCGACCTTCTTGCAGTGGGAGAGCAACCCGCTTGCGTCCAAGCCTGTCCCCAAGGAGCACTATCTATCGGTCCTCGTGAGGAAATAAAAGCTCAGGCCCACAAAAAGGCTCAAGAAATAGGTGGTTATGTATATGGCGACAAGGAAAACGGCGGTACTGCGACTCTTTACCTTTCCACCGTCCCCTTTGACAAAATCGATAAAGCTATCAAGGCCGATAAAAAAGAAAAACATGACACTTCTCCCGGGCGGCCGGGCATGCCGGTGAAGGTCGATAATTATCTCAAAAGCGAAAAAGGAGTATTCCATAGCGCTCTCATCGCCCCCTTTGCCGGTGCCGCTGCGGCAGGCATAACCGCTTATCGGACCCTCAAGGGTAATCCGGTCAAAGACCTCACCTCATCCCCTGTTAATCCGCGAGAGGAGGAAGAAGATTATGACAACCACGAAAATTAAGCACAAGGGAGGGAAAGTCCTACGCCAAAGTCTTATCAATCGCTTTGTTCATTGGTCAACAGCCCTCTCCATCTTCTTGTTGATTCTCACCGGCCTCGGTCAAATGCCCCTCTATAATCGCTATAATGTCACGAAGTTACCCGGGGCAGAATGGCTAGGTGATTATTTTATTACGGTCGGCCTCCATTACTTGGCCGCTGTTCTCCTCATCTTTATCGCCTTCTACCATATTGTTAATGCCTTTATTCGCAAGGAATTTGATATCTTCCCTCGTCGCGGTGATCTAAAGGAATCCTACCTGATTATCAAGGCCATGTTTACTAAAGGCAAAGAACCCCCCTCTGATAAATACCTTGCCGAACAACGTCTAGCTTATCTTTTTATTGGCGGTAATGTACTTTTACTCATTCTTACCGGGTTAATCAAAATGTATAAGAATGTTCCCGGGGTAGAGCTTTCGAATTCACTTCTCTTTTGGAATACAATGTTTCATAACATCGGCACCGTATTGCTCATCCTCGGCATTATTGGCCACCTTGCAGCCTTTCTCATCAAGGAAAATCGCGCCCTATTGCCGGGAATGTTCACCGGTTATATCGACCACGACTATGTAAAGCATCGTCATAGTCTTTGGTATAAAAAGCTCCAGACCCAAGATGAAGAAATCCAGCCTAAAGGAAACACTAACCAAGGCACCTCAAGCAAAAAGAGCACTCATATCCCTGCAAAATCTTCATCTATGTAGTCGAATAGTAAAACTTGACTTCTTCTAAAGTATTACTTATAATTTAAGTAATACCTTAGAATGGAGGTTCATTATTATGGCAAAGCAACTTCTCTCTGGAAAGTTAACCAGTAAAGGTCAACTAACTATTCCCGTCGAGCTGAGAACCCTTCTAAACATTAAAGAAGGAGACAGACTGGCTTTTGTCTTAGATGAAAATGAACGAATCATTGAAGTTCAACCTAAAACCAAGAAATCCATTCGCGGCGTAATGGGAGTATTGAAATCTACTATTAACGTAGATGCAGATGAAGCCATCGATTTGGCTAGGGCGGAACGGGCAAAAGAAATTTTAGCTAGATCGAAGGAGTCAAACGATGAATAAGACAATGATAGTAGATACTAACATTCTTATTCGTTTATTTACAAAGGATGACGACAACCAGATCGAACAATTAGTTCAGCTTATGGAACAGGGCGATATAGTATTTCACGTGCTTTCCATTGTTATAATAGAAGCCTATTGGGTCTTACACAAAGTATATAACTTCGATAAGGAAACGATAATGCAAGTCTTTGAGGATTTTATTGAAGCTGACGGAATTGAGCTTGATGAAGAAGGTTTAATACGACGTATCCTTGCTCGTTTCCGAGGGGTAAATGTTGATTTCATAGATATTTACTTAGCTGAAAAATCGAGAAGCTCAGGGTTACCGATATTAACTTGGAATGCTAAGGATTTTAGAAAGCTAGAATGTGAGTTTTACAAACCGCAAGATTTAGCATAAGTATAACAGCAGAATTGCGAATGGAATCAAGACGACAAAGGGGACAGGTTCGAGTTTTCAGAAATGAAAACTCGAACCTGTCCCCTTGATTCACTCTTTGCGATATTGAGCCTTGCCTGACTCATATAAATCGTTGCCATCCTTATCAATGACCACCATCACAGGGAAATCCTTGACCTCTAATTTACGAATCGCTTCGGTGCCCAGTTCTGGATAGGCAATGACTTCTGCAGAGACAATCCTTTTAGCCAGCAGTGCCCCGGATCCTCCGATGGCTCCGAAATACACCGCTCCATGTTTTTTCATGGTTGCTATGACCTCTGGGGAACGCAGGCCCTTGCCAATCATCCCCGTCGATCCTCGTTCAATCAGCTTAGGGGAATAAGCATCCATCCGACCACTGGTCGTCGGACCCGCCGAACCGATCACCTGACCTGGTTTAGGTGGAGTCGGTCCTACAAAATAGATGACTTGGTCACGGACATCAAAGGGGAGTTCTTCACCTCGGTCTAAGGCTTCCACCATCTTCTTATGAGCTGCGTCACGGCCAGTATAAACTATGCCACTCAGCAGGACACTGTCTCCGGAGTGAAGTCCAGCCACTTTGTCCTGAGTTAAAGGAAGTTCTATGCGAATCTGTTCCCCCATCTTATACCGCACCTTCCTGTCTGCCCCTTATAACAATTTCCTTATGTCGAGCGGCATGACATTGAATATTCACTGCAACCGGCAAGGAGGCAATATGGGTGGGATAAACCTCTAAATGAACCCCTAAAGCTGTATTCGATCCCCCAAACCCTTGCGGGCCAATCCCTAATTTATTTACCCGTTTGAGCATTTCTTGCTCAATATCAGCCAAACGCTTTTCCGGATTCGGCACCCCCACTTGGCGGAGGAGGGACTTTTTGGCCAGATAAGTGGCCTTTTCCATGGTGCCACCGATTCCCACCCCGACGATAATCGGCGGACAAGGATTTCCACCCGCCCGCTCCACAGTATCTACTACAAACTGTATAGCCCCTTCCAAGCCTTCGGAAGGCTTGCACATTTTCAAAGCACCCATATTCTCACTACCTGCTCCTTTGGGTGCCACCGTAATCTTCAGTTCATCACCGGGCACAATATCATAATGAATGATCGCCGGGGTATTATCCCCGGTATTTATACGTTCGAAGGGATCTTTCACCATGGATTTGCGCAGATAGCCCTTTTCATAGCCTCGGCGGACACCTTCATTTAAGGCAACCCCGATAGCCCCACCCGTGACCATGACCTCCTGACCCACTTCAACAAAGATCACGACCATACCTGTATCCTGGCACATAGGAACCCGCTCTTCATGAGCTATGGTGGCATTTTCAATCAACCGTTCAAAAACTTCACAGCCTAAAGGGGACTCCTCCGTTTCTAAAGATTCCTTGAACTTAAGCATCATATCGTCCCCCAGATCATAATTGGCTTCGATACAAAGCTTCTCTACCGCAGCGGTGATTTCATCCACATGAATTATCTTCGGCATGCTCATTTTCACCCCTTTCGCCTCAAAACCTTCATACTCATCGCTACTCCTCATACTCCCCGTTCTCCTCAAGCTCCTCAAACCCATACACCGCACAACCGATGGCTCCATTAAATTGGGGTTCCTTAGGTACGACGATTTCTTTCCCCGTTCCCTCTCCCAAGAGCTCCCGGATCGCTTTATTATGGGCTACTCCCCCCGTAAACACGATGACTTCACTGGTATACGTACGGAGAAGAGGCAGAATGCGCTTCACAATAGTCTCATTGACTCCAGCGGCAAGACGAGACAAAGGTTCCCCTTCCACAATCTTACCAATCAATTCGCTTTCCCCGAACACAGCACAGGTCGAGTTCAAGATCACAGGATCCACCGCATGCTCCCCTAATTCCTCGAGGGACATCCCTAAGACATGGGCCATATTCTCCAGATATCTTCCCGAAGAAGCCGCACATTTATCATTCGTCTGAAAATCCAACATCCGACCCTTCTTAACCTTAATGATCTTGCTATCCTGACCGCCAAGATCCACAAGCGTAAAATTCTCCAACCCCGTCTGAAACATCGCCCCCTTAACATGGGCTTTTAACTCAGGCATCGTCTCCCCCCCAGCTACCTCAAGAGTATTACGCCCATACCCCGTCGAGACAATACTATCTACCTCAGGCAATCCCAAGGCCTCAAAATCAACAACTAGCTTCCCCTGAACCTTCCGCCCATATTCCCGATAAAACTTTATCGTATCCAACCGATCCAAACGCCTAACCTGCGGAATATCCCCCGCCAGACCACATTCCATCACCGCAATCTTAACACTCCGACTCCCCAAATCAATCCCACATACCAAAGCCATAAAACATTACTCCTATATCTTCTTACTACTAACCAATCTCAACTAAACTACAAGCTTTAGCTGGTAGCTTGGTACCTAATGCATATACTAACTCTACATTTTACCATAACCTACTAGCTTTAGTCGGTACCTACTAACCACAAACACCAACCATAACCTACTAGCCTTGGCCGGCACCCACTAACCACAATCTACTAGCTTTAGCTAGTAGCAATTATAAATCAAAGCACTCTAGGATTTTGCTTTACAGAGGTGAACGACTTCTAAGCGAGCAGGAAACAAAACTTCGCGAAAAGCACGCAGCGGAGTCGGGGTGGAAACAGGACGTTTCCAACCGGCTACGAGGCAGGAGCCGATTTAGCCGGGCACCCGACGGAGCGAAGGGCTTAAGCGATTAGTTTTGTCCGCGCAGCTTACCGAGTGAACCCTGTAAAGCAAAATCCCCTAATCGCGCAGCATCTGCAAGAAAGACTCCAACCTCATCTTGCTTCGAGCATCCAAACCAGTGGGATTCTCACCCTCCAGATTCAAAATAGGGTATTCCAGCCGTTTGCGCACGATCAAATCTTCAATCTGACGATAACAGAAGCTCTGAGTGTAGTGGATGAGACCATCCAATTCCCTTCTTTCCGCTTCCCGCGCCACGTCCTCAATGCGTCCAAATACATTATAGGGGTAGGTATAGAGTTGGTATTGCTCCACAATATCTTCCGTGGCAAAGGGCATGCTAAATTGCCTTTGCACTTCATTGAAAACAACCCTCGCTCCATGGTCCTCTAAAAAATCATAAAGATCCGGCATGATGGGCGGAACACCCATAAAACCGATGCGCAATTCTCTTTTCTTACGTCCTTTAAACATGCTGCTGAAAGGTTGCCGCTCCTTAGCCTCAGCAACAAACTGCACCATCTCCTTGGCAAACCCTTCCGGATCTCCATTAAAGTCGGAACAAGAGACTAGATTAAGGTGATTTTCAAAACCTGTGACCTTATTCTCTTCCCAAGTGAGTCGGTCAATCTCCCAAGCAAGCTTACGCACCTCATCCAAGCGCTGCTTTTGCTCCTGTACCTTATCCCATGAGGTTCCCAAGGCTGTTATTAACTTCTCTAGCTGCAATACAAGCATATCCCGATCTCGGTCATAGGGAAAAGCAAAAGGAATAATCTCAATGCCATGCTCTGACCAAGTCTCCATCAAAGCATGAGTATTACTACAATCACCTTGGGTTACAGCCACGATCTTCTTAATCTCTGGATTCTGTAGAGCCGTCGCATATAAGCCCTTAATCCACCCACAAACACTTCTTGGATACCCTGCCAGCTCCGCTTCTTCAATCCGGCGCATGGCTTCTACGGTATCCGAGATAAATATATTATTCAGATCCACCGGGGTATCCCCAGCCGCATAAATGACCTCGACCGGCACCGTCGTTGTTAAACCAATTTTACTCATTCAATCTAAAGCCCCTTATACAAAACTTGGCCGGCGCCTAGTCCTCGGACGACGGCGGCTGCCCTAACCGATAAAACCTATAAATTTGATACGTATATACAAAACTCAAAGCCTTTGTAGCTCTATCTTATTATCTTAAAACGAATGCAAAGAAATACCAAGCAATTAAGAATTAAACATGCCAGCTTACTTGCTTCACATCATGAATCAGTCCTGGCAGCAAAGTATTACCCACCTGCTCAAACAAGGCCGGATCCCCGCTGACAAAGAACCGATGCCCATCAAAACACTCCTCATCATTTCCATCATTAGATTCTAACTGTTGAAGTACCTCTTTCAATTCCTCAACCATGGCCTGGGCAGGATCCACTAAAGTGATCCTATCCCCCATTATTTCTCGGATTACCGGAGCCAAATACGGATAATGGGTGCAGCCTAGGATGAGAGTATCCGCCCCAACCTCTTGGATAGGAGCCAAATATGTACGAGCAATTCCTCTGGCCTCTGGTGAGTGAGCGAGACCCGCCTCCACCAAAGGGACAAACAACGGGCAAGCCTGTGCTCGAACCACTTCAATCACAGTCTCCTCCATCTGCCATGCCTCACGCAGTTCATCCTTTTTTGGAAAAACTCCCTTAGTTAAAACTCGTTTCACCGCTGAATTATAGGCTTTACTACGGACCGTCGCCTCGGTAGCGATCAGTCCGATCTTTCCGTTTTCTGTTGCTCGAACTGCAGCTCTCGCTCCTGGTTCGATAGTTCCGATTAAAGGCAGGTTAAATTGCTCCTTCAAAACAGGAAGCGCATTAGCTGAGCTGGTATTACAAGCAATCACAACCGCCTCGGCACCCTGAGCTATTAAAAAAGAAATAATCTCTTCGCCAAAACTGATCAACTCTTCCCGACTCCGATTCCCATAAGGAACACGTGCCGTATCGCCAAAATAAATAATTTGAAGCTCCGGAAGCTGAGCTAATATCTCCTTCATAACCGTCAATCCGCCCACACCCGAATCAAACATCCCAATCACGTGTTGTTTCATATCAAAAACGCCTCCCTTACCTAGTTGCGTTATATTATCGGACGATACAAATTATACTCCCTGATGCGTATAAACAAAAGAACGCGGTGTAAAACCCCGTTCGTTGTTCTTTAATTATTTTATTTTAAGCAATGAGTCGAATAAATTCTTCAACCAATTCGGGGTGGAACTGCTTACCGCGCTCAGTCACAAAGATGCTTAAAGCTTGTTCCTTTGACATGGCACTACGGTAGGGTCGATCCGATATCATCGCATCGTAGGCATCAGCCACAGAAATAATCTGAGAAAGGAAAGGAATCTCCCTGCCGTTGATCCCAGCCGGATATCCATGCCCATCGAAACGTTCATGATGGTTAAGAATAATCTCAGCTACGTAGAGCCAGTCAAGATTGCCACCAGCTCGATCTAAGATTATCTCAGCTCCCCAAAGAGCGTGTCGCTTTATCACCTTAAATTCCTCAGCTGTTAAGGAAGCAGGCTTAGTCAAAATCTCATCTGGCACTCTAATCTTCCCCAAATCATGCAAGGGTGCTGCAATATTTAAAATCGCCAATTCATTGGTGGATAACGCTACACCTTTGCCGAGAAGCACTGCATACTCAGCTGCTTTACTGCAATGACTGAAAGTTAAAGGGTTCTTCTGCTCAATCCATCCTATGTATTCACCGATCTTACAGCTTGTCATGTCGATAATCTGTCCTCCGTAAGTGAAGCTATTTTCTGTCGACGCAAATCCTATCTCCTCGTGATGTCTCGAATTATTCGACACTTCATCATTATAAACCTTTATGGCATACTTGAAAATATTTATTTACAGATCTTATATTTTAATATTCTCCACCTCGACCGGATTTGCTTTATCCATGCGTTCGACTCGTTCTATCAATCGTTTCAGACTTTCCAACATGGCTTGATGTTCTTCAGAGGTATATTCGGTCAATACTTCTTCTAAAAAGCGATAGCGCTCATTCATGATGATCTCAACAATCTTCCTTCCCTTAGCAAGCAGATGCATCCGAACAATCCGACGATCCCTAGCATCACGCTTCCTCTCCACAAATCCAAACCGTTCTAAGCGATCGGCTAAATCTGTGGCCGTGCTACAAGCAGTAAAAAGATGTTTTCCTAAATCGCCCATAGTCAGCGGACCAAACTCATACAAGGCCAATAAAGTATTGAACTGAGGGTTTGAAATTCCCATTTCAGCAAGGAGAGCTTGTCCTCTGCGCGAGATCACAGTATTTGAGCGACGGATATCCTCTTCTAATTCTCTACTTAACTCTTTATTGACTTTCATTCCCCAACCCCCTTATAATGGATAAATATTGCCAATTTTCACTCTATTATTTTTATCATTTTAGCACACTTTTTCTCAAATGAACATGCCCGCAGGCTAACTTTTTTCAGCCTACGCGGAGAATAACGCGGTTACAGCAAAACAATCCAGGCGTTCAGAAGGCCTGGATTGTATAAGCTCACTACTCATTGGAGCATAGGCTTTTGAAAATATTTTGAAAATTATACTACCCGAATTCATCATTCTGTATTATAATATTCAAAACGCAACTGCCCAGCTGTTCTTTTTTTGCCCAAATAATGAAACACAGTTTTATATAGTGGGACACCTTCACTTTCTCTAACTTGTGGTTGCTGGAGCTGAGAAAATATTAATTGAACTTGGCGAATCCGCTGGGTTGGTGTTTTGGGGCGATATAGGGGAGACTATGTTGCTACTACCCTCTTTGACCGCTCCTCCACCTAGCACTAAACCCTCTCGGTAAGATAAGCGGGTCACATCGAGGCTTCCCAGACGGGTTAAGGCTTTTCCTTCGATCCTAAAAGTAACTTCGCGGACCGTTGGAAATTGAGTCAGGGTATTGACTAGACCATAGACAGCGACTTCTTGGTCTACATTCCCGTAGACTTGGGTAAACTCTCGACTCAGATCCACAATCGCCACTCCATCTTTAATGGCAATATCCACTAAGCTTGTGGCGGGATCCACTGCCCCTTGGGTTGACCCTTGGACTGCAGGTCCCATCAACCACTGATTTACAGTTTCACGAGCCAGGCTCAAGGTTTTGGGAATACTCCGCTCCTCCTTGATGAGCACCTTCCCTGTGGCATCTGGGAAATAAAGACTGATCATCTTGCCATCCCCGAGGTTGCTTGTGGCCGGAATTGTTGCCTCTTCACTGTTGCCCCCGATCCAATCAGCCAAAAGAGATTTCTCACTATCCTCTTTTACCAATGTCTGCAATGTTCCACACCCTCCAAGCAGGACGGATACAATTAAAAGCACTCCTAAGTAGAGAAAGCATTTTCTCATTCTCATTCCTCCCATCCAACTTCCCATTCCTCTACTTAATGCTATGCTTTGTCCAGAAAAATAGTACAGGTCTACCAGCAAATTCTTGGAATTAATTTCTCTCGAAAAGCAGGAATCTCCAGTTATTATCAGAATAGTATGAAAAGTGGTTAATTTTTGCTTTTCCCCCGCAGAAAGGAGTGGAACTCTTGAAATTACGTGCTTTATTAGTTGACGATGAGTCTCCCGCTCGCAAAGAGCTACGCTATCTACTCCAAGACTATCCGGATCTTCAGATTATCGGTGAAGCTGCCAACGCTATTGAGGCTTTGGAGCTCATCAATAATCTGGACTACTCCGTGGTTTTTCTGGATATCGATATGCCCGGTCTCAAAGGAATAGATCTCGCACGCCAACTCAAGGACAAAAAAGATGCTCCGGCGATTATTTTCATCACGGCCCATGAAGAATTTGCTGTTGATGCATTTTGTGTCAATGCCTTAGACTATTTGCTTAAGCCCATCAATACGAAGCGACTGGACCAAGCCATTAAAAAACTGTTTGTTCTTCATGGAGCCTTAAACGGTTCGGCAGCTGTGCCAACCACCGAGCCCTCGTCCTCACCTGAACCGGGTGAGCCCACCGCAAATACCCAAGCTCAGCCACCAAGACCTTCGACGGAAAACGGTACCCGTGCCTTGGAAGTCATTCCTGTGGAACAGCGCGGCAAAACCATCCTTTTGCGACCGGAAGAGATTATCTATATCTACACTGATAAAGACAATGTTTTTGCCAAAACCCAGAAAGAATCATATCTTACTCGGTTTACCCTCAGAGATTTGGAAGCGCGCCTTAATCCCAATCTGTTTTTCCGTACTCATCGCTGTTACCTGGTCAATATCAAACGCATGCGCGAGCTCGTTCCTTATTTTAATGGCACCTACTCCGTCGTGGTCGACGACCAAGAGCGCAGCGAAGTCCCCGTCAGCCGTACCCAATCCCGTAAATTAAAGGAAATCCTTGGCCTTTAGCAGGAATTTCCAGGTTGGTTTAAAGCAAAATTATATAGAATAGAGCCCCACCCTTACAGCGATATCCTTCTATTGTATTTTGTAAGGACGGGGCTCTTCTAATTATCATTAATCACTAATCATTTTTTAATCATTTATTACTTATTACTTATCTTCTAACTTCTATCTTCTATCTTTTGTCTTTTGTCTTTTGTCTTTTGTCTTTTGTCTTTTATTTTTTATCTTTTATATCCCTAAGCTTCTCTACCACCCAAAAACGAACTTCAGGCTTTGCTTGCTCGCTCACGGCAATAGTATCAGAAAGGGTATTGCTTTCGTCATAAGGGATTCCTATTTTACCGTCGACGGGTTGGGCTGTTGAATGCTCGATATCGACAAAGCAAAGAGGCGGAAAAAGCACACACCACCAGTTTGATCCCTTTCCCTCACCAATCACTACACGTACCGCCTCATACTCTCCCGCCGGTAGAATGAGTGAGCCATAAGACTTGGTGGGAAATATAAAATCTCCATACTCTGTTTTTACCTCATACCCTTTTTGCCAGGCCTTGATGACATCTCGACTAATCTCTTCCATCTCCGGGCGCAAGCCTGTCAGGATTTGCCGCGACTCCGCTAAGGTCTTGGACCGAGCAAGCTTGGGGGAGACTTCTTTAAGAATCGCATCTCTGACCGCACGCTTGAGTGCTTGGTCCTCATTAGAATCGGAATTCGCCACTACATGAAAACGAATAAGCTCTCGCCAATTCTCTGCTGCCTGAGTTAGTTCGATCATGTCCTTGGCCTGCTCTACAGAACGAGCATAAGCAAATGAGGAATGAAAAACTTCGATTTGAAAAAGAACCGTTAGGATCAGAACCAGTATCGTCCCTGCTATCTTTGAATAATCAGCACCTTGAGCACTCTTCACACTAAAACCCTCTCTTCTCTCAGAACATCCATCTAGCTCCATTATGTCCAAAGAGGTACAAGATTTAGACATATGCCTGATAAAAAATAAAAAGATGTGACAGGTCCCAGTTTGCAACCTAGGAAAAAAGGTGGTCAACTTCTATCCGTAACCTTTTCTACATACCTATCAAAAAGTATTAGTTTTTTACTCTTCTTAGGAGGAATCCATAATGCAGGATTGGCTCCCCATCCTTTGGGTAAGCACCGTTGCAGGACTTGCGACAACTTTAGGAAGTGTTCTGGTATTGATCTTCGGGCGACCCCAAGAACGCGTACTTGCCACGCTTCTAGCCGGGTCAGGTGGGGTCATGCTTGCTGTAGTCTCCTTAGATCTGTTACCTACCGCTTGGCAAATCGGTCCCTTAAGACAGGTCATATTCGGTTTTGCCCTTGGCATCATCTTTATGAAGCTAGCCGACCGTCAACTTAATTCTTCTTCCCCCTCCTTACCGCTCTCTCGCCAGCAAAGGCTGAAGCGAATCGGTTTATTAGTCGCGGCGGGGATTGCCCTCCACGACCTTCCAGAGGGTATGGCTATTTCCGTCGGACAAGAAGCCACTGGGGAGCTTGGCCTCCTCATCGCCCTAGCCATTACCCTGCACAATCTACCGGAGGGGATGGCCACAACTGCGCCACTAAAAATGGCTAAACTAAAAGGGTGGAAAATACTCCTTTTAAATTTCGGCATCGCCTTCTTTACGCCCCTTGGGGCTTTGATCGGTCTTTTCGCTATGGATAGGGTGCAAAACTCCCTGTCCTTTTTCCTCGCTTTAGCCGGCGGCGCCATGTCCTTCTTAGTTGTCGCGGAACTCTGGCCCCTTTCCCGCGAACGTCACCCTCATTACGCTTTGCTGGGCGGGGTCACCGGTTATATCCTCTTCGCCCTCATCAGCCTTCTACATTAATAAAGAATAATAAAAAGCTTCCCGCAGCTCCGGAACTACACTCCAGAATCTGTAGGAAGCCTTTTTCTGATCAACCATTGAACCAGTGAACGAGCACAGCATACCAACTTTAACGCAGTACACGAGCTGCATAATCCCCCATGAGTTTATAACCGGTATCCGTGGGATACTTAGCATCCTCGGATAAACCCTCTAAATATTTATTATCAGTATCCATCAAAACAGAAGCAAAATCCAAAACAAGGATTTCTTTCTCCTTGGCATAGCTTTTTTCCCACTCCCGATATTCCTTAATCAGAGATTGTACCCCCGGATATGGCAAAGGCAAGGCCAGAATCGGAGTAATATGATTACTTTCCGCCTTATCAACCATAGCCTGAATATATTCCTGATAGATCTCTAAGGAAATATCCTGAAGAGCATCCCCATTCCCGGAAAAGATAATCACCCGGCCAGGCTTCTCATTGAGCACATCCGTTTCAAATCGGGAATAGAGATCTTTAGCATTCTGAAAGGTCTTACCCTTATTCACCACATCCACCTGTAAGGTTTCCCCTAGAACTGCGGGCCAAGCTTTTTTTAAATCGCCAGGATAACCAAAGGTAAAGGAATCCCCCAGAGCCACAATCTTTGTATTCTCAACAGGCGGAGGGGTTGTATCTTCTTGTTGAGGGGTAGTGACAGCTTGCTTGCCAACCTGATTATCCCATAGGCCCAAAAAGCCTGCAATCACGACAAGCATACTAATAAATACTGAAAGCTGAATCAAGCGTATCTCAATTCGATAAGTTCGCATAAATCTGTCATCCCCCTTAACCAAAACGTCAATGAATAAATATTCTACGAATCTCTCCCCAATCCCTCCAACTTATGAGAATTTCTGCTACAGAAGACCATCAAAATCTCCTCATCACCATCAGCACCTACTAAGCATACTTTAGTGTAAGGAAGCGAAGGAGGTGCCCTATTAATGAGCTACATTGACAAGGCCAGAGAGCTCGGGGAAGCTCTATCCCAAACCCACGAAGTACAAGCTGTGCTAGCTGCTGAAGCGGCCATCAAAGCTGACTCGGAGGCCAATGAAGCCTTTCTCCAGTATCAAGAGAAAGAACGACAGATCGTCACCACCCAAATGATCAGTAAGGTCATACCTGAGAAGGAAGCTCTGGCTCTTATCGACCTTAAGGTTCGTCTTATGAACAAATACCCACTGATTCGCACCTATTTCCAAGCCCAACAGAGCTTTGAACGGGTCATGGCCATGGTTAATCTCACCATAACTACCACCATTCATGGTATGCCTAGTGTTGATCAGCTTCCCTTGCCTGATGAAATCAAAAATATGGCCCAAAAAGTGCTCGACAGTGTGGGGGGAGGCAAGCAAACGAAGACCTTAGAAATTCCCAAGGACTTGAAGCTTCCCCCAGGTTTAAAACTGCCCCCAGGCCTAAAAATCCCCGGCCTAAACGATAATTGATAATTAATCAGGGTGATCATTTATGCCACCGAATAATTATTGCGGCCCTCAATTCAAAAATGAGATAACCCATCCCGTTACCCTTCTGGCCTTTCTCATCGTGCTCGCCATCGGAGGATTTCTCATCCTCAACACCTGGTTTATGTAGAGAGGATGTGAGTGATTTGGCAACAGCAACTGAATCCATCGCCACCCCGCCTGTCACTCCCCTTTCCTTTTCATTGCTTATTTCCAGTCCCATTCGGCGAAATATCCCTTTCGCCCCGGTTACTGCCGCCATACTGCCCTTAGCTAAGGTAAAACTACCCTATGCCAGCCTCGTCGTAGCCACCTTAGATATCTTTACAGCCTTTTTAGCTAAGCGCTTCACACATGAACTAGCATCTCCCCAAAACTTTCCTCGGGAGAACTATCCCGTGACCCTGACCCTAGCCCAACTGGCCGACCTTATCCAAAATTATTCCCAAGGCCAAAGCACTAGTGTTAACCCAAGTCCGTGCCGACCCGTCCCGCAGGGAGCCTTGAATGGGGATGAGCCTCTTTTTCCTGATCATTTAAGTGTTTCCCTCTTGGTGAGCGGCCCCTTCGATGGTTTTGACGGATCACCTGATTCCTCCTTCAATGTCCCCTTATTTTCTATACCCGGAGTGCCGGGCAATCTTATCATTGCCGTGATTACTCTAATCGCTCAATTTCTCCTTGAGCAGGCCAACGTGAATGGCTCTGCTGGCACAGCCGCCCCTCAGTGTCTAAGGAGGTAACTCTATGAATAGGCCAGCGAACAATTCAGCCTTTGTCTTCACCTCACCACCTGCTGGGGCCGGCTTCATTGCCATTACCCTCTTTTTTCTCATTGTCTTCACTGCTAATCCGATTCTTAATTCAACTACCCTGCGCACCCTAGGCATTGCTGTTACCCTAAGTGTCTTAGGATTTTTACTTATTATCCTGATGATCCTGTTCTTGTTGTAATAGAATTTTATAAAAGTTAAAGTCTCGCCAAATAGCGAGACTTCTGAATCAATCTACTTACTTTCCGATCACGGTACAACTTCTTCCCGACGCCTATTACGGCACAATTTCTCCAGGAGCGCTGACGGCGGTGGCACTCCCTTCCACCACGGGTTCTAGAGTACCCGAAGGTAGTTCCGCCCCGGGGGCAACGGCTACTCCTTCTGGTATCACTCCTTCGACACTAGCCGGGGAGGCGAAGCGTCTCTGTACCAGTCCGGAAACCTTACTCCACACAGACCCCCCTGCCTTTTTAATGGGGGAAAGAAAGCGAATGGGACCCGGGGCTTGTTTCACTTGTAAGATAATCGGCCCCTGGGGTACATGACCCAATTGCTGAGGATTTTCCAAGGAGATGACGACCCGACTATAGTGGGCTAAGGGAACCTGACTGCGAAACTGAGCTTGATATACACCATTCCCCACGGGCCTCAAGATACCGGCCAAGAAACCAGTTTGGCCTTTATTATCCACAAGATAGGCTGCATAAGTTCCGGGACCGCGTCCAGTCAGGGTGGTTGGCGACGGTAAGTTGGCTATACAGGAAAATACATTATCGTTAGAGATAGAGGCAATACCATTGGCATTGATTCCCTGCTGTGCCGCCTCGAGAAACAATTGCCGGGGCTGCATTCCGGGGGCCCCGGGTTCGCCCCCACTACCCAAGAACGAAAAAGGTCCGGCCCCCATAGTTACCCCTCCTTGAGGTGCTCCCTGCTTATGCGGCTTGGCACCAAAGAAGCCACCCCGAGAGTTGTTAATTTGCCCATCCTTTTGAAAAAAGCCCCGTTTCTTTAATTCTGAGCCCAGATTGTTGCGAATAGATCCCCCAGGCGATATCCCGGGCCCGTTCATAGGGGGTTGACCCATATAACCATAACCGGGCATTCCCGATGGTGGACCTCCGACCTGCGGAAATCCTGCCGGCATTCCTGCAGGGTTAACCCCTCCCGGAGCATTTGCTGATCCGTAGGTATATCCCCCGCCTGTGAACATCGGTGTATTTCCGGTCGGGCCCCATCCTTGACTTTGTCCGGGCGGCATCCCACTCCCAGGCATCCCCTGATAGGTGTCCACCCGGCGCGGTGTTCGTGGATCCATCTGTCTAAAGGACCCGTTACCTTGATTCAAGGTAAATCTCACATTTCTCCCTCCCGACGACAAACTTCTCTCCATAGAATATGAAGATCTGAACTGTTTTGTGTTCCTACATATAAGAGAAAAACCTGTCTTGCTTAAGCAAAACAGGCTCTCCATCAGATAAATTCAAATAATTAAATGCCAAAGGCATGATTCCCAATGGTTCTCACCACCGGGCGGGTCTTAATCCAGCGGTCAGTCGCCGTTCTTGGGTTATAATAGTAAATTGCTCCTTGGGTTGGGTCCTCGCCCATTAAGGCAGCTTCTGCTGCCCGATAAGCACTTTGGTTCGGGGTAAGATGAATCTGCTTATCGATGACGGCAGTAAAAGCACCCGGTTGATAGACCACATCATGAATTGTGTCCGGAAAACGATGATCTTCAACCCGATTGAGTACCACAGCCCCTACCGCAACTTGTCCTTCGAAATCTTCGCCCCGCGCCTCCGCATGGATTACGCGAGCCAGCAAGTCAAGTTCTTCTTGAGTCACAGTCGGCATTCCTCGAGTAGGATCTGCTGTTGCCGAGTAGATAATCTTACCTGAGGCAGGAACCCATAGTTTTTGACCAGCCTGAACATAATTCGGCTCAATAATCTTATTCAGTTTTACCAGATCTGCCGTTGATGTGCGGTACTTATGGGCAACTTCTGAGAGAGTCTCTCCCATCTGGATGGTTACTAGCTGAGCCCCGCCCTTTAAATCTAGCTCATAAGCCGGCAAGGCAGTACTATTAGTATCCATGCTTTGATCGTTAACTTTTTGTGTATTCACATTACTTTTCTGTGTATTACTGGTCTGTGGATTACTGATCTGAGTGTTACTAGCCTGACCATTGCTGACTTCTTGAGAATTCTCAATGACATGATCTTTCTCAACTTCGTCCTTAACCGCATTCTTATCTGGATCCGGTACTTGAATGTCAACTATTTCGAACGTAATCATACCTAATTCTCCATTGACTGGGTAAACCATACCCTGACACAAAAACAATGTCGCGAGTAGCCAGCCCAGGAAAATTGCCGTGGTTTTTCGGCTTCGTCGGAGTGGCAAACAAAATCACCTCTTGAGTTCATAAATTATTTCTAGTCTTTCCCAAGATGGATGATTTTTATAACACCAAACCTAATTTTTTGGTAAAAAAGTCACAAAAAGCCAAAAAACTGACCTCTTAAAGGTCAGATCTTGGCTTTTTGTGACTCAGTCAACACTTCTTAATCGCAATACCCTTTCTGCTTTAGCTTCTTGACATGCTCCTCGAGAATTTCTTCAATATCAATTCCGTACTGTTCTTCTAAGACAAACATCATGGTCACTGCCGTTTGAGCCACATCGATCAGCTCTTGAGCCACCATATGCATAGCTTCTGTCTCTTCGACCCTTAGGAGTTCACCATTGAGCCCACGAAATTTGCCAATGGCCTGGGCCAACTCACCCGACTCTTCCATGATTTTTAACGCCGTGCTCTCTAAAGAGGGACTCAGTCGATTTAAACGCGGCAGGGTCACTGTTTTCGAGTGGCAGAGAACGGAATCCCCCTTACACTTTTCCATCATCAACACTCCTACTTCACTGTCTTACTTAGTTTTAACTAGGGTGAGAACCCCCTCGTGCAGAGTCGTTCCCTCCTGATCTTCAATCCCTTGATGGGTGATCAACCAATAGGTTTTTCCTGACTCCATCGGCTCCACAGGACTAACCAAAACGGTCCGATTGTCCTTAGCCTCGAACTTCACTGGGATGCGTTGTCCGCTCTCACTCTCCACAAGCTCGATGGTTTCTCCAGTCACACTTTGAAAATTGATAGGTGCCGTGAAGCGAACCGTAAAGGTTTTATCTAAGGGCATATCCCTTAATTCGCTCATCCCCTTATAGCCGGGGTAAAAAAGTGGCCACACTGCCCTTTGTTCAGTAACAGAAAACTCCTTCCAGTTTGATCCACTCCGCCAGGTTAGTCCGCCGGGAGGATTATTACCTTGGATAAATTCCCGATAAGTAGACCAGTATTCCGAAGTTCTCGCTTGCTCAAGGGGTATCTCCCAATCCTTCCCACCGGAAGCAAATTGCACAATATCTGGATTTAATTCACTCTTGCCATCCTCGCGAGTATATTTATCTAGCATCAGCTCGGCCAGCAGCACCGGATCATTCTTTAGAATCTCCACATCGGGACCAATTCCTATCCCGTTGATCTCCTTGCCAAGGGGAGAATAGAACTTAGCCACGGTGATCTTTAGTACATCACCGTTACTGAGCTCATATAAACTCTGCACTGAACCTTTGCCGTAGGTTGTCTCACCCACCACTGCGGCCTTCTGATAATCCTTGACCACCGCAGTTAAGATCTCTGAGGCACTGGCACTATTCCCATTGGTTAAAAAAAGCACAGGCTCGGTAAAGATAAAGTCCTGCTTTTCACCCTTATAAGAAGTGAATTCTTGGGAGCTATCCTTGGTCTGAAGGGCTATTTGATCACCGACAAAAAAGCCCGCCAAACCTAAGGCTGATTCTAGATACCCTCCCGGGTTATTCCGCAAATCCATAATCCAAGCATCAGCCCCTTGGGCTTCTAATCCCTTGACGACCTTTGCAAAAGTCTCCTCAGTGGTCGCGCCAAAGGACTGAATTGCTACATAGCCAATATCTTCATTAAGCATCTCACCAGCGACGGTGGGCACCTCAATCTCCCGCCGTTGAACCTTGATATTTAGGCGCTCCTCTCCCCGTAGCACCACAATATCCACACTGCTGCCCGAGGGCCCCTTGAGAAGCCCCGTGGCCACCTCCTGAGGAAGACCAGCTAGGCTCTGCCCGGCTGCCTCAATAATTACATCCTCTGCCTGGAGCTTCACATCCTGCGCCGGTGAGCCTTCAATCACCGAAACTATACGCAAGCCTCGCGGCACTAGCTCAATATACACTCCAATCCCCGAAAAACTCATGTCCATGGAATTGATAAAATCCTCGTATTGCGCATGGGTGAAAAAGACCGTATGAGGGTCCTCTAACCGCTTCAGCATCTCATCAACAGTGGGTGCGTTAAGCACTTGAGCGTCAACAGGCTCCACATATTGATTCTCTAATAAAGAGCGCACATCTTCTATGGGACTTGCCCAAGCCTGAGCCGGCGCAGATATCCCAATAATCAATGCCAGGGCGGATGCCGCCAGCATTCTTCCTACTTTAAACATTTCTTTATCCCCCTTATCTCTAACAGGAATTCGACACACATTCTGTGATTCCTGTTGCGGTGGACCAGATCTTCTGAAAAGCCACCGGCAGAGCGATGCGCTCCAGCTGCGATATCTCCAGCCACCTGCCCCCATCCTTAGACCCAAGATAATCTAAAGATGACTCCCTAAGCACTCGTTCTAAATCATGAACGGTATCAAGATTTATGACTACCCAATACATATGCCAACGTCGATGGCTGAACGTATGGACTAAGGGCCCTTGTACATTCGGTTTAACCTGAAGCAGTTCCTCGACGAGCTCATCATAAGTGCGGTCGATCACCTGTGTTTTGTAGAGATCATACCAAGAATAGTCTGCCAGGGAGTCGAGCATGAGTTCTTCCCCCGGAAATTCCCACAGATTAGCCAACAGCCCTCTCGAGGGTCGTTTCTTCAGAAGAACTTGCCCCCCGTGCAACAGGATTAGAGTTGGACGAAGGACTTCCTTAACCTTCTCACGACCTTTTTTCACCGGGTAGACCATAGGATCACCTAATGTATAACCCTGACAATCATCCTGCAGTGGGCATAGTCCGCATTTAGGATTCTTGGGAGTACACACCGTCGCCCCCAGCTCCATCAATCCTTGGTTAAAGTCCCCCGGACAATCCGCAGGTAAAATAATTTTTAAGTACTCTTGAAAAAAGCGATAAGATTTGGCTTTTTCCACATCTTCTTCCCAGCGCCGAAGGCGGCTCAACACTCTTTTCACATTCCCATCGATCGCCGGGACACGTTCTTCATAAGCAATACTAGCAATAGCCCCGGCAGTATATTCACCAACTCCGGGGATCATGAGCAGGGAGGTAAAGTCTTCCGGCATTCTTCCCGCTGTTGTCCTCACCACGTAGCGGGCACCCTCCCATAACCTTCTGGCACGAGAGTAATACCCCAGCCCACGCCATAGCTCCAACACCTCTTCTTCGCTTGCTTTAGCCAGAGCGAAGACATCCGGAAACCGCTCCATAAACCGTTGGTAATAAGGAATAACAGTGATAACCTGAGTCTGCTGAAGCATCACCTCAGATACCCATATAGCATAAGCATCCTTTGACCTTCGCCAAGGCAAATCCCTCTTAACCCGTTTATACCAACCCACAAGGCTGGGAGCCCAATTATTTATCTCAGTTCTCATCACAGCTCTCCTCTGCCAATCCTCTGAAACTTATTATAAAGCATCTCCCCCGGCCATGCTCTGGATATTTCACCCAACTATATTTTGTACGCAAAAGAGCTTAGCTTCAAACGAGGCCAAGCCCTTTTAATCATAAATACTTATAATTTGCAGTATTTTACTCCATACCCATCTGCGAAAGCTGTTTTAGTTGGTCACGCTTGCTGAAAATAGCGGCGGTAACCTGCACCTTACTATTTTCTTCGTCAATCCAAAAATAAACGAAAAAATTTTTCACAGACATTTTGCGAACGCCACAAGTACGCCACGGTTCTTCCTCGGTCAACGCAACCCGCTGCGGAAACTGTGAAAGAGACGAGATCGAGTCTTCCATTTCATTAAGCAGGCGTATGGCTGCTTTCGGTGCCTTTAACTCGAAAGCGATGTATTTTACGATTTCCTGCAGTTGTTCCTCCGCCTGTGTGGTGATTTTAACCGTATACATATTGTCTGCCATAAGCTATAATCCTCGTCTTAGGTCAACAAACACCTCAGAAACTACACGAGAATGGCCAGCTTTTGCTTCATCCAAGCCATTCTGCATAATTGTATTGAATGTGTCTGCATTCATTTCATCCCGGGCCATCGGCAAGTCGGGAAGCGACAAAGAAAACGGAATACTCTTGGTCATTATAATTTGCTTGTAGAGCATATTGATAACAACGGAAGCCGGAATTCCCAGTTTTGACATGATAGCTTCCGCTTTTTCCTTTATTTCTGGCTCGACACGTGCGAGAACATTTGCAGTTTTAGTAGCCATAATAGCACCACCTTTCGTTCTAATTATTATATTCTATTGTATAACGTTAAGCAATACATTATTCATCATCCTTTTCCGACTCCATATCTCAGTTTTGCACTTCTAACGTTAATCCTTGAAAAAGAGATAGGCGCTATCCCTTGCGGGACAACGCCTACGATAATCGCTGAACAGATCCAGCCATAAAAACTTCATATAACCGTCGCGTCAGCGGACCGGCAACCCCTTGTCCTACAGTCACCCCATCTAGTTCGCGCACCCCTAAGACCTCGACACCCGTGCTGGTGAGGATGACCTCTTCAGCGCTAAGTAGCTCCTCTAAGGTAATTTCCCGCTCTTCTACCTCTATTCCGGCTGCCCGGGCGGTCTCCAGCATGATCGCCCGACTGACCCCGGGTAAGATCCGTCCGTTGAGGGGCGGAGTCACTACTTTTCCGTTGATGACTGCAGCTATATTACTGCTGGAGGCCTCTGTAACCACACCTCCACCAGGTTCTGTTCCTAGGACAAAAATAGCCTCAAATGCTCCTTTCTCTGCGGCAGCCTGTTTGGCTAAGACATTAGGCAAGAGGTTAAGGGTCTTGATATGAGGATGAGCCCATCGCTCATCCGGTACCGTAATACAGCTGACTCCAGCTACCCGTACACTTTCCTCTAAGGAGTCCATCGGGGCCACAAACAAAGTGACCATCGGCTCCCCTTGGGGTAAAAAGGCATGCATTCTCGGGCCAACCCCTCTTGTTACCTGTAAATAAACCATGGCATTAGGTATTCCTGCTTTTTCTATACACTCCCTGATAATATCTGTAAATTCCGCTTTCGTTTTAGGTGGGGTAATGCGAATTTCCTTCATACTCCGTTCAAAACGCTCCAGATGCTCTTCCAAAGCGAAAAGCTTACCCTCGATGACCTTGACCGCTTCATAAACTCCATCACCAAAAAAATACCCACGGTCAAGAAAAGGTATCCTCGCCTCTTCCATACTGGTAATCTTACCATCTACCCAAGCAATCCCTGTACTCTCTATCATGTGCATCAACTCCAATCTCTACCTTGGATTATATACTGACTTTTGGATAAAGAAAACCCGGCTTCGCTGAGACTTTTACCACTCTCCTATAAAGCAAACCCCAAAGCAGTTACTGCTTTGGGGTTACTCTTCCCTTCAAACAACCTTACGATAATCTAGCCTAAGATAGTTCCTATTCAGGTAATTCCTATAATAAATATTTAACAAGATATCTAATTCCTGGCTCAATTGGACCACCTCAGGGTCCGCCAGTTCCTTATCTTCGGATAAGACATAAAGTTGGTGCCTTAAATCTTCAATTTCTTTAAGTAAATACTCGTTGTCCATATAATCAGTCACTTTCTATTCCAAGGTAATTGCTTCGACTGGACAACCATCTGCTGCTTCCTGTGCCCCAGCTTCCTCATCCTGGGGAACAGGGGTCGCAATGACAATGGCTAATCCTTCCTCATCCATCTGAAATACCTTGGGACACACACTTTCGCACGCCCCACACCCAATACAACTCTCTCTGTTAACTTTAGCTATCATACCCAAACCACTCCCTTCATCATTTTAAGACCATTCTACTTGATTGGAGATACAGGAAGGTTGATACAACGCATAGGAAAAGAGTACATTTAATCACACTGACTTGTCCTTCTGACATACTTACGGATTAGCTCTTTTTTTGAGAGATGGGTATATATGGTTCTATAATTATTCTAATGTATTTTTGCTAAAAAATATCGAAAAAAATGTCGAGGCCAGCCTTTGTTTCAGCTGGGATTTACCTGTTTTTTAGTAGAAATTGTAGGAATATGGAAGAATAAAGAAAAGCGAGACAGATTCCATGGCTGAAACCCAATCTCGCTTTACAACTTATCGTATTATCGTATGGTGTCTATTTTATGAGGTAATAGTCGGGGATTTGCGTTTTTCTTTCTCGATCAAATTATTCAAGTATTTGATCACCTTGCCTGAGTGTCTATCCAGCTTTTTCAAACAGGCTTGTGCATGCCTAATGTTCCCTTCGTGGTAGGCCTTGGCCGCTTCTTGGGCCATTTTGTGAACCTGACTATGGGGCTCATCTAACGCCTTAAATTCGGGATACCCCTTTAAAGTATTGTCATCTTGGAAGTACCATTTACCCAAACGACAGTGCACATGTGAAGTAACTTCCTCAGGCGCAACCTTCTCAATGCCCTTCAGCATATTGACAATGCGTGACTTCCAGAGCAAGTGGTCGGTTTTAGCCTTTTCCAAAGTCTCGATCGTCGATAGCACCGTACCCGTGAGTTTGAAGTGCTCGACATTTTGATTAAGCTCTTGGGCCATTTGGGCAGTTCCTTGGATACTAGAGGCCACCGTTTCCAAGGATGCGTTGATCTCTTGGGAAGAAGCCGCTACTTCTTCGGCATGAGCGGAGGTGCCCTCAATGACAGAAGCCACGGAGTTAATCAAGGTCACAATCTTATCTGAGCTAGCTACTTCCGAATCCGTCACTTCGACGCTGGACTGGACATCCTCAGCAGTTTTTTTAACGGCACCGTAAATATTATTGAGGGCGTCGCCTGCCTGGTTCATAACCTGAACTCCACTCTCCACCTCTTGCCGGGTGATTTGGGTGGCTTGTACCACATCCTCAACCCCTAGGAGAACCTTTTGGACTAAGCCTGCTACATCATGAGCTCCTTGTGTAGACTGCTCGGCCAACTTCCTGACTTCCTCAGCCACCACGGCGAAGCCCCGTCCGGATTCGCCAGCCCGAGCAGCCTCGATAGCAGCATTGAGAGCCAAGAGATTTGTTTGGTCCGCCAGCCCCGTAATAGTCCCTGTAATCGAATCAATCTGTTTGGAAAGCTCATTGAGCTGTAGCATCAATTCTTCTGTCTCTATGGTCTTGGAACGGATGGTCGCCATACGATTGACTGCATCATCCACCGTATATTTGCCTTGTTCCGCAGTTTTCATGGTTTGTTGTGAATTCACGGCCGCTGCTTGACTCTGGTTTTTAGCGATTTGGGTTAAGGAGGAAAGCTCTAGTAGAACCTGAGATGCCTCCACAATGGACTTTGCCCCCGTATCGGATTCCGCAGCTACATTCTGCATACTTTCACTCACTTCGGCTACAGCCGCCGAAGCCTCTTCGCTAGTTGCCGCTAACTCTTCCGATGTCGCTGCCAGATTCTCGGTCATCTCACGGACATGCTTTACCACTTCCGACAAACGGGTGATCATCACGTTGAAGGCCGCACTTAAGTCACCAAATTCATCATTAGACTTGACGGGTGCAACGACGGTTAAGTCTCCTAGCCCTGCTTTGCTCATGGTCTCTTGGATTTCATTGATAGAATTCAGGACATAACGCGAGATAAAATAACCCATCAATAAGGCAAACAAAGCGGCAATAGCTAAGCCTAGTATACTCACCATCGACGCATGGTCGGTAATGTCATGGACCAAGCCTTCATGCTCAGACAGGACCTTATCATTTCTATCAATAATAGAAGTTAAAACCTCTTCAATGGGCCCGAGAGAGCTTGACGACCCCGTAGTAGGATCAGCCTGATGGGCCTCTAGTAAAGGTTGGAGTTTCTCCAGATCCTGTTTATCCTCCACTTCCAGCCGCTCTAAACTCCTTAACTCCTCAAAATTTTGCAATATTCCCGCCATATCCCCTTGTTGTGCTCTCCAGATATCCGCTTTAATTGTCTGGGCAGAATTAACAACGCTGGAATGATGCAGGATATTGTCGATTTCATCATTCACCTGGTTCTGGTAATACATATTGATTAAACTCGTGGCAATAAAAATGACCATAATTCCTAGAAATCCGCCGAGAATTTTTAGTCTTACACCAATTTTCATCTCAACACCTCACTTCATATACCTTGTTTCTAGTCATCAAACTCCTAGTGCCTAAGGTCCTTAAATTATTTCAAATACTCGATTGAGGCGGGTCAAAAGAAAGAGCTCCTTTACCGCACCTTGCAGTCCCTTGACGACGATCCCGCCGCCGCGTTCGACAGCTCGTTTGTGAATAGCCACTAAAACTCCCAGCCCTGAGCTATCAATGTAATTCAGCTTGGTCATATCGAAAACAAAATGTGTTTTCCCTTTCTCAATCAATTGCAGGAGATTTTCCCTAAGGATCGCCGCATCCTCCACATATATCTTGCCTTCTAATTCCACCTGGACCTCAGGCTTATCAGACTGAATGTTTATTGACATGAAACATAACCCCCATTTTAAAATAATGTTTTCAAAAGCATAACGCAGTTACCCTTGGCATTATAACGAACCTTATCCATGACCTGAGCCATAATATATAGACCTCGACCAGATTCTCCCCACTGCCATGCCTCCTCTTCCTTCCCGCACAAGCAAGCAAGCTTGGCCATGACTTGATCAGCTTTAAAGCCGGTGCCACTATCCTTAACTCGAATAATTAGCCATTGGGAATGGAGCAAACACATGCTAAGGGTTACCGCCGGAACAGCGACCTTGTCTTCAGCATATTTAAAAGCGTTGTTCACCGCTTCATTCAGAGCTATTTCCAGCAAAGTGACCTCGTTTTCTAAGGAGTCCGTATCCTTGCCACCCTGCATCGCCAAAGCCTCCCGCAAACAGTGCTGCAATTGCTCACGATCGTCGCGATACTCCTGCTCTGTATAAAAAGTTTTCCGCATTATTTTTTGCCGCATATCCTTACCCTCCTTTTTCACTGAGGATAAACCCTAAAGCAGTGGCGTCATCGGTTAGTTCTTTCTTTTTGGCTAAGGAATCCAGCCAAGTCATCACACCCATTATACTTTGCCCTTGTAGAGGGCATGCTTTTGCTTGAATCAAATCATAGAAGCCATCCGTAAGGAAAATCAGCCCATCCCCCGGTCTAACTGGGCATTCGTGCTCCTCGAACTCGGCATGCTCTGAAATCCCTAAAAAAATCCCCGGTTGGCTTAGGGCCTCGACCCCTGACCCTCCTCCCTCTGCAGAAGATATTAGGAAATGGTTAATGCCTGCCATCACGTAGGTGAGCTTCCCCTGAGCTAAATCAATATCAAAAAGTGTCGCCGCTGCAAAAGAATCCTCTGGAAGAATGCCGACTGCTTCCTTATTCATCCACTCCACCTTCTTGGAGAGGGGGATTTGCCGTCCGACCACTTGTCGGAAGAGAACTCGCAGGGCAGACACTTGTAGGGCTGTAACCACGCCATGACCCATCACATCAAAAAGGAAGCCCTTAAAAATCTGATTCTTCTCATCCCAGCGATAATCATAATAATCTCCGCTTAAATGCTGGTAAGGAAGAAAAATACTCTTCATGGTTAATTTATCATTAGCAAAATCTGGCCGTAAAATCTTTTTTTGAATTCGTCCAGCTAATTCGACCTCTTGGCGAATTCGCATATCCTCAGTGATATCCCGGAAAATCGCTATGTAATGGGTGAGACCCAGCTCCCCATGGCGAACAGCGTGAATGTTTAGCCATTCCGGATAAATTTCCCCATTTTTTCGCCTATTCCAGATCTCCCCATGCCACTGACCTTTGACAGACAGATCTCCCCACATAGTGGCATAGAACTGCTGCGAATGACGACCGGACTTGAGAATCCGCGGATTCTTACCCAGCGCCTCTGCTAGAGTGTAGCCTGTAGTTTGGGTAAAAGCCGAATTCACATAGATAATCTCACCTTGGGGGTTTGTGATGGAAATCCCTTCTTGGGCATACTCGAAAACCCGAGCAAAAATATCGCCTGTGGATTCACAAAAATCTATCATCCCTAGGGATAAGGGCCTTGATCTATTGTTTCCCTCTGCTCGCACTCATCATTCCTCACAGTTCTATCGCCTTTTTCTCTCGGCTTTTCCTTAGTTTCCTTTGGGGTCTACCCGCCGTTTATTTCCTTATATTACTATAAATACTGGTAAATTATTATAATTACTCTTAATATCAATTCTCGACAAATTGCAATAATCCTGCTTAATTTCCGACCTTTTGAGAAAATTCCCACATATATTTTTGTTATAATATTGCCATACTAAGGGATAGTCGAGATAAATTTTCGAAAATCCCCTTCTTTTGGCAGGATTCTCAAGGGACAAGGTCGAAAATAAATTTGGTTGTTCTACGTCTTGGAATGCGTTACCATCTTAATGAAAGGGGTGCTAAGATGATTTTTTTGATTTTCACCCTAGTTATTGCTTTAATTGTGGCCATCTTTGCCGTACAAAATGCCGCCCCCGTGGCCATAAATTTATTGTGGTATGTTGCTGAGGTTCCCCTAGTCCTTGTTATCTTGGGTTCGGCCCTGGCCGGTGCCCTCATTGTCTTCTTTATGGCCATCTGGCGTGAGTTTCGCATCAAAGGAAAGGCCAAAACGAAGGCCAAAGCAGACGCCAAGGCCCTAACGGAAGCCGAAGCAGCCAAAGCCAAAGCCATCTCGGAAGCTGCCAAAGCAGAAATAGCTAAAGCTGAAGCAATGTCCGCCTCAGAGTCTAAACCAGCTGACGAAGGAGTTTAACTTGTGAAGAATAAATATACCTTTTTAATGATCCCACCGGATCATGGTCAAACCAAGCAGTTTCAAGTGACCCGAAAAGGGAGACAACTGATTATCTCCGGAATCTGTTCCATCTGCCTCCTCTTCGTTGGAATGTTCTCCTTTAATCTCTATCTATCTAAAACTGTCGGTGCACAAGAAGCTCAATTAGCAGCTGTTGAAGAGCTTAAGCAGGAAAACCTGGCCAAGGATCAGGAGATTGCTCAGCTGAAGGCTCAATCTCAACAGGTAGTGAAAGACATTGCTACCATGCAAGAGCTCGAATTGCGTCTCACCTCTATCCTCAAAATTGACCCTGATAAATCATCCGCCTTTTCTACCACCAGTAATACCAGCATCGCTTCCTCTACCCTAAGCCGTGGTAGCACCACCCCTACCACCCCTACCACCCCAGCACCTACGATCAGTGACCCAGAACAAATTTCCCGAGAGCTGAAACTTTTGGAAAACTATTATGCTCTGGCCGTAGAGAACCAAGAGGAAATCGACCACACCCCCAGTATCTTGCCCCTCAAGGTGGATTTCGACATTGCTTCGGAATTTGGTTATCGCCGCAATCCTTTCGGTGGGTGGTCGAAGGAGTTTCATAACGGGGTAGACATGCCTTGTGATTATGGTACCGAAGTCTATGCCACCGCTTCCGGTGTAGTCACCGTCTCAACCTACGATCGAGTCTATGGTCGCGTCCTCGAGATCGACCATGGTCAGGGGATAGAAACCATCTATGCCCATAATTCTCGCTTGCTTTTTAAAGAGGGAGATAAGATAGAGAAAGGTGAACTGATCGCCTACAGCGGAAACTCCGGACGTAGCACCGGCTCCCATCTCCATTATGGAGCCCGCATCAACGGCGTAACCGTCGATCCACTACAATTCACAGATTTTACAAAGGAGCAATGAGCGAATGTGGGGTAAAAATCCAGAGAGTCCAAAGCGCACGTCCAGTACATTTCAAGCCGGTTCCGGTGAAACAACCTATATTGCCGGTGATGCCGAGTTCAATGGCAAACTCAGCCTCAAGGGCAATGCCCGCATCGACGGCAAGGTTGAAGGACAAATCGTTATCAGCGGGGACCTCATCGTCGGCCCCAGTGCTGTTATCAAGGCCAATATCAAAGCTAATGCCGTCAGCCTCTCCGGCGAAATCCGTGGCGATGTAGTCACCCAAGAGACCTTTGAGCTCTGTTCCACTGCCCGCATGAAAGGCAATATTTTTAGCAAACAGCTGAAGATCGACCAAGGGGCCCAATTCATTGGCACAAGCTGTCTCTTAGAAGATGCACAGAAGCAGGCTCCCAAACAAGTTAAAGCTGCTGAAGAAGTCGCTTCGGCTAGCGAACGAGAATCAGAAAGCGATATCGATGTGGATGACATTTTAAAACCCTTAGATCCACTCGAAGATGATACTGAGGAATCTTCTACAGATGAAAGTTCTCATGGCTCGCAACCAAGAAATGTTGCCTATGGCAAGTCTTCCAGAAGAAGACGCTAGAAGTATTTCTACTTATCTATACTTAGGAGTGTCACCGTTCCTTTTTAATAAGGCCGGTGACACTCTTCTTTTTGACCTCTTATCCAAAAATTCTGGTGGGTGAGGATTTTTTTACATAGAGGAAAATCACTCTAGACGAAGAATAATTACTAGACGATTAATAATTTTAGACGAAGAATCTCGCAAGATACAAAATTGTATTTCAGAATTTATATTTGGGGGAAACAGCTTGAAGACCAAAAAATATGTAGTATTAGCCCTCCTGTTTGTCGGCCTCTCCTTAGCCACCACCTTGGGAATTAACTATTTCTTCTATGCGCAAAATGATCGACCCTTCAGCGAAGGCACCACCCTCGCCGGAGTTGATATTAGCAAGCTCACCCAAGAGCAGGCCAAAGAAAAAATCACTGCCGAGCTCGAAACCTGGTTAGCTCAACCGCTCAAATTCCAGATCGACGGAGAAATTGTCGAGCTACCCTTGAAAGACCTTGACCCTAGAGTAGAAGTCGACACCCTCATTGCTGAGGCTTATGCACAGAATCAACCGGGTTCACTCTTTGCCCGAATCCAAAAGGCGAATGCTTCCCAAGGTGCACCCCTAGATCTCGGACTCCATTGGGATGAGCAAAAGCTTGCCGATACCTTAAAGAAAAGCTTAGCCTCTTTTGAAAAAGCACCCATGGATGCTTCCTTTACGATCAATGATCAGAACCAGATGAGTATCCAAGCGGAACAAATCGGTCAATCCATCGATACGGTCGCTCTTCTCACCCAAATTAAAGAGATCCACATGCTCCAAGAACTAACCCCGCTTAAGGTCGATCGGGTAGAAGTAGCGCCTACTGTCACCGCCGCCGAGCTGGAGGCCAAGAAAATTGACGGGCTGATTGCCAGCTATACGACTTGGTTCGACCCCGGTAATATTGAACGAAGCGCCAATGTCCGCCTTGCGGCCGAATCCTTGGATGGTGCCCTGATCGAACCCGGAGGGATTATCTCCTTTAATAAAATTGTCGGCGAAAGAACCGGTGACCGAGGCTACCAAGATGCCCTCATCATCGTCAATGGTGAATTCGTACCCGGCTTGGGCGGTGGCATCTGTCAAGTCTCCAGCACCCTCTACAATGCCGGTCTTCTAGCGAACCTCAAGATTGAAGAACGTACCAATCACGGCTTAGCTGTAGCCTATGTGCCCTTGGGGCGTGATGCTACCGTTGTCTATGGAGCTATTGATCTAAAGCTTAAAAATGATACCGACCGCTATATGCTCATACGTTCTAAGCTTAGTGGTGGCTCAGTTACTATCGAATTTTACGGCAAAACAACACCTGGACGAGAGATTATCATTGCCAATCAAGTAGAGCAAGTGATTCCCTTCGAGACTCAAACCACTCAAGACAATACCTTAGCCCCCGGAACGGAAATCATCAAACAAAACGGACAAAACGGCTATGTGGCTACCGCTTCTCGGACCATCAAGGTTAACGGAGAAGTAATAGAAACTCAAGCCTTAGGCAAAAGCACCTACATTTCTCTTCCGAAGATCATTGTGAAGGGACCGGCACTACCGGCAAAGCCGAAGCCGGAACCTAACCCCGAACCGCCAGCACCTGCCGAGCCTGAAACTCCTCCTGAAGAGCCTGCGACCCCTGAGGGGGAACCCAAGCCTCCCACAGTAGAACCGGAGACCGGGTCGGGGACTGAACCGGTAACTAACCCTGAAGCTTGACAGCGGGCAAAAGCTAGATCATCCATAACCATAGGCAAAGAATCCTGGCCACTCTCTTGAGCGACCAGGATTTTCTTATTTCAACCGATAACGCACTCTATTGCCATACCGTTGTGCCGATAATAGCCCTTTGTCCTCAAGTTTAAGGACAAAATTCCTAATCGTTGCATAGGCTGCGTTTTTATAATCCTTTTCAAGATGCTTTGTAGAAAATTCCTGAGTACCATAGGCAGACAGCACATAATGAAATAAATCTTTTTCCTTAGCTGTAATCTCTCCACTTTGAAGCAGCTCCTCAAATCTCTGAAGAGCATCCGTTGGTTCAGGTTTTTTCAGTAGCTTGACAAACACGTAGTCAATAAAATAGTTAACAAACGGGGTCACGTCTAGAATCTGGGAAACCTTATAATTATTCATTATTGAAGTAAACGCTTTGTAATACGTGCTCCTACTGTCATCAATATAGGCAGAAAAAGGAATGAACAGCGCGGAAGTATAGCCCTTTTGCACCAGATACCAAAGCTGCATAAGCCTTGCCATTCTTCCATTGCCATCGAAATAAGGATGCAGATAGGCAAAATAGTAGTGAATTACAATGGATTTAACAATTTGGTCCAACCCGTCATCCTTGTGCATATAGTCAATCAAATTCGCTATATACTCCGGAAGTAGCTGATGCTTAAGTCCCTGATGCTCAATATCCTGTCCCACTATATATACTGCGTCATGCCGATATTTTCGCTCCTGTAGCAGTCGATCTTCATCATCTAAAAAATCGCCGACTGCCAGCTTGTAAAGCTGATATAAATTCTCCTCTGTGATTTTGTTTGTAGAGTCTGCTATAAAATCCAAGCCTCGTTTAATACCATAAGCTTTGTTTTCATTACTTGTTTCGGGCGCCCCACCATTTAAGATTTTCCTTACGCTCTCCCTTGAAGAGTCAATTTGCTCAATGGACAGCGTTGACATAATTTCATCCTCCATGGCTTGAATCCCGTACTTTTCACCCGAATAGGAACTTCCTATAGACCTTGAAAGCTGAGTTGTTAGGTTGATCTTTGCGGGAAGTATTACTACTGGCATACCATTAAAATCACACACTGGGAGCTTATTATAGAAGCTCTCACTTAGGGTGGCTATGTATCCAGTTAGATTAGCTTCTCCATATTTGTACTTTAGTTTATTAAAATTTAAGGCATTTTTATCTTTAAGCATCTCAGTAAAGATTTTCAATTCCATAGTCACTTCTACACCCCCTCTGATATATCTTAGTATCAATATGTATCAGCTATATTTTACCATAAAAATACAAAATGTAAACGATTGTCCACACACTTTTCGTCTTTCTTAATATGCTATTAGTGTAGCAGTGATTGTCTAGCTACTACGAAATATTGAGGAGGAGAAATGTAAATGGCACTATTAAACTACAACAGAAGCCTCTTGACCAATCAAGTCGATACCACTTTTCTACCACTCACAGGCTTAGAGACCCTTGTATTAGAGTTTGGTCTTTTTGTCCCTCAGTCGGTTAACTTTGTAGAATTGTTAACCTCTGTTGGCTGGGAAGTCGTGAACCCCGTTGGTAGTTTACAACCTACCATTAGGCTTGTGGTATTACAAGATGGTATCGCAGTTGCCTCAGTCCATCAGGAATCCGTTGTCGATGGTGAAGATGCGGATCTCGAGATGACCACCTCGTTCCAAGCTGTTTTAACCAACGTACCGGCCGGTCACCACGTCTATCGATTGCTTGCTTCGAACTTGCAGCCTGCACAAGGAGATATCGTCATCTCTGGACCAGCCAATATCTCCGGCAAAGTCATTAGCTAATCAATAAAAGGGACGTTTCGGTATAGATGAAATTACGCAAATGATGAACTGCAGTAAGAACCCAGGTCGCTCAAAAGAGTGACCTGGGTTCTCTGATATTGATATTCAATACAGGGGGCCTTATAGGATTATCTTGAATAAGTCGCTGTATAGGTCACATTATCAACAAAAACCTCAACAACCAATCGATTCGGTATATATGCATTGGTTGCTGTACAAGGCGAACTTATCCAGTAACTATTATCATTTTGTTCAGTCCTAGTGCTAAAGGCAGCTGACATCGTTCTTTTACCCTTAACTTGCGTATAGGTATCTGCGGTCTTTTCCCAATATTGGGCACAGTCTTTTAATAATGTAACTAGATTAGCACCGGTTGATAATCGCGTGCCTAGTAATTCATCATTGTTGTACAAGGAGAATTTGATTGAATCAATGTCCGAAACATTAATGATATCAAAATCAAAGTTGACTGATGTATCTAAAAGTTGATTCCCTTCACCATACCAGCCTGTGATATTTGCTCCGAACACCTTACTTACGTCTTTGATAAGTATCGAATAATTTGGTGCAACTATTTCCACATTGCCTGCATCAGAAACAATTTGCTTCGCTTCAGCTACTATTCCACTATTGAGCGTGAATTTTGTTGCCGGTGCGCCTGGACTAGGACTTGAGCCGTTGTCAACATTAATTCCATATCCCCAAGCATTGCCGCTTGTATTAAATCCATCAGCGACAACTATAGAGTTATTAACGACCAAGCCAGCCCCTGCGTTATTATAAGATGAAATATTTTTCAATGTCACGTTGTCCGATTCAAAGACATTAATCCCTGATCGAGTAGAACTATGAATAACCAAGTTTTCAAGTTCAACTAGGCCGCGGACACTATTAATTGAAATTAAGTGCTTATCTGAGTTTTGGGTCCCCTGGTAGAAAGGATCGGCAACTGTAATCGCTACTCCCCCCGCGCCTACGATAGATAAGGGTTTGGTAATCTTCAGTTGTTTTGCTAGTTTATACTCACCTGACGCCAGTAGCATAGTCCCGCCGTCTCCCATATATTCAAGGGAACTTAGTTGCTCTACATCGGAAGCGAAATAGTATTTGTATGTCATTCCACCCGTCCAATTACTGTGGACATAATTATTCGAACAATTTGTATAAATATTACCCTTTGCTAAGTTTTCTTCTGCTACGCCAAGATCTACAACTGCAGATACAGTACCGCCCATATTAAATCTTGCTAAGTCCAATCCTTCTGCAATCTGTAAGCCTGTTGATGACCAGTTTGCTGTATCGGCGCTGTAACCCACAAAGGTATTACCACTAATGTTGTAGCTAGCGTCAGTAATACTTGCGAGTCCATTAGGCCATATAGTTACTCCATTACCAACTCCACCATTCGTCGCTAAAGCAGCTGGATTAGGTAATTCAAAAATATTATTGGTAATAGTGACAGTCTTAGCAATAACGTCAATTGCTGCTTTTAACGGTCCATTACCACCACCGCGAGTGTACATAGTTAATCCATTGATCGTAACACCATCAGTCTTGATGATAAATGATCCGTAAATCTCTGCTCCCGGCTGACCAGCAATAGTAACAGGCTTGGTTATTTCGTAAGCCGTATAATTGCCGGCTGCCCCGATTGTACCGCTTATATTGATAATTGAAGTATTAACATTGGCTAGTGCTGCTTCTAATTCAGCTTTTGTTGTTACAGCCGCTAGCCGATAATCCTTGACTTTATTACCTTCGCCATAGCTGAATGCATTGTTCGATTCAAGATAACTAACATCGGCACCACTTACACCCGGGTCTGTTGAACCGATAACATTGACACCACTGCCTAGTCCAATACCCTCTCCGCCTGCTTGAATAGAGGTGAATATGTTGCCTGTCGCGGTCAAATCAGTTTTTTGCGTACCACCAATACCAGCTAATACATTTGTAAATGTGTTTCCTGTAGCGGTTAACTTACTTTGAAACGGTGATTCTGTGTAGCCAAGATGGGCAAAAATACCTGTTGTTACATTGGCAAAATTTGAGTTCGAAACGGAAAACTTCGCGCCCTTCCAGCCAATTACCGCAATTGTAGGAGCAGCAGATTTTCCATCGACCTTGATGTTTTCCAAGGCAACATTATTGGCATTGACAAAGAACGCCGTCGCACTCCCTACCCCGCTTAATTGATGAACGGTTCTATCCACCACCGTGCCGGTAAGATTCTTAATACTCACATCAGCTGCAGTAATGTTTACAGCCTGATTAACAGAAAATCCTTTTCCGTCAATTGTAACTGCTCTGCCTACAACTAAAGTACTGTCTAAGGTAATGTTCGCATCTAATTTGATTAGATTGACACTTGGGTCTGCTAATTTTGCTAACAAGTCTTCCTTTGTGCTAACCGTTACTATTACTCTATCTCCCCAGTACTTGCCGTGTTGACCACTAGCCAATGCTGCCTCCATCAATTCCTCTGGGTCTCCCCTAAAACCTGCGGGCACATAGAAGGATAATTCATAAGCCCCGGCGGGAATTGTGTTGCCACTCTTGGTAAGGATGCTGAATGGATTGGCATTTCCCACATCTGATGTTTCCAATCCGATCGCAATCCTACTTTTATTCACTGCATTTGCGGTAAGATTGAATACCGTGTTCTTAATCGATGCTGCAACTACACCGCTTTGAAGGTAAACACCGTAAGCATTTCTATTGGCGCTTGCTGAAGTGATCTTTGCGCCATCCAAATCCAACGATGCACCCGTCTGCACTGTAATCCCCACTGCATTCGCCACTGGACTCGTCTGTGTGTTGTTGGATACAAGCTCAATATTCTTTGCAATTAGCTTGCCTGAGAATACCATCACGACATAGCTTTCATTGTCAGTTGCCGGATCTGCTACGTCTCTTATCAGCTTATGATTATTACCATCAATTGTTATGTCCCTAGTCACATTCAAGTACGAGTCTAAGGTAATGTCTGCGCCCAACTTGATCAGCTTGACATTTGCATCTGCTACTGCTGCCTTAAGTTCAGTTGCTGTTATGATCACCTTGGCTACCTCAACTGCTGTACTTGTTTGTGTTCCCGTATATCTACTAGTACCGGTAACAGTAACTTTGATAAACTTGAACAAATCCTCATTAGTTAGAGTATACGTTTTGCTTGTTGCCCCGCTAATGTTAGTGTACGTGCCGTTTAGAGAATCGGATCTCATCCACTGGTAGGATACCGTCGCATTTACCGGTGTTGGATTTGCTGTCAGAATTTGTCCGACAGTAGCATCACCGGTAACACTCACACCACTTACCGGCGTTGTGCTCGGCGTATTATCGCCACCGCCGCCACCAAATCCCCCGCCACCACCTGCAGCCGGTGCTGGTGTCGTCGAAGGAGTTGTATCATCCACCTTCTCACCGCCTACACTGGCATCCTTGACCCCTTCAGAAACGGTGATATTCTGGGGTTTCTGCTCGATGGACACGCCATCGGTCTTGATGTTAGCGGTAGTTATTTGACCTTGTCCAGTCACGTTGGCGGCTGCTTCAGCATTTAAAGTGGTTACTGTAGCATTGGCTGCCAAGTTAACCGCAGCATTTGTCGCCGATGGGGCAATGGTCATCGTATTAATACTACCTTGCTGCACATTGACTTGGGCACCTGCACTTTGGATATTGACCTGGTCAAAGGTTCCGCTCAAAGTCACTTGTGCGCCGGCTGGGATCACTACTGTCGTAAAGCCGGCTCCGGTGAGATTTGATTCCTGGAGTTGACCGTTTGATTCCATGGACAAACTTCCAACACTCGTGCTTCCCTGAGCAACTAAGCGTACATTGCTTCCTTCGGGTACATCGACGATTACGCTTTGACCATTAAAATCAATTAAGATAATACTATTGGGACCGCCACCGTTGACAATGGTTTTCCCTTGGACCGTGACGTTATTTAATTCCACATTGCCATCACCGATGCTGGCGGCCAGTAAGAGATCTCCTTCGATGACTGTGTTTCGCAGGGTAACATCACGACTGCTGATGATAACATCCCCTGCGATCGTTGCGGATCCACTTTCCGGTCCGTAGGTTCCCGCGCTACTGTATTTCTCACTTGCCTTGATCTGTGCTTTACTGTTGACAATCCCGGCTAAAATCTCGGCTGCCACAACTTGCTTACCGCCAAGTCCGATAACCTTGGTATCCAGTTCTAGGTTAGATGTAAGGTGTTTATTGGTACTATCAGATAGAGTCTTGCCAGCTAAAACGAGGGGGGCGGATTTCTTGGCTGCTAGGACTGCCCCCGCTAGTGCATCTGGGAAATTACTGCCCTGGGCGACATAGATATTACTATAATCCAATTCAGCAGCAAAATGCTCCATCACCGCGATATTCGTCCCATAGCGGTCCTCTCCCTGGATACGTACAGGGTGAGGAACAGTTTGCTCGATAGCGGTGCTAATAACCCCAGTACCGCCCAGAAGATAGGTCTTGGTGACTGCATTTTCTTGCAGATAAGCTTGTACATTTTTCGGCAACTCATCCTTCCCGGTAAGGAGAATGGGGATACCGAGTTTGGCAGCTAGAGCTGAAATAGAGAGGGTATCAGGAAAGTCACTCCCTGTGGCCAAGATAACTTCGCTCTTCGCACCAAGTTTTTGAGCCACAGCGACAGCAGTATCGTAGCGTGAACCCCCCTTTATACGTTCAATTTCCATCCCGGAATTACTGATAGTATCGGCTACCTTCTGAGAAATGGCCGCTTCTCCACCAACTAGAAAGACCTTTTTACTGCCTAAGCGTTTTAACTCATTGAAGGTAGCTTCGTTCAGAGCACCTGGAGCAGTCAGTAAAATGGGGGCATCATACGCATAGGCCAAGGGACCGGCACTGAGAGCATCAGGAAACGCATCCCCTCTAGCCACAACAGCATATTCTGATTCTTCCCAGCCTTTTTGAGCTACCGCAACTGCTGTCTCATATCTGTCCCCTCCGGCAAGTCGTGTTGTCCCGGAGGCGTGGGTTGAAGGATCTGCAGTAGCACCCCATACGGGCGATGCTGAAAAGATTTGAGTCAAAAGAAAACAAATAGTTAACACCCATGCTAAAGCACTTTGCTTGGCTTTATGGGTAGTTCTTTTCAATCGATAATTCATATTAATCTCCTCTCCGACATCCACATATACTTCATTCACACAAAAATCAATGGAGAATCTCCTTAAAATATGGTATCGTTAATCTGAAAAAGCGTATAAGAAACCCACCGAGAAACATTGCGGTTTCACGGATCTTCTGCCTCTTGATCTGCTGCAATCAGTTCAAGGGGATACTGTGCTTTTTCATACTCTCAGGCCTGACGGATTGGTTTCTACCTTTTCGTTAGGTCTTTCCTTATTCTAAGGCTGTCATTTGGCATGCCTTAACTTAACGCCTCCTCTTTTAGGCTAACTAGGCCAAAGGTACTATAATCGTAGGTAATCAGTCCATTATTAGTTCTAGCTTTCTCGTTATTTTCCTTTACAAAAATAACGACCACTTCTGACACCTTCTTCTAAACATTATTTATTTATCTCTCTAATATGACTTGATATTCCGACCGACACAATGAGAAACCCCTGATCGCTCAAAAAAGAGTGATCAGGGGTTTTCTGCCAGTAGTCAAATTTCATAGACTTTTAGATCATGAATTAAGTTCCGGGGCAAAACCTTAATTGGGAATGATCAGTTTTTGTCCCTCGTAAATTAAATCTGGGCTCTTCAGTCTTGCTTTATTCGCTTCAAATATTTTTGTGTAAAGTGAGCCATCCCCATAGACCTTTTCAGCAATAATCCCTAGGGTCTCGCCAGCCTTTACGGTGTATACTTCCTTGATTCCTTCAGTCGATAAAGGGGTCAGTAACCCTTCGGTAGGAAGATGCAGGATCATTCCGGCATCTACGCGATTATTGCTTTTCTTAAACAAGTCGAGATTCGCTTGGTATATCTTCAGGGAATTCTCATAGCTACCATAATGATTAAGGGCGATCGTCGCCAAGGTATCCCCAGCCTTGACAGTATAGTCCGTAGCAACTGGGTTAGGGAGTGCTCCTGAATCCGAGGTTGGTTCGGGAGTTGGTTCCATAGTCGGCTCTAGAGAAGACAAGGTTGATTCGATCATCTCAAAGTAATCAAAGGAGTTAGCAGCGGTTACTTCCGGAATCTCGATGTCCAATGGGGCATTGATGTTTGAGGTATCCGTAGTGTAACGAAGAACTAAATTGATGACCCCCTTCAGCTCTTCTGAAGGCTCAGCAAATTCGCCAGAACCATTCAAAATCTCACTAAGCTGAGCCAAGTCCAGTTGAAAATCTATGCTACCACTGCTATTCGTAATATATCCGTCTGTGACGGTATACGTTAATTCGATACCCTGCTCACCGAGAATAGCCACACCCTGTAATGATTCTAAGATCTCATTAAATTGGTCCAGAGCCTCGGCTGAACCAGTTTCTAACTCGGCTATAGCTTCCTCCATCTCCATGGTGGCTTCAGGAGTACCGGCACCTGCGCTGAACTCCATAATCGTCTTTATGTAATCATTAAGAAAACCGGTGGCTTCTTCATTTTGGGCAAAATTGTTGACCGCATAGCTCAACAAATTCTTGAATTCGGCATCATCAAGCTTGATGGTGTATTTCTGCGCAGCCCCAGTATTGACCGGGACCTTCACGATTTCCAGATCAGGGCTAAACTGTTCGGCATAGCGCACCAAGAAATCATTCCACTTGGTTTGAAAATTGACGCTGAAGTCCATCAGCTTTTTCATATCTAGGGTGTTTAGTCCTTGATTATCTAGCTCCGTCAAATTCATGACCATATAATCCTTGCCCATGAATTCTGGTGGTAATGAGGCTTTAGCCATGGTCGGCAGCTGGAAAATCTCAACTAGCTTAGGATGGTCGCCGGTCAGATCCATGTCGATCCAATAGGGCATATTGAGCTCCATGCCAGGCATGGCCATCTTCATATCGACTTCCGCTTGAACCGCAGTTTTATCTGCATTGCCCGAAGTCTTCATATCGAGAACAAGGCTTGACTCATTTAGCATCGCTGCCACACTGTCCACTTGTGCTTGAACATCCGGTTGCAATCCAGTACCGCTTAACTCTAGGGAAAGGTCAAGGTGCTGTTGCATGGATGTTGCCTTTTGTGTTTTCAGGGAAGCATCAAAAATCTCCATTTGGTTTGATGTACATCCTGTCAAAACGAGCATCACGGATAATAACAGGACAAGCAAAACTTGCTTTTTCTTCATCTTCATTAAATCCTCCTCTGTAAGTAAAATTCCAGTTCATAAGAGAATTCAATATCAACTGGAAATTCCCTTTATTTTGCTAAATATTTTTCGACTTCCGTACAATTAAGCAACAAATCGAATAGCCCGTATATTAAAAAACGCTGCGCGCCTTTTCACTATACATGTCTTTCTGAGGCATAGCCGAAGAATCTTGACCTATGCTGCTTCACAAGTCAAGATCCTTCGCTGCGCTCAGGATGACATGAGTGAAGTGGTACCTAAAACTTATACTTTCTGATTAATGAACAAAAGAGCCCCAATCACACAAACGCGTGATCAGGGCTCTTTACGTTAAGAGTTAGTTGATCTTAGTATTTTACTTCTTTTTGATCATCATATGCTTTGTTTAAAGCATCGATGAAACGGGAGTGAGGATCTTGAAGTGCCATGGTAGCACCGGTTGTAACGTCTACAAGCATTTTCTTCTCTGCATCTGTGAAGGTAGCCATAGCTTTTTCGGCATTTGCCTTGTCAGCAGCAGTGATCTTTTCATTAGTTAAGTAAGCTAATTTGTAAGGTCTTCCGTCTGGACCGCAATATTTTGCAAACCAGTCGTTAACTTCTGCAACAGTCATACCTTTGAAGAGATCTTCATAGATGTCAAGTTGGACGAACCACTCACTCTTAGAGAGGTTATCCGCTGCGCCTTTTGATTTCAAATGAGTCATGTCATAAGCGTAGCCTTCTTCACGTTTGGTTTCCCAAGGGAATCCCTTGGTTTGAGCATCTTTATAAAGAGTTTTGTCTGTTGCTTTAGGATCCATCCAACCGGGGAACATAGCAGGAGTGATTTCTAAAACATCCCACTCGAGGTCGACGATCTTACCTTTGTCATCGAATAATACAGTAGCGGTAGTAATGTTTAAATTGTCGTTATTTGCGCCTCTTGCACTGTTGTCACGATAGTTAGCTACCATACCAATTCCTTGGTAAAGCTTTTTAGCAGCAACAGCAGGAGCAGCTGCAGGTGTTGCAGGTGTTACAGCAGCAGCTTTGACGACGATTTTATCGCCAGGGAAGATTAAGTTGGTGTTTTTGAGTTGTGGATTCAATTTAATTAATGCTTCTGTTGTCATGTTATGCTTTTGAGCGATTTTCCAGAGAACATCTCCACTTACTACAGTGTAAGTATCACCTTTAATCACGGTTGCAGGTGTTGCAGGTGCTTTGGTAGCTGCTGGAGCTTTGGGAGCTGCCGGTGCAGCAACAGGTGCTGCTGATTCTGCAGGAATTGTAGAAGATGTCGTTGTGTCAACTGCAAATACTGGCAATGCAGTTGCAGAGAGAACGAGTGATGCAGATAAGATAATAGCTAGGGTCTTTTTCATGTTTCTCCTCCTCTAAAAATAGTAATTGTTTATTTTTTAGGACTCGAATAACCTGACGTTATGAATCCCAAACCTATCCAGGTACCGGCAAATGAAAATTGCAACAAATTATGTAGTCCAAGTTCTAACTTTCATAAGGATATGTATGCTCTTAACAATCATTGAGAGAAGCAATTATTGTTTATGTAAATATTGTACCGACATGTAAAAATTAACACATGTTAAAACCTAAGTCAATATCGAAATTTGAAATTTCTACAATTTATACACTGAAAATTTTTCGCTAGATCTCTTGACTTTTTTGAATTTCTAACTCTCTAATTCCTTTTCATAAAATCCGGTAGCCCCCCCATAAAATACCTGTACCCCTTCGTAATGGATAATAGAAGGGTGAAAAGAAGAATCGACACCCTTTGAAAAATTTCCATAGTAAAATTTAAGGAGGAACACCGAATGAAACGAACAACGAAAGCTATATTCTCAACGATCTGCATGGCGAGTTTAATCTTAACTTCTTCGTTACCTGTCTTAGCCTCACCCCCATCTTGGGCTCAGTCTCATGAAAAATCCAACTACCCCATTTCAGAAAAAACAGAAGATCATGATTTCTATAAGACTAAGAAACCTCACAAAGTATCTTCTATCATTCTAAAAAAGAGAATGTTCCTGAAGGTTGGGGACAGTTCTACTCTGGCCGTGAAAATCGCACCGAAAAAAGCAAATCAAAAGGTCATCTGGAAATCCAGCGACACAGCTATAGCAACAGTTGATGCCAACGGAAAAGTCGTCGGTGTCAGTGCCGGTCGAGCTTATGTTACAGCAACAGCTGAAGACGGAAGCAAGACAGCGACTTGTAGGGTTACCGTAGCTAATTCCCATGAAACTGATGTGACAAAGGTAACCGGAGTCACCTTAAACCCATCGACTTTAAATCTGTCCGCGGGCGGGTCAACAGGTTTACTCACCGCCACTGTATCCCCTAGCAACGCAACGAACAAAAAGGTAACGTGGACATCCAGTAACTTAGCCGTGGCAACGGTTAATACTCAGGGCGTAGTCACTCCTTTAGCTCAGGGTGTGGCAGCAATTACAGTCACAACAGAGGATGGCTTAAAGACAGCACAGGCCACAGTAAATGTCGTGGCACAGCCCATCATCAGCAATGTTAAGATCTCCTCAAATAACGCAGATACGTCAAAAGCTATGAATGGTGATACTATTACTCTAACCTTTACCTCAAGTGTACCCGTTACAAAATTAAGTAACTTCAAGATCAATGGAAGTAACCCCGATACCTTCACACAGGTCGGAAATGTATATACGGCCACACACTTAGTCGATTCGGGAGATCTAATCACAGGGGTACCTGCGACCTTCCAAATCAACGTCCAAAACGCAGCAGGGATCTACTCTCAGACGATTGAGGCAACATCGGACGGAAGTGCAGTTACCATCATCAATAAATATGCCCGCATCTCTAAAGTAACGATAGCTTCTGATAACGCAATCCCAACCAAAGCCACCCTTGGCGATGTCATCACCTTAAAGTTCAACACCGATGAAGCGATTACCAAGCTCAGTAACTTTAAGATCAACGGTAGCAATCCGGATAGTTTTGTTCAGGCCCTTAATAGTGACGGAACCTACACCTATACTGCAAAACACCTTGTGGATTCCGGAGATCCGATTACCGGTCTACCCGGAACCTTCCTTATCAACATTCAGAATGCCGCAGGTATATACTCACCAACAGTTGAAAAAACCTCCGACGGAACTAGTGTAACGATCTACTAGACTGTTCGCGCAAAGAACCCTAGCCACTCTCATGAGCGACTAGGGTTCTTAACTATATCGTACTATTGTCTATATCATACTTTTTTAATTTCATACAACTAACGAATCCTATGAAAACGCACTCTCAAATCGAACAGCAATACAGCGCTCCGGCTTCCTTAATCTCGTCGGAGAAGAAGGTCTTCGCAGGTACCTTTAATTCCTTCGCAATCTTAATCCAAGTATTAGGCGTCCCTTTCCGCAAGCCACTTTCCAGCTGGCTCAAATAACTCATCTTAAGTCCGGTTCTCTCCGCCAACTCTTGCAAAGTCATGCTATTCGCTAAACGCCACTCGCGCAGGTTATTATTTTTACACATAAATGACATTCCCCCCAATTCGTAGCTTGTTGCGAACATCTTAGCACCGGATCATCCAATATCGGCATATTTCTAACCATATTATACCATATTCTAGTTAAAATATAGATCTACTTTATATATTTACATTTTCTTTCCTATTATATATTATTATATTATTACAGAATATTTTATATAAAAGAAACTAGGATAAAAGGTGATTAAAATGATAATAGGAATACCAAAAGAGATTAAAGCCCATGAAAATCGGGTAGGCATGCCTCCTGCCGGCGTTGACGCTCTTGTTAAGGCCGGTCATACTTGTTATCTGGAGAAATCAGCCGGTTTGGGCAGTGGTTTCCCTGATGAGGAATATATTGAGGCTGGTGCTCTTATTGTCGATACCGCCCGAGAAGTATATGAACGAGCGGAGATGATCGTTAAAGTTAAGGAACCCTTAAAATCTGAGTATCCCTTTTTAAAGGAGAATCAAATTCTCTTCACCTATCTCCATTTAGCTCCCAATCCTGAATTAACACAAGCTCTTCTGGAGTCTAAGGTTATCGGGTTAGCTTATGAAACGGTTGAGCTTCCTAATAAGTCCTTGCCCCTGCTGGCACCGATGAGTGAAGTAGCCGGCCGCATGGCTATTCAAGTAGGTGCTTACTTGCTGGAAAAAACAAACGGTGGCAGAGGTATCCTTCTCGGTGGCGTTTCAGGAGTAGAACCGGCTAAGGTAGTCATCATCGGCGGTGGTAGTGTCGGCATTAACGCGGTGAAGATCGCCGTTGGCTTAGGTGCTCAGGTTATGGTGCTGGATGTCAGTGGTGCCAGACTATCCTATCTGGATGATATTTTTGGCGGTCGGGTTATCACCTTGATGTCTAATAATTATAATATTGCTAAAGCAGTTAGGAAAGCCGACTTAGTCATCGGTGCCGTTTTGATTCCCGGTGCCAAGACCCCTAAAGTGGTTACGGAGGATATGGTAAAGACCATGAAGCCCGGTGCGGTACTGGTAGATGTAGCCATCGACCAAGGTGGAGCCATTGAGAGTATGGATCGTGTTACTTCCTTGGACGATCCCTATTTTGTTAAGCATGGAATTATTCACTATTCCGTAGGCAATATGCCAGGCGCCGTGCCCCGGACCTCCACCCAGGCTTTAACGAATGCGACCTTGCCCTATGTCTTAAAGGTTGCCAATTTGGGTGCAGAAAAATCGATGAGTGAAGATGCCGCACTGCGAAGAGGGCTGAATACCTACAAAGGAAAGTTGACGATTAAGGCTGTGGCTGAGGCTCATGACTTAGAGTATACTCCTAGTGAGGGGCTATTTTAGTTTCATCTCAGTTATATCTCAATTTTATTTAAGTTATATTTAAGTAATATTTAAGTAATACTTAAGCTATATTTACGTTTTGATCATACATAAATAAAAGGCTGTTGACTCTATTGAACTGCACCCCGTCAAGTAGACAACACAAAAAATAAAAAGTCATTATGCAGCCTTGGTCCTAAATTCCATTGGACTAAGGCTGTTTAGTTTCTTCTGTAATCTTTCGTAATTGTAGAAATGGATATAATCATCAATATCTTTTTTTAGAGTTTCAAAGGTTGGGTATTTATGTAGGTAATACTTTTCACACTTGAGTGTTCCCCAAAAAGCTTCCATGGGTCCATTGTCAATGCACTTACCAACACGTGACATACTCTGAGTTAAACCATATGCTTCCAACCTCCTCTTAAAACCCCAAGAGGTATATTGAAAACCACGGTCGCTGTGGATTAGTGGTGTGCTCTGGGGTGCAGCTTGTAAGGCTAGATCTAGGGTCTCGAAAACAAGGCGGTTGTTGTTTGAATGACCTAAAACGTATGACACAATGGATTTATCATTCAAATCGAGGATAGCACTAAGATAAGCTTTCTGACCATTTCCATATTTAAATTCGGTAACGTCGGTTAACCATTTTTCGTTTGGGTTTTCTGCTATAAATTCGCGATTTAAGAGGTTCTCGGCAATCTGTTCTGGAGTTGACTTAACATACCTCTTCTTCTTTTTACGAATAGCAGATTGGATTCCAGCAATCTTCATGAGACGATATACCCGCTTATGATTAATCGCTTGATTCGTTTGTCTTCTTAAACTAAGGGTTAATTGACGATAACCGTAAATACCATCTACCTTTTCGTATAGTAAAATCATCGCGTCAATAAGTTCTTTATTTACTTGTTCACGAGGACTAACCTGACGTTTAAGCCATTTATAATAGCTTGAGCGTGAAATCTTTGCTATTTGACATAAAAGATTTACACTAAAATGTCCTTTTTGCTGCACAGCTTGGATAGCTCGATAGATTTTCTCATGTTTAACTTGGCTTAAAACCGCCACCCTTCGAGTTCCTGTAACTTTTTTAACAAAGCATTTTCAGCTCTGAGCTTTTCATTTTCGTATTCTAGTTTCTTTATAGCAAGTTTCTGTAGTTCTTCTGGGCTTAATTCCTCAAGTTCCTTTTTCCGTCCACGTCCATCCTTTAGCGCATCTTTTCCACCCACTTCATACTTCTTAACCCATTGGTAAACCTGTTGATATGAAACCTCAAATTTCTCCGAGGTTTTCAGATAATCTTGATTATTAGAGAGACAGTATAAGACAATATCAATCCGTTCCTGCCAGCTAGTAGAACGTCCCTTAGTCATAGTGCTTGATCCTCCGCTTTTAGAACTTTTTAAACCACTATGACTATTATACTTGTTAACCCAATTCGTGAGTTGAGTACGACTGGCTATTTTATATTTATCTATGATTTCATACTGTGAATGTTTTCCCGAAAGATAATCCTGAACCGCTTGAACTTTAAGTTCTACAGAATAGCTATTATTTCGAGTTCTAACCTCTAACCCCTCATATCCATATAATTCATAACGCCGTCTCCATTTAAACAAAGTATATGTACTAACATCATATTTTCGAGCAATATCTGGCTGACTATGCCCAGATTCAAGCTCTTTCAATATAGCTAGTTTTTCAGCAGCACTATATTGGTTTATTTTAGACATAAAAATGCTCCTCTCATGATAATAGGTTTTTATTATTTAACCTGTCTACCATAAGGGGAGCATATCACTATACACAACAGCCTTTTATTTATGTATGCCTAGAAACCTGGCCACTCTGATTTGAGCGACCAGGTTTCTTCGATTTTGCCGAAGCCTAATGCTCTAACAACTCATGAATTTTCTTTTCTAAACTCACACTGACGGCTTCTGCATTACCCACCACCGTAGCACCGGAAATATACCCCTTATTGTAAAGCAAGGAATAGTTTACAGCGGATGGAAGGCTGCTTTGCGGGACGGTAACCACGAATCTTCCATTTTTGGCGCCTAGGGCCGCAGCCATCAAGGCATCGGCCTTAGGTTGCCCATGACTCACATCTTTGGGTGAGACTTGGCTTGAGGTGATATATATCGGTGCTTGCTCGGTAACGAGGTTTTGTAGGATGATCTGCTGGGTGCCATACCGGTCCGCTCCCCCCCAGCGCTTCACCGCATACTTAGCCTTGAGCTACCTAAAGACACGCTTGCGGCGACTCCAAAAATGCTACTGGCAAGCAGCGAACCTCCCCAACCCAACAAAATCCCGATGAGACCGCCAGATATTTCCTCCATCGACTCGAGAATCTCCGCCTGATTGGTAATATTAAAATCATTTTCCTGACCGTCTTGAAGCTTATGGGCAGTCTGCAAGGCATAAGTCACCTGGTTTTGGGCTTCTGTCATCAGTTCAGCAGTTTGAACCTCGATATAGATTTGGCGCACGCTCTTGCTCCCCACCAAACGTGATTGCACTGAAGAGATGGGAGCAAAGATCATATCATCATTATTGGTCATTCCCGAGGAGCCTTGACTTACCGTGACTCCAATCACTTTGTAAGGAACATTGTTCAGCTTAATATTTTTACCGATGATTTCCCCGTTGGCATCACCCATGAGATTCTCCACCACAGTCGGTCCCGAATGTTTTAAGAGAGCGTTAAAGAAAGACCCCCGAAGAAAAATCTCCGAAGGCCTTTGCCTGTGGCGAACGCTAACTTGTCCAAGAATAGACAACGTTGTCTATTCTTGGACAAGCCTTAATTCGGCAACCTATCCATATAATCCCCTCTAAGGATGGGAATCATCTCCGACTTAAGGGGCTCCTCAATATCCTTGAGCCTTTTATCATCCATGTTCAGGACATCTATCGTATCGATATGAAGCTTATCAGCTAACTCTTTAGCCGTAAGATATTGATTTTTCCTTAACTCCTTACCCGACATCCCTTGCCACCGGCACTCGGACACAGGTTCTTCCCAATCTGACTTACTCCAAGGCCCTCCTCCTCTTAGGTATCCCCGAAGATGAGCGGGCAGATTTCGTCGCAGAACTGAAGATCGAAGGCATGACAACCTTGGAGCTACAAAAAGTCGTAGCCGAAAAGAAAGAGGCCTTACAAGAAAATATTTTAATAGCTCTCCGAGAATTAAACCAACCTTCACAGCCATTCGATAGAGTAAGAAACGGGGCATTTTCGTCTTCCGGTGTCCGGATCACGAAATACACACTTCCTTTACTTTATAGCAAATTCAAGATATAATTATATCATAAAATTGATATCAGGAGTGTGGGACTATGATAATAAAACCATCAGCGACATTGCGGAATGAATATTCTACGATTTCAAATCTGGCAAAGGAAACAAAAGAGCCTATATATATTACAAAAAATGGTGAGGGAGATTTGGTTCTCATGAGTATTGATGCTTTTGAAAAAAGGGAACAGATTTTGCAGCTTCGTGCCAGAATTTTGCAGGCTGAGCAGGAAAGAATCAGCGGAGCGGAAACCCTCAGTATTTCGGAAGCGAGAAGAAGATTAAGGGAGCGGGCAAATGAAGTGTAATATTGAAATTCTACCTTCTGCCTGGGAGGATTTAAAAAGGATTGAGGATTATTATCAGATACAGTTCGATTTGCCAACTTCAATTAAGGTCAGTGACAATATCTTAAATACTATAGAACGGTTGGAGGATTTCCCAGATACAGGTTCTATGACACCTGATGCGTGGTTGAATGAGCAAGGCTTTCGTATGGTTATTTGTAGAAAGCATATTGCGATTTATCGTAGGATTATGGATGTCATCTATATTTACCATATCGCTGATACCCAGACAGACTACACGAAGTTGTTTTACTAAGGGCCTTAGCTTCATAATCATAGCATCAATCTTTTCTTCCACTGTTCCTTTAGTCACGAATTTGTGCACCATGACATTCTTAGTCTGACCAATCCGAAACGCTCGATCTGTGGCTTGATTTTCAACGGCTGGATTCCACCATCTGTCAAAATGAATCACATGATTTGCTGCAGTCAAATTCAGTCCGACACCCCCAGCCTTTAGAGAAAGCACCATATAAGGAATGTAATGCTCGCCATTAAATTGTTCAACCATTTGATTGCGTTTTTTTACTGGGGTACCCCCATGTAAGACAAGGCCCTCTTTTAAAAATATGCTCTTTAAGAAATCTGAGATCGGCTCGGTCATCTCTCTAAACTGTGTAAATACAAGGACTCTCTCTCTTTTTTCATAAATCGTTTCACATATTTCTCTGAGCTGTTCAAACTTGCCACTGTTTTCCGGCTTATATTCCTCCCTGCCCAGATACTGGTCAGGATGATCTCTGCACAGGATGCCAGCCCCTTCATAGATCACAATCTCTTTTAAGAAGGTGTACGCTTCCTTGCTAGTGAGTTTCAGCGGCGCAAACAGCTCACCGCTCTCTAGCAATTCCGAGATGAAGCTACTTTACTCTGCTGCCTTGATGACCGTTGCCATGAGCGCAAGCAGCGTCTTATCATCCCCTTTAAACTCCACCAAGGCATTTTTCAAAGGGGTATGTACTGCTTTTTTACTTTTAACTGGTTTTGTTGAATAAGTGGCCATAAAAGCAAAAGGGTACTGCTCTTCCTTATTTTCAACTAGGTGGAAAAACACTCTTCCTACGACATTGATATTGGAGCTATACTCCGCAAAATACCTGGAGACTGTACCTTCATACGTCCTGATTTCCATCCTGAAAACTGCTAGCAGTTTCTCCCATATCGCTTGAAGCCAAGTGGCGTCTACATACTCCGCCCCAACAACAAAGGGCACCTCTTCTATTAACCTATCTAGCTCTTCTTCAATTAATTCAACTTGTACGGACTCCCGACTAAATTCAAGATCAGACTGCTTAGATATTTTTTTAATTAGTAAATCTGCAATATGATAAAGATATTCAATTGCAGGTGAAAACCACTTTTCCTTTTCTAAAAAGCCAAGATGAAATAAGGCTATGTACTTATTTACTTCAAATTGTCCGATCCATTCATTAAGGGGATATTGCTGATCTATCTGTAGCTTATCTATGTCGTCTGGCGTTTCCTCAATTACAAAACCTTCCGGAGTGAAGTATGCGTTTAATTCTCTTGCTTTTTTTGATTTTACTAGTGACATGTAATTTTAACCCCCGTAAATATACTACTGTTCTCATCCAAGCATACATTAGGCACATAGCTGAAGGAATCCGTCAACTTCTCACAAAATAAGGCCGAAGAGCTGATGCGCATCGCCACCGCCTACGGCCCCCTACACCCTGAATCCCTTGACACCGGCACTCGGACACAGGTTTTTTCCAATCTGACTTACTCCAAGTCCCTTCTCTTGTTAGGCATCCCCGAAGATGAGCGGGCAGATTTCGTCGCTGAACTGGAGATCGAAGATATAACTACCTAGGAGCTGCATAAAGCAGTAGCAGAAAAGAAAGAGGCCTTACATGAACGAGACCAAGCCCAAAGAGAAAAAAAGACCTTCCTAGTAAAAGCCTGCACCTACAATGCCCTGATAAATTTCGTTAAATTTCTGCACTGTAAAGTGTTCTGTTTCCGAACAATTAACCTGTAAGGGGTTATCACAGCCTCTTAGAGTTAATACATGAGCGACCAAGACAATATCAAGTGAATCTATGTGTAATTTTAGTAGTTCATTTGCAATATTAAGTGCTTTCGGAAAGTCCACTATTATGCCTTCCCAACGCTGGATAATTACATATTATCCTTTGTTCATTAGGTTTACTAGAATCGGCATAAAAGGCTTTGACTTCACCCCTTTCAAAGAGGATTGGTAGCCCACCCAGCCTTTTTAAGTGGTACAAAGCAATTATATCATGAACTTCTTATAATTTAGATATTTAAAAATATTATCAACTAACGACCATTTGAAGGAACCTTGGTCGTTCATTAGAGTGGCTAGGTATAAGTCTTCTGTCGATCATCCTGCGGAGATTCAGCCGTGGAGCAATTCACTAAATAGTATTCACTTATAAATTTACTAGCCACTATTGTCTATTTCGATTATTCCGATAAAGGAAAATGGCTTTGTAGTCTCTTTTACAGATTTCGATTTGCCTATAGTCCCTGCATTCTGAAAAAACCGTCTCTAATTGCTCCTTGTTTCGTTTAATTGTTATGTCATTATTTCTGTTAAGGATCTCCAAACAAATATAAAGTATTTTTCTTTTTGGATAGTACTTCTTACCGACTTTTAAAATTTGAATCAAGTAATATAAAAAGACAGATATGCTAATAAGCACTAGAATAGACTTTAAAAGAGGGTTACTTTCACTATCAATAAGCATTGAAAACATACATATCAGAATTGCAACTATAATACCAATTGATCCCCAAAGGTAGCCAAAGTCTATCGAATTTAGATCTGTTCTCAATAAGCTTTTAAGCTTTTTAATATCCTCATGGGTATTCATAATATTTCGGTTTTCTTGATACTGAGCAAACTCTATTTCAGTCTTCTCATAAACTTCCTCAAGCGGACCTTCAAAGTGTTTTCTTTTAATGAGTCCCTCGATGTGCTCTACGAATTCATCGTATCCTATGTTGTTAATATCTAATGACCTCCACTCCTGTAAAAATCCTTAACACGTTATATTGAGAGATAGTTTCACTCGATAAGACTGAAAGAAGGTGCTAAATCTCCTCAATATATACAGAGAAATGCGTTTCTCCAACAATCACCATACATCCGGGGCAACTTTGAGTTGCATTATAGTCTACTATTGATTTCATTAGTGTTTTATCATCTTGGCTTTGTTCAGTAGAATCATTAGGATGGGAATGCCACTCACCCACATAACCTAAGTTTCCTGCTGTAATATCCTCAATTCTTCTGATTTTTTGCAATAAGCCTTTAGATCCTCTTATATACGAATACGGGGACTCAATACTATCTTCTGGTGAAGATATAAAGTCCACGATATAGCAAATCTTTCTCTCATAATCGTAAGAACCGATTAGTACTCCTCCAGTTTCGCAAGGGAGTTTCCTTTTCCTGTTAACATAAAATTTAGTTTCAACCTGATGTGCAACTTTTATTGTCCAGTTACTATAAGTATAATTTTTATATGGCTCAGCTGAGTATATTTTTGAATCAATAGCTAAACCATCTATTTTCCAAATAGCAATAAGTCCCTTAAAATTATTAGCAGCATCTTTGATTGCCTTGGAACAAAGTCCTGAAAAAATTGCCATATTGTCTTGCGGATACTTTAGACTAGTGCTTCTACAACTGGAAGAATAGATGACCCGTCGTTCTGACTTTAGGTGATCAAAAAAATACTTCGGATTGTTTTTTAATAGATTATAATATTGCATCTCTAAAATATCTAACGTGATTTCTCTGCCTTCATCTTCCAGTAGCATTACCGCACAAGACCCAGATGGATTCATGAAAAAACTAACACATCTTGTATTCCTCGCAAGTTCATGGCATACATAGCGTTCAACCGCAACAGAAGCCGATGTGTCTATGAGCATTTTAGCATTTCCTATAGCATCCGAATAAGCACTTTTACTTTCTGGAGATAGAATATTGGTTTCCATAACTGCGTTTATACAAGAATCCGCTTTATCGGGGAATATACTTTCAGCATATAAGCTCATCGACTTTGCCTTATTTTGGCCAATGTCCGCAACATTAAGACAATGCCTAGATAAGTTATGAGGATATACCACATCTGGATCGATATAGGTCCATTTTCCATATCCAGACCTAATACAGTTATTTGCAATCTGAGATCCAAGAGCACCTACACCTATTTGGACGAAGTTACTATCGCAATTAGCATCTTTGGCTTCATTGAGAACCTGAGCAAAATTGCGATTTAAGTGACACAGTACCTCATGTTGCATAATCATTATTTCATGTGCATTTACCAAATTATGCTTCTTTACTAACTTAGCCCCTTCCTTATAGTATCCAAAAGCCTGATATAAAGTTTGGAAGGTTGTTTCAATTGTAAAGGCTTTAAATTCAAGATGCTCAGGATCGACCTCAGGGGATCGTGCACGCGATATGGATACCAGTAGCATTATAGAACAATTCTTGAGCTCAGTTTCTTTTTGCTCAAATAACAGCATATACTCTTTGGGATTCTGCTTAATTTCCCAAATAGGTAATATACATTGGTCTATTTCTTTCAGGATATCCTCACCAAAGGCATCATTTAGTCCAAGTAAAGTTTGTGGTAGGCTGTTGATTATATTGTCAATATAGTGTTTTTTAATATCAATGCGCAAATAAGCAAATAGCTTTCCTCTTTCGGTTTCTTTGAGGGGGATCTCAGTTAAGAGCCTCCCAGATGATGTTGTAATTTCTTCAAAGCGAATGAACGGGAGTTTATTGGTATGTTCATTTACATTAAGTATCACAGATTCGCGTACTGACGGGAAGAATGGCTCTAAAGGCTGATCAGGCTGGTGCAACTCGCCACGTGCCGTTTTTGAAAACCAGTAGATGATTCTGTTGATAAACATGCTTGCGTTGAACATGTATTTTATATCGTGAAAAGCTACATCAAATAAACATAGGGTTTTATCGCCGTTCTCATAGACATTTAGGTGTGGAACGACAGGGAAATCTTGGCGGCAAAATACCTCCGGAAGGCAATCATCAATTATCTTTATTTTGATGCGTTCGATAGCCTTTACTGGAAAGACAGGATATTGGGGCAATTCGATTGCTATAATATCTACCTCTAACAGCTCCCATCCATGTTCCGGTGCGGTGCTAATCGAAATGACTTTCCCAATTCCGGTACGCTCCAGAGAGAATACAATCTCCTTTGAAAACGCAAGCTGTAAAGACGCTAATGTGTTCATAGCTCGTACCCGGCTCTCGGCGCAGACTTTTTGAGATAAGCCGCTTGAATATTCTCTGATTTAAGGGTAATGCCCAACTTGTCGATTTCAAAAACAATCGGCGTAGGTTTACTACTTTCCAGCGACGTATGTTCCATCGTTACCATTAATTTCACATCAGAGGAAGTATAAAATTCATATGCCCTTTTTGCAATTATATGCGGCGGAGAAGTTTCTTCAGTAATTTTCACGCATGATGCCACCATCATTGCATTCTGTTGTGCCTGCTGCAAAATCCACTGGACATTCTCTGTGGGAGTAATCCTGAATGTATCTTTTTCTTCCTTCTTATTAAGTCCAGTATGGCTGCAATGATGAGGTATATCATATATATCCCAAATCAAGTAATCTTCGTTCCCATTCGCTTTTGAGATATCTACAATCTTATCAAGGATTTTATATGGAGTATCACCTGTCATTAGAATATTCGTTTTCCTATCATCGTTAAACAATCTTATCTGCAACACAATAGAGGGATCGTTCTTATCCTGCACTTCTTCGCTATCCTCTGAAAAAGGCGCATGAACAAAAACCTGCACTTCATCTTCTGCGCCCTCAATTTCAATGATTTCGCCTGCATGCACAACCAAGTGTTTAATATCATCGTATTCAATTTCATGCGCTTCCAGCCATGATGAAAGACTATCAGGGGCTGCAAATATCTTTATCCCATAGCCTTCTTTTAAGCGATATTGGGCTTCATTTCTGATAATTTTCGCATCGGCACCATTTTCAAGATCGGTTTCTAAAAGAAATGCAGACGAAACCCATAATTCATTAATTTTTGCTCTATCCTCAGATTGATATTTAATGGCGTGATCAAGGTAGAAAAAATCGCTTGCACCTTTTGTATGGTCATCATGAGCATGAGAGAACATTACAACTTTAAATTCACTGATTCCAGACAACTCCTGCTTTATATCTATGCGCTCATCCGTAGCCGACCCATCATTCATAGCAGCATAGTCAAATAGAAACTTATCTTCATTGGACAACTCTAGTAAGCAAGTTTCAGCATTTCCAAGTGGGTAAAAAGTAAGTTTTTGACTCATTATTTAGCCTCCTGTTTTTTTGTTTTTGAAATATCAACAGCAATCACCGTGTTGACGAAACGATTCATCTTAACGTGCGTGGAAATATTTGTTATTACCACCATTACTAATAGTGTAAGAATTAAACGCCAAGAAAACAGCACAGAACCATTGAATATAAATAAGGAAATAATATAAAGCATAACAAATTCTAAGGTTTCAATAAATAAATCCCGGCAAAGCAAAAAATCCTTCTGTGTTTGCATGATAGCCGCATCTTCCTTGTGCTGACTATAAATCTTATACCAATTGGTATTTTCATAATGGAGTTTCTCCTTTTTCAGCGATGGCATATTTTCTATAATAGTAGAATAGAGAGAAATTGCATCATAACTCAAAAATCGATCATCATTAACTTCTTTATTAGAAATACGTGTAAAAATGGTTTGTCCAGCTCGTGGTATGAAAAATAAACCGACTAATTTATCTTTTAGACTACTACTTATTAACGAATCACCAAGAAAAACTATGAGAGATAATACCCCTGAGATAGCGACACCTTCCGAAATAGATATTATTATCTTATAGTCGCTTTTTATTGTTTCAGGAATTTGCTCAAAGATCGGAGTGCACCAGAGTAAAAATAATAGAGAATATGCAACTAGTAGATACTTCATTTCTTTTGTTCTATAATCTTTCAAATAATCACTCCCCAAAGAATTAACGGATGAATTGATTAGCTAGCTCGGCGAAGAGCCTACTCCTTACGAATACAGTGAACAAGATTAATGAGAGCGATCAAGAAAAATAGTATTATTACATCGCAAGGTTTACCTCGCGCCTCCAAATAATTTCCATAAAGCCTCTGCTATTTTTAGTTGCGAACTGTAACATCTGTTTGTAGCTTGATGTTGTTGTGCCAGAAGTTATATTCGTTTAGCTTTTGGTTTGTTTCATTATATACAGGCTTTGTTCCTGTCGGGTCCTTGATTGTTACAATGAGACAGAACTCTTGGCTTGGTACAGTACCTTCCATTTGAGACTTAACTTCGATGTGATCTCTGTAAAGGCCTTTTATATACAAATACCAATTCTTATCCTTCGTCAAGTACTTTAGTTGATTGCCATCAGTCATTTCGGACAGATCAACTGCATACTTCTTCACAGGATAGTATTTATCCCCATATTTAATCAGCAGTCTTTCTTTCAAAGCAAATTCATCAGTATTGCTTCTCATTTTTTTCTTACTATAGTAGTCTTCGAGAAGCACATTTTGAGAACCATCACGCCCTACTGGATTAAGAATATTCTTTATAGATGTATCCCTGTCTTTCTTAGCATCATAAGTCCCCATTTTAATATCCAAATTAGATTGGCAATACTCTGCTCTCTGTGTTGAATCCAAAATAGGGTTATAAACCAAGGTCACAATGATTTGTCCTGTATAATAATCTCCATCTACAAGACAGTCAGGCATAGGAAAGTCCATCATATCTATGTACGCACCCTTTGCAATTTCATCACGTAGAATCAGGGTTACTTCATGAGGTGAATTATATAGGATATCCCTTACAGGCTGTGGTTTCCCAAAGCCTACTTGATTAACTCTTTCTGTTACTGGAACAGTGAGATTTTCTGAATAGCTTGCAGAGTGAACCATCAAAGCCTTAATTAACAATGGATCAAACTCTTCCTCCATTTCTTGATGTAAACCTGCTGCAAGCGCTGCAATGCGAGGTGTAGAGTAGCTTGTCCCCACTGATTGGCGGATAGCGCCATCCAATCCGAATGATTTAACTCCTGTTGTAACCATCCTTCCTGCAACATCCACACCCGCGTTTCCACCATAATGCACTACTTCAGGCTTAATAATATAAGATGGCCCTCGTCCTATACGAGTAAATGGAGATGGATTATCAACCTCGGCCAAATCCAATGAAGATTTTTTATGTGCGATAGATCCGACCACTATGGACCTTACACTATCAGCACCTTGATGAATCCTTCCCTTTGGATGGCCCGTCTTAAAATTTTTGCAATTTCCTGCAGATTTACAGATTAAAACTCCGTATTGATCCTGTAGAGCATCCAGCGCAACAGCAAAATCAGAAAAACTATAGTTATCCACTTCATTGATTATGCTGATTGACAGATTCCATACTTTCACATCTCTATGGTGAGCTTTAACTGCCTCTTGAATATTTCGAATTAACTCATCTTCTTTGATGCCCTCCTTATCAGCATCTGGGTAAACACATGCATCCAGAACTTTGACACCCTCAGTACCGACCCAATTCTCACCCTCTAAGTGATCACCATAGACAACTACTCCAGAAACAAAAGTTCCATGATCCCTTTTTACATAGGGTTCTGGATATGCAGTATATCTTTCTTCTGCAAGCCATGGTTTTAGATGAGGGATATCTGCTATACCATTATCCAAGATTCCTACAGTTGCATACTTTTTTCCTTCTTTAGGAGTTGAAATGCTAATCGTTGCCTCGTCTTCTTCCATATCTAGAGCAATTGCATACTTTGGCATAGGTTCGATGGAAAAAATAGCTTCAAAGATTTCATTTTTATTAAGCGTCATAAACTTATCAAGATTAATGCCTTTGACATTATAGACCACATGACTTGGTGTATAATTGGTCCTGATTACTTCGTGCCCCATTTGTTCCATTAATCTTTCAAAGTAATTTCTAACGGCTGTATTTTGCTCATAGTTTTGAAAATCAATGAGTTTAACTTTGTAGTCAACAGGCTCGGCATTTTTGCTCTTGCTAATTATTGGCTCGAAGCCAGATATGCTGTCAATAGCAGATAAAGCATGTGAATATCGCTGAGTATTCTTCAAACGTTCAAGGATTTTATCGACTTCTCGAGAGTCATCTACTTTGATTATCAGTTCATCTTCATCAGCTAACCCCAATACATTATTATCTGTACCAGTCCTAAATAAGTTGCTTACTTCACGTCTATGTGTTTTAGCAGCTGCATCATCAATAATTTTCGTCTTAAAAACGACTGGAATTAAGGAGTTTTCTCTTTCCCTCTTCAACACTTCCGATTTAAACTCCTGAATCACATCCACAAAGACTCTGGACTTAATCTTTAGTTCTTCAGGACTTAATACAAATTTTGGTGGTTCCCCTCCGCCACCAGCTTCCACTCTCATATTGTCTACTTCTCTTTTAGCAAAAAACTTAATGGGTAATCTTTCATCAGCCATTTTCTATGCCTCCCTTCATTTTACTCTGGAGAATTTGCTACCTCTCTCACCTTTCTAATCGAAAAATCATAATTATCTGTTATTTCCTTTTGTGTCACTCCATATTGCAGTAGGTATTTAATGAAGTCATTCTCACTGATAATCTTATGCTTTCTGTATAAATAAACCTCCTGTAGCATATCCCAATTGTGGGTTGTATCTTTTTTATTAATAATGGATTTCTTTATTGCGTTATTTACTACGGTCTTAACATCTGCATGACTAATGCCATCAAAAGCAGCTGCCAGCATCTCCAGTTTCTTTTCATTATCCATCACGTTACTGTTTATATTTCTTGTATGCAGCTTTATCAGTTGCATGATCTCTTCTTTGTTAGGCTTCTCTAATGTAATGATCTTTGAGAATCTTCTCCAAACTGCTGGGTCCAATAATTCGTGATGATTGGTTGCTGCAATTAAAATACTGTTTTGGCTAAAATCATCAATGTTTTGGAGCAAGCTGTTCACAACCCTTTTGAGTTCTCCTAGTTCATGCTTGTCATCCCTAAGCTTTGCTACAACATCAAACTCATCAAGGAACAGAATACAGTCCCTTTTTGAAGCATAGTCAAATATCTTTCTGATATTTTTTGCTGTGCTTCCTAGGAGCGATGAGACCAAGCCATCAAGTCTGACGGTCACAAGCGGTAACCCCGTCTTATATGCTACAAATTTTGCTACCGTTGTTTTACCACACCCTGGTGGACCATACAAAAGCAAAGAGCTTACCATTTCAATTCCAGCTCGTAAAATCGCGTCCCTTTGACTATAGCCATTAATAAATTCATCGATTTCTTCGAGAATATAAGGCTTCAATATCGGCACCTCAAATGATTTATCCGGTATAAAGATATCCACCATATCCATACGGCTTTCAGAATCCACCGGTTTAGTGGAAAAATCATCTAAAGAGGCCATTCTAGTTTTCTTATTCACCAAAAGAGATCGTATTTTCTTGGCTAGAGAAACATCACCAGATTTTTCTAGGTTTTCTGCTAGAACCTGGGCATAATTATACACCTTCTCCTTATCACCAATCATTCCGCCCTCTATAATTTTCACAATCTCTGTGTACATTTTTCATTCCTCCAGACACATATATCCTAACCCTTCAATGCATGTCCCGTCAATGTATTTGTTATTTATATTCCATATTTGTTATTTTGATTCATGCTTTTGTAATTTTAAGTTGTATTTTCGTTTCGTTAAACAAATCATTATATGTCCCTCAAAGACAAAAACAACCAAGAGACCCCTTCAAAAAAGGCCTCTTAGTTGACTCTTTTACTCTCTCGGTATGATGTGTATCACTGATTTCTATTCAGGTGTGAGTGGTAAAATAAATTGATCAGTTTTCGGACAGCAACACTGATCAATTTATAAATTTCGTCTTCTTTTTCCTTTGCCATATATTAGGTAGTGGCATTTCCTCCTAACCTGCTTATCCATTGAATATAATACGCACTAGCCATAGATATTCCTTTATGCTCTCGTATAGATCAGCCTATAGAAAGACCACACCCACAATGGCTCCCCCACTGTCGAGCAGCACATCTTTAATCTGACCGCTACGCCCCGGCACAAAGAGTTGATGCACTTCATCACTGGTAGCATAGAGCGCACATATCCCCAATAGCGAGGACAATTTGCCCCAACCCGTTGATACCACTTTTTCTCAAAGCATTCATAGTCAGCACACTAAGAACTAAATAAGACAGGAAGTGGGCTGATTTCCGAACAATAAAATTAGATTGGAGAGAATCGGCATTAAATCCTGGAAAGGCCATTGCAATAACACCATAGAGCCTCTCGGCAATTCCTTGACTCAGTTCATCAGACTGCGATGCCACTTGATCTGACAGATAAAATACCAGGCCCATCCAAAACAAAACCGCCGTCCAGGATAGTATAAGGATCAATCTACTTTTCGTTTTTCTATCTCTCATTTGCTTCTATATCCTAATCAAAAATCATTTCTCATATCCATGTGGATGCTTTTGATGCCACTCCCAGGCTGTCTTTATGATAGTCTCTAAATCACTATACCGAGCTTGCCACCCCAGCGTTTTTTGGATCTTCTCTACCTTAGCCACTAAGACATCCGGATCTCCAGCTCTTCTGTGAGCCTCAACCACCGGAATATCCATGCCGGTAACTCTCTTGGCCATGTTGACCACTTCTCGCACAGAATACCCTGCCCCTGTTCCTACATTGTAAGCACCGCACGCTACTCCTTGATCTAAGGCCTCCAAGGCACGGATATGGGCCTCTGCCAAATCTAAGACATGGATATAATCCCGGATACAGGTCCCATCAGGAGTGTTGTAATCAGTGCCAAGAATTGAGATCGCCTCTCTATGTCCTAGGGCCGTTTTAAGGATCAGCGGGATCAAATGGGTCTCCGTTGTATGATCCTCCCCCAGAGAGCCATCCAAAGCCGCTCCTGCGGCGTTAAAATAACGTAAGGCTACCCACTTTAACCCATAAGCCTGCTCCAACCAATAAAGGGATTGCTCAATCATAAGCTTAGAAGCTCCATAAGGATTAATGGGCTCTGTCCCTGATTCTTCCGCTATGGGGGTTACCTCAGGGTTCCCATAAGTGGCAGCTGTCGAGGAGAAGACGACTTTATTTACACCACACTTAAGCAAAGTACTCATAAACCGATTTGTCTTGGCTACATTTTCTTCAAAGTACAAATCCGGCTTTTGCACGGATTCCCCCACTAGGCTCCGTGCGGCGAAATGAATCGCTGCGCTCACGTTTTCCTTCTTTATAATGTTTGAAACAAGGCCATCATCGGCTATATCTCCTTGATAAAAGGAAATATTCTTACTCACAGCCTTACGATGTCCGGTGATTAAGCTATCCAGCACCACAGGCCCATACCCTGCTTTAGACAAAGCCTGAACGGTATGGCTGCCGATATACCCTGCACCGCCTGAAATTAGAATCTTCTTCATGCTTCACCTCTTATATATGGGTCAATAAAGATTTCCTTTGTATGAGTATAAGGCCCAGCCGCTTGATGATGCGGCTGGGCAAGATTCATATTGAACCATTTTGGATGCTTTGGCGAATCTAATTCAGATTTTGCTCATAGTATTTCACAGCTTGATCAATTAAATCCTTCAAGTGAGGCTTGAGGTCAACAGCCTTATTCCTTGCTGATTCTTTCTCATAACCAGATTCCAACAAGAAAATATAAGTGCTTAACATCTCTAAGAATTGCGGGCTCTCGTTATTAAGTTTCAATAGTAAATCATCATTTACGGCAACTTCCTGGCCCTTTTTTATTTGCTTACTGAACTTTCTTCCTTCATCGGTTATCTTATATTCATATGTTCCGTTCTTTGTGATTTCTTCCAATAAATTATGTTGAACCAAAAAATCAATTTCCTCCTGTAATTGAGCCGAATATGGTCCGTAATGATGATAGCTATATTTATATGGTGCATCCATACCATCATTCTCTAGAATAAATACGATTTTCTGTATTTTTTTCCTGCCTTTAATATCTGTTTTTGAAAAGATCTCTAATAAATAACCTGCACCCTTAAACATAACTTATCCCCCTAAAAATTTTTTATATTCTTCAGGCATGAACATTCTGTTGATTTTTATCCCTTCGTTTCTTATTTGATTAATGATTTTTGATTTATTGGTTAATTCAATACCATTTCCTATTTTATCAAACAAAAAGATTTGTTCCGAAGCTTCTCTTTCGCTTTCCTCAGCTTTCGGTTTTTGGGAAATATAGTAATCTTTATAGGTGCTGCTAGTTGCTTCATCCATCAATAAATAATAGTCTGTCGGTATCCCCTTTTCCCCAAATATTTTAACGGCCTTTGCCCAAAATTCAAATAAGTTACCATCAAACTGAATTTCTTTAAATAGCTTCCTGTTTAAGAGTCTATTACACAAGTCCGTCAAAATCTCATCATTGCTCTTAGTCCATAAAGAAAAATAATGCAATATAGTACTTTCAGTGAGATTAAGATAATTATTCAAGGTATCATGAACAGAAATCCTTTGAATAATTTCTGACAGGTCCTCAGGTAAGCCGACTTTTCCTTCCCTATCTAACTCAGCAGCCCGCTGAAATATTTTATCGATAATTAGCTCTGCACTTCTTGTTGCCCTGTGGAAATAAACATTTACATACATATAATATCTCGCCATAATAAAATCTTCAGCAATACTAAGTCCCTTATTTAGATCCAACCCGAATTCTGTATCTCCATTAACTTCTCCGATTCTTAGGCAATTAATCAACCATTCTAAATCAAATGCACCGTAACCTGCTCCGGAAAACTTAGAATCCCTTATAAGATAATCGATACGGTCTGTATCCAGTTGACTTGACAAGAGTTTCACTATCGCCTTTGATTCATGGGTTCTGTGAATAACCTCTGCTACCTCTCGAGAGAAGCCTGTCTTGTAAGACTCTAAAACAGATTTTATCTCTGTATCTCCAGTAATGATTTCAATTGTCCATGTCTCATGTTTAACTTTTGTAGTTTTTTCGAGCGCATGAGAAAATGGTCCATGGCCAATATCGTGTAATAAAGCTGCGGCTAACGCCAGTATACGGTTTTCTTTAAGTTCATCAATATATCTGAGATCGATATTTTTTAATGTGCAAATTTTATCAATAAATCTCTTGGTCAAGTGGACCACGCCTAACGAGTGCATAAATCTAGTGTGTTCTGCACCAGGATAGGTAAAGGATGATAACCCTAATTGTTTAATATGTCGTAGCCTCTGAAATTCTTTGGTATCAATTAAATCAAGCAAAACTTTCTCACTGATCTTATCAAAAGAAATGATATTATGTACTGGGTCCCTGAAGGTTTTCATAAAAATCCTCCAAACATATGTTTGCTCTAGAGTAATCTTCTATAACAAATCAAAAATCCCTTCATGTTTTAGATAAAAGTCTTAAATCCCTTAACCGCCTTCTCCATAAACCCCCGGATGGGGGACAATTCCTAACCTCCCGGCGAACATTTGCATATTGAGATTCCCTTGACTCCTTTGCAAGCAGTAGCTCTAGATGTTAACTCCAAAATCTTACACGTGTACGATTTTCACCGGACAAGCTACTCTTTGCTTGGCACACTTATCCATCTTCTTCAGCATATCTTATGAGTGAAGTATAAAAAAAGAGGAGCTTACACTATGTCAGATATAATCATCTACGATCCGGCCATGACAGAGGCCCCCTTGGCAATGGAGCGAACACCTCAGGTCATCGCCGCGGAAATCAATACTATTAAACATCAAGCCGGGAGGATCCTGCTTTATAGTTTCATCGAGATCGGCAAACGCTTGCAGGAGGCCAAGGCCCAAGTTAACCATGGTGAATGGGGCACATGGCTTAAGGAATCCGTCAACTTCTCACAAAACAAGGCCGAAAAACTGATGCGCATTGCAACCGCCTACGGCCCCCTACACCCTGAATCCCTTGGCACCGTCACTCGGACACAGGCTCTTCCCAATCTGACTTACTCCAAGGCCCTCCTTCTTTTAGGCATTCCCGAAGAAGAACGCGCTGATTTCGTCGCTGAATTAGATATTGAAGGCATGACTACCCAACAGTTGCAAAAAGCAGTAGCAGAAAAGAAAGAGGCCTTACGGGAACGAGACCAAGCCCAAAGAGAAAAAGAGCTGGCCGTTGAGGCCGGAAAAGAGAGTAGCCAAAAAATTGAGAAACTCACACAGGTAAACCAAGAATTGAAAGCGCAGGTGGCCGAAAATATAAGCCAAATCAATCGGTTAACCGTGCAAAATCACTCTCTAGAGCAACAGGCTCAAAGCAGCAGTTCTGTTAACTCTGGAGAGGGGCAGAAAGCCATGAGAGAAAGTGATTCTATGCCCAACACTAACTTGGAAAATCAGATCATGAAGTCTGAAGAGAAATACATCTCTTCTCGGGATCAACTGCTCAGGGCATTTGAAGCTATTTTAATAGCCCTCCGCGAATTAAGCTTTAAGAGTCCTGAGGTGAAAGAGAAACACCGCGAGGCGGCCCATACAATGATGCAAAACCTGACCAATCAACTTGAAGTGTACCCGCCTATACCAACCTTCACTGTTATTCGATAGGGTTGCTGAGAATCCGTTGCCACCATGCCTTATTGTCAAGATACCAACGAATAGTCATCCGAATTCCTTCGTCGAAGGCTGTGGATGGCAACCAGCCCAGATCATGCTGTATTTTCGAGGAATCTATGGCATACCTCAGATCGTGTCCTGCCCGGTCTTTGACGAATTCGATACGGCCACGCCCCAACTCATGGATGATTGTTTCAACAACCTCAAGATTGGTCCGTTCATTATGCCCCCCGACATTATAAATCTCGCCTTCCTTTCCGTGTCGGATAATCAAATCAATTGCCGAACAATGATCTTCGACATACAGCCAGTCCCGCACATTTTCCCCTTTGCCATATACAGGTAGCGGCTTATCATTTAAGGTATTGGCAATCATCAGAGGAATAAGCTTCTCGGGGAACTGATACGGTCCGTAGTTGTTTGAACACCGGGAAATGCTAACAGGCACCTTGAATGTGCGAGAATATGCCATTGTAAGCAAATCTGCGGAAGCTTTGGAAGCTGAGTATGGCGATGAAGCATGTATTTGTGTTTGCTCGGTAAAGAAAAGGTCGGGGCGGTCGAGGGGAAGGTCTCCATATATCTCGTCAGTTGAAACCTGATGAAATCTTTCAACACCAAAAATGCGGCAAGCATCCAGAAGCACTTGTGTACCTATAACGTTTGTGGTGAGGAATAAAGCCGGATTTTCAATTGAACGATCTACATGGCTTTCTGCAGCGAAATTGACTACGATATCCGGTTTCTCAGACTCAAATATAGGGTAAATAGCTTTTTGATCCGCAATATCAGCCTTTATAAATTTAAAGGCAGGGCTGGACATTACGCTTTCTAAGGTTTCAAGATTTCCGGCATATGTGAGCAAATCCACACAGATTATGCTATCCTCAGGGTGTTTTGCAAGTTCATAAAAAATAAAATTGCTGCCGATAAAGCCGGCACCACCGGTAACCAATATCTTCATATTATTTTCCCTTCCGTAACATGCTTCAAGTGGAGGCCATAGGGAGATTTTCCATAGGCCTCCGCATGTTTAATAAGGGCATCCTTTGATATCCAACCATTTCTGTACGCCACTTCCTCCAACGCCGCAATGATAGTACCGGTCCTATTTTGCATCACCCTGACAAATTCCGTTGCATCTGCCAAACTTTCCATAGTACCTGTATCCAACCAAGCATAGCCGCGTCCCAGCGTTATCACATTTAAACTTCCATCGTCCAAATACATACGGTTCAAATCTGTTATTTCAAGCTCGCCTCTTGCCGAGGGTCTAAGCTCTTTAGCCCATTTTGATACTCGTTCGTCGTAAAAGTACAGACCGGTCACACAATAATTACTTTTTGGCTTTACCGGCTTTTCCTCTATAGATATAGCCTTTCCTTTACCATCTATCTCCACCACTCCGAAACGCTCCGGGTCGACGACATAGTAACCAAATACTGTAGCCCCATGTTCCCTTGATGCGGCCTCCCGCAAGCTACTCACTAAGCCTGCACCATAGAAAATATTGTCGCCTAAAATCATGGCGCATCGTTCACCTGAAATAAATTCTTCGCCTATAATAAACGCCTCGGCTAGTCCATGAGGTGAAGGTTGCTCAGCGTAGCTGAGCGATAAGCCGTAATCACTGCCATTGCCTAGAAGACGTTTGAAATTCGGCAAATCCTGTGGAGTGGAGATAATCAGAATTTCTCGTATTCCTGACATCATAAGCACAGAAAGCGGATAAAAAATCATCGGTTTATCATATATCGGTAAAAGTTGCTTAGATGTTACTTTAGTTAGGGGATAAAGACGAGTTCCATTTCCTCCCGCTAGAACAATTCCTTTCATCACATTTCCTCCTAACCCGCTTATATCCATTGAATAAAAAACGTAGTAGCCCCAACCAAAGCAGAACTGCTGCCCATGATAGTATAAGAATTAATCTTCTATTCGTTTTTCTATTTTTCATTTGCTTCTCTATCCAAATCCAAAATCATTTCTCATAAGGATGTATTTTATGCCATCCCCATCCTGAAGAGATGATAGTCTCCAAATCACTATACCGAGCTTGCCACCCCAATATTTTTTGGATTTTATCTACTTTAGCCACTAAGACATCCGGATCTCCTGCTCTTCTGGAAGCCTCAACCACCGGAATATCTATGCTGGTAACTCTCTTGGCCATGTTGACCACTTCCCCACTGAATACCCTGCCCCTGCTCCTACATTGTAAGTACCGCACGCTGTTCCTTGATCTAAGGCTTCCAAGGCACGGATATGGGCTTCTGCGAGATCTAAGACATGGATATAATCCCAGATACAGGTCCCATCAGAAATACAGATCCGGCTTTTGCACGGGTTCCCCCACTAGTCTCCGTGCGGCAAAATGAATCGCTGCACTCATGGAGTATTGCATTCTTCAATTGATTCACATAACCCTTGTTATTTGCGAAACTTCTATGCATGTATTCTAACCTCAGACTACTTTTTATGAGTCGAGAATTAACAATAGTATATATAGCAGTTTTTTCGATATCCATGGGCTCTTAGGCAGCTAGGTGCTATCGTTTGTATTGGTCGGCATCATAGCATGCAAATGTATGTCAACGTCTTCTGACTTTAAGTTGTAATGATATTAATTTTGATAATCTACTGAATCTAAAAAGAAATCTTTGTCTATTAATTGATCATAATACCCACGAATCGGACTATAATCCTCAGAGGCATTTCCTTCAAGAAACAATCTAGTCAGCCGCGTCATACCCTTAATCGGGGCATAATCCTTGATGTTGTTATATCCTAAATCCAGATAGGTCAAGCTAGTAAGATTCGATAGAGAAGTAATGCTTTCTAAATTATTAAAAGATAGGTCTAAGTACTTCAAGTTCTTTAACTGCTGCAAGGGAGCGAGCGCAGATGATTCAAGATAATTATTGCGCAAATCCACAGACTTTAGATTAGTGAACATTTCCAAACCGGTAAGATCCGAGATCCCGCATTCTTTGACATCGAGATGAGTAATACTCAAGACATCACTTCGATAAATCGGCTGGGTAGAATAAGGTTTATCTAGTAAATATTTAAGAGCCCATAAAAAATTTGAATCTTTGATCGTAATCGCTGTATCCTCTGATACTTTCAGTGTCAGAGTAGTCTTCAGATTGGTGTCCCCGACAGTTCCTGTAAATGTATAGGTACCAATTTTATTTAACATGCTAACCGTAGGGCTAGAGCTCCAAATGACAGGATACTGTTTAATGCTTTGATCGCTAAGGGTAACGACTACAGAGTTCGGCAAGCTATAGTGACTACCCTGGATGACTTCCGCTGTGAACGTATCCGCTTTGCCAAGCAATGGTTCAACGATGAGCTCTAACTCTACAGTAGTGTAATATCCTTCAATCTGACCGCTATAATAGTACGTTCCTGCCCTTTGAGTAGATACATTACCCAGATTCCAAGTTACCGGCACTTCTTCCAGATTGCCCCTGCTTGTTTTAACTGCAACAGTCTTCGGTAGGTTATAGGTTTGTTGCTCTTTAACATTGACTCTTATATTTTTCACTTCAGCTATCTCTGCCGGTAAGGCTGCTAATTGATTAATCGTACTCGCGGGAATAATTCCTTCGCCACCAAAAATTATCATCTGGTTTATTACTTTAGATCTGAGATAATTTTGTGCCGCATTAGGAATTTGCTTCCCTTTCAATAAAATCAACGGATTATGACCTTGCTTAGCTAATGCTGCAGCACCAAGAGCGTCAGGGTAGGACTCACCCGTAGCAAAGTAAATCTTTGTTTGGTTGATTGAATCCTTGTAAAATTGGAGCAGAGCTATGTTGCGCGCATAAGCATCTACTCCCCCAATCCTTGTCGCTACAGGAAGCTGTGCCTCAATGGCCCTGGAAACCTCTCGTTCACTACCGACAATTACGATGTCGACATTTTTCATTCTACCAACATACTTTTTCAGGCTTGGTGTAAGCTCATCCTTAGGAACAAGTAGAATAGGCATCCCCTTGGACGTCGCGATAGGTGCTACAGCTAGTGCATCCGCAAATCCTGTTCCCGAAGTAACAAACACGCCTTGACCAGTTCCCACCTCTCGAGCCACCGCCTGGGCGGTATCATAGCGATCTTGCCCCGAGTATCTTCTTACAGATATACCCATGGAGGATATCTGCTTCTCAACAGAAGCCGAAATCACGCCGTTACCACCGACGATATACGCATTCTTAGGACTCAATCTCTTCAATTCGTTTAATATATCCGTGCTTAATCCCGAACGAGGAACAAGCAAGAGTGGCGCATCGTATTTCCCAGCCAAGGGTGCTGCACTTAATGCATCCGGATAATTCTCGCCGGTAGTAACAACTACTGCCTTGGATCCCGTAGGCCAGCCACTTTGGCTTGCTGCAATTGCTGTTTGATAGCGATCACTACCTGCAAGACGCGAACTCAATACTTCCGCATCCGCTCCCTGAACCATCATCAAAGTAAAGATCCATGCACTTGTTACTAGAATGGCTATCCTCTTCAAATTTAACAACAGAAAATCCTCCTTTAAATCTACATTTAAGCAATACCTAATTTAACATTATTGCAGTTATAGTATCTGATTTTGTGAAACTATTGGTATTATTTTCAGCTTCAACCTAATAATAGTAATACGTTCCTCCACTGAGGTCTTAATCCGTGTAATGAGTATACACGTTCGAATCTATCAATTAAATTATATCCTAATAAACAGATAGTTACGAGGATGTTTTTTAGGGATTAACGTTCCTCCCGCGTGACCGTTGCATGGATGCTCAGAAAACAATATGAATGTCTCTAGCCTACGGTCTTGGCTAAGAGTTAGCATCCCGTGCGTTACAAATACTCATGATAAAAAGTATTGTCAACTTTTTAAAGCATAAATATAAACCTCGAAAAAGCACTCGCATAAAGCAATAATCACAAAAAACCTAGCTGAAAAGCCAGGTCTTCAAAGGTCTACTTTAGCAGAGAATTTAGAAAATGCGTAATGAGGGATTAGTTAAATATGATTCTAAAACTATTTCTATCACGGATCTTTCTTTAATTAGAGATGCTGACCAAGTGACTAATAGGGGCTGATTGGAAAATGTAACTGACCAATGGGAAGGGTCCCCCCGTGAAGGAGTTGGGTCACTGCCCAGGTACCTCAGTGACATCATCTGTGTATGCCGACCAATTCCCTGCTATATCTTTGGCTTTAAGTCTAAACTCATAGTTTGTTCCATTAATTAAGTTACTGGCTTTATACGTATTTACACCTTTCAAGACACTAACGGTCAACCATCTCGTTGCTGTCGTTGCCTTTTATTCTAGCTGATATCCGCCAAGATCCTCTTCTATATTCGCTTCCCAAGTTAAGTACACACTTCTATCACTTGGCTCGGTCGTTAAGCCTGTGGGCTTATCTGGTGCGATTTGATCCTTCGGAATCGCGGTGACTAGCGCGGTGTAGTTCGACCAATTATCCTTTTGATCCTTTGCCCGTATCTTGAAGACGAATTTTATATTATGTTCTAATCCTTCAATCGTTGTGCTGGTTGTTTCTGCTTCGAGTGCCTGTGTCACCCAAGTCCTGGCCCCATATTTTTGATAAGCTAATTCGTAGCCTGCCAAGTCTATATCTGTATTTGCGTTCCTGGTAAGTGTTACCTCTTTATTCATCCCTAGGGAAGCCACCTTCAATCCTGATGGGATGCTAGGGGGCATTTTATCGACGGGGATTACAATCACCTGATTCGATGGACTAGACAGGTTCGACGAGGTATCCTTGGCCTTGATTTGAACGCTGTACGGCACTTCATTCGTTATCCTGTTACGGTGTAGGTTGTGACCTTCCCGACCGGAATCCCTATCCAGTCTAAGTCTTCTGCCGTTTTATACTCAAGCTGATATCCCGCAAGATCGGCTGCCCTTACTACTGTCCAACCTAAGCTTGCTTGTCTATCGTCGACTGAGTTGATCTTTAATCCTAAGGGAGTGGGTGGGTCTACATTATCAATCGGTTGGCCGCTTACTTCATTAGTATACTCAGACCAATACCCCCTTGAATTTTTTGCTTTAAATCTAAAATTATATAATACCCCATTTGTTAAATTATTCACTGCATAGTTTGTTATAGACTTACCTATACTGATAGACGACCATTTCGTAGCTGTATCTAGTTTGTATTCAAGCTGATATCCGCTAAAATTATACTATTGATTTGCAGTCCAGTTTAAAGAAATAGCTTTATCACCAACAGAACTTACAATAAAGTCCCTCGGCGAACTCGGTGATACGAATTATCTTAGTGTTTTCTCAGCGTTTAATAATCCATACCCGTAATGAAAATCGAAGCCTGGAGCCCCTAAATCTGTACTTGCTTCTTTTAGTGCCTCACTAAACTCTGCAGCAGTAATTGACGGCTTAATCGCTGATGCAAGAGCGGCAACTCCTGATACATATGGCGCTGAAAAAGAGATGGCATCTACATAAACGTAGTCATCACCATCATATATCCAATCTGCTGTCGTAAGAATACCACTTCCCGGAGCTGTCAGGTCTACCTTATCATTATACTGGGAGAAAGAGGAGCGAGAAAGGTTGCTATCAATAGATCCAACACTGAGAACGCCATTATAGGATGCGGGATAACTATAGTCTGATGTCCCACTGTTACCCGCTGATGCTACAACGATGCTCCCTTTTGCAATTGCATAAGCTATAGCGCTATTTTCTGCAGACGAGAATTCGTTGCCACCTAAACTAAGGTTAATTACATCACATCCCAGATTTGCTGCAAGATAAATAGCTTGAATTACATCAGAAGTGCTTCCAGTTCCATCGGACCATATTACACGCATGGGTAAAATAGCTACATTCCAATTAACACCAGCAACTCCTTTGGCGTTATTTGTTTGTGCACCGATGACGCCTGTTACATTTGTACCATGACCCGTAGAATCCCAATCACAATAATCATCAAAAATAAAGTCCCAGCCACTTCTAATATTTGCACCAGCAAAATCGGGGTGATTTCTATAAATCCCAGAATCAATTACAGCAACATATACCGAATCTGATCCCCGACTAATATCCCATGCGTTCGGCATATTAATAGCCGGCAAAGCCCACTAGTATTGATAATATGGATCCGAAGGAATAATTTGTGATATTTTTTTACCGTTTTCCTCAATAAAATCAATCAAACCTTTGATACGTTGTTCAAAATCCTGTAAGTCCACAAGTTTGAGTATAAAAGTCCGACTATATTTATACGGGCTTATACTCTCAAAGATTTGATTCATTGGTATATCGTCTTTGAATTTTATAATGTACTGTGTCTCACCGCTTGATAATGAATCCTCGATAAAATTACCCTCATCTAATGATTGACTTTTGTACAAAGGAACCCGAATACCAGGGTCTTCTATAATACTTTTAAGCTTTTCTTCACGTACCTTATCTAATGAACTAAAAGGATTCACATATAATCCTTGAGCATTCGCTACATCAGTATGAACAAAAGCAATAACTCCGCTTAATAATACTGTAATCACTAATGTCATAGCTAAATATTTCCTGAACATAAACTCAACTCCTATATAATTTATAATTATTTTAACCCCGTTCTCTGTCAATCTGTATTCATATATTCATGTATTCATGTATTCAACAAAATTATCTTATTTCCTCTATAATTAAAACCAGCTTGCATTCCAAAATACTCAGTATTTTAGTTTTTCGCCAGTGGGGAAAAGAGGAAACAAAAACAGACCCGCCACCCCAAAGGGCAACGGATCTTCTTTGCTGATTTTCTAATTTTGATGGGGAACGCTAACGGCTTCCTTCTATAAATTGGCTAAAGCTGATTTTCTGGTCGTGCACTACCTTGTAGCTAAAGAGTTACCCAGGATTAAGCCCTTTTTAGCCCATTGATAATTGTTATATGCGATAAAAAGTTCATCCTGTACAGTAGCGTATTTGTTTTGTACTGTCTGATACTGCATTTTTTCTTGCTCATACTGAATGGAAGAAACTATACCTAGTTTATTTCTCAGTTCCAGAATTTCACTATTGATTTTTGCTGTTTTTAAGTTAAGCTCTTCAGCTTCAAGAGCCCGCTGCTTGGTTTTAACATTCTCATAGAGCTCATAAAATGAGTTCTCAAACTGGCGGTATGCATCCCCTAACACATAATCATATTCATCCTTACTAGACTCAATGTCATAGCTGTTGTTCTGCGCCTCCAGAAAATCTGATGCCACATCGATCAGGGCAATCTCCTCAGCTTCTACTCTTGGATTCTCCCCGATTTCGATTTCCGCATCATATTCTTGGGCGAACGCTAGATTAAGTTGATGCTTTAGGTTATCGTGAGTATTTTGTAAAGCCTGGGTACTTGCATAAAGTGTCTTAAAATTATATTCAGTAGCATCAAGGTTTAGCTGAGAATCCATACCTAACTCGACTCTGATCTTCATTACTTCCATCTGCGTTTCCAGTAAGGTCATACTGGCCCGCAGTTCTTCAAGCTGTCTGCCTATCGAATTATAAGAGATGAATAAGGACTGAACACCTGCTACTATCTGATCTTTCCCTTTATCACCTTGTTGTTTTAAATTCTGAACATCGGGAAGGGAACCCATTTGAGAGCTTAGAGTACGCTTCTGGCTTTCCAGGAGAGCCAAAATTGCTTCATCTAATGTCGGATCAGCACCACTCACATGATCCGCAATATATCTTTGCTGCAGATCGGATATGGCATCCTCAGCAGCCTTGATAGCCTGACTGCCGCTATGCACACTATTATTGACATCATCAAAAGAATCTTCAATTTTTCGATATTGAGCATTATAAGTACTAACTTCTTCTTCAATCTGAGTAAACTCTAATCTTGGTACTTGAACTGTCTTATCGGTATCAGCAAATACTGTAGTAGGTATCATCATTGTAGCAACTAACAAAAATGCTAAGAACTTCTTCACAATATTTCCTCCAATCTAGGCAATGCGTTATCTCTCTTATTATATCTTACCTCGAGTGGATAGCTCAGTCAATATAACATCGTAAACATTTGAGCCATTCCTACTGAACGCCTCCTAGGAATGCTTTCTAAAATCCATTTTCCAATTGAATTTAATTGTTTAGCGAGTAAATTCTTCACTAAGGCAATTTGACAAATAACCGAATAAATAGAAGGACTTTGGCACAGAATCCTGCACCAAAGTCCAGCCATTTGCTAATCTTTTATAGCTGACCTTAAGTCAGTCCTTAAAGATTAAATTAGATATCTACTCCAACTGATTTACTAGCAACGATTTTACCATCATTATCCAAAATTTTGAATACGATAGTTCCATTATCGCCTGTTTGTGTTGTGAAGGAGCTAGCATCGCCAGGATTCGAAACTCCACCAATTGTACCAACGCCAGTAATCACCAAGGTTCCAACAACAGCACTATCATTATTGGTGCCATCGCTGTCCTTATCAATGTAGAACTCAGCGTTAGTAGTATCAAAACGGAGCTCCTGTGCTGCAGCTTTGTTCAGTGTAATACCAGTAACGATAGGATGGCTACCGGTTCCGGCTGCAGTGTAGTTCAGCACGGACTTATAATCATAAGTCTTGCCATAATTTGAAGTAGCAGGAGTTTTCAAGGAGACACTCTTAATGGTATAGCCTTGGTTTATCACGGTAACTTTAACAGTATACAGTTTGCCGGAATTGTCCTTAACCTTGACTGTTGCTGTACCTGTTTCAGTTCCTGCTTTGATAACAAGTCTGTCATTACCATCTGCATCAGTAACGATAGCAGTGTCAGTAGAATCCAGAACACCTGATTTTGATTCAATGACATCTGTAGCAAAAGTAAAGCTCAGAGTGTCATTGCCTAGGAATATGTTACCAGCATTAAAGTTGGCAACTTGATAAACTAGATATTGATCATCAGCAATGTCAATTGTTGTGTCTGTGCTGAAATTGCTCTTTTCAAGAGTAGCAGCCAAAGCAGCATTCATGGTAGCAAGCTTTTGAGTGGTATCAACTTTGTACATTTCAAAGGTCTTTTTGTTAATAGCTGTGTCAGTTGATACAGTTACAACGAATGTACCGATTTTAATTCCATCAGCAAAGAATGTAACTGTAGAGTTTCCAGATGCTTTTGGGGTTGCAAGAGTAACAGTGAATGCTCCAGAAGCAAGAGTCTCGGTAGCAGCATCTAAGACAACTTCATTTGAAACATCTGCTGTAAGGACTGAACCCTTATCTGGGTCTCCGTATTGGTCAAGCACGGTTGCTACTAAATCAACATCTGTAGAAGTTTTCAAGGATGTAACAACTGCACCGTCAGAAGCCTGCTTAACCTGAATACTCTTAGCTTCACGGGAATCATTTACAACAGTGAAGGTAACAGCTTTGGTTGTATTTCCATAAGCGATGGTTATGGTAGCTGTGCCAGGTGTCTGAGCGGTAATCGTATTATTCAACTTCGATATTACACCGGCATCAGAAGTTTTAATTGAGAATTCACTACCTGTGTAGGTAATATCTTCTTTGGCAGTACCGGCGGTTACTGTAATCTCCTCGAAGGTAGCAGTTTCACCGACAACTAATTTTGTGCTCTTCATTTGAGCAGTGGCAGAACCAAGGCTGGCATTGGTGAGTGTGTAATCGGAAATTCCGGTAGCAGCAAGATTCAGATTCTTAACTGTGATCTTAGCAACATCGGAAATAACAACATCCGAACCTTTGGTTAAGGTCAATTGTACATAGTAGTCGTCCAATGCAATGCTATCCTCTAAGAGGCCAGTAGTTGCATCAGCAAAGATAGCTGATCCTGTAGGACTGGATTTGGTAGTGCCAGCGGTGAATTCCAGATCCCAGCCCTGAGCGTTTATAGCTTCGACTGTGACTTTTTTACCGTTGACAGTAAATGCGACATATTGATTCTTTGTGTCGTTATCATAGTTTTTCTCTTCAACAGCAGCTTTGACTACATTGCCAAGCTCGCCGGTGAGTGAATTAATAACAGAATCGGATACAACACCCGTTCCGCCGAGAGCAACAACCATGCCTAGCTTGTCTTTAATGCCTGCGCCAGCAGGAACACTAGTGCCGTTAGTCAGAAGAATAGCGGCATCATTTTGAGCTGCCAGGGAAGAAGCTGCAAGAGCGTCAACCATGGATAAGCCGTTTGCAACATAAACTTTGTCAAAGTTGTAGGAAAGTCCTTCTACGACAGATTTGTTGGTAGCATAACGATCTGCACCGCCAAGACGGGTAGCGCCGCTGTAGTCTTTAACGACGCCGGATCCGCCTACTAAGTAGGTTTTGTCGCCAACAAGCTTGGAAGCTGGTACTGTGCCATCGGCATTAGCGAGCACGATAGCATAGTCTTCAGCTGCAGCATAGGAAGCTACGGAAAGAGCATCGGGAATAGCATTGTAACCAACAACGAAAGTGCCTGCAGGCTTACTTAATTTAGTATTGATTTTATCAGCAGTGGCCCAACGGTCAGCACCAGCAAGTTTCTCAACAGAAACGCCATCAATAGCATCTACTTCAGCAGCAACTGCATCGGAAATAGCACCGATAACATAAACTTTGCCTGCTTTCAAGTCAGCGATTCTGGTTTTCACGCCTGCATCTAACTTGCCTTTAAAGGTTAAAAGAACTGGGGCATTTTCTTGACCTGCTAGTGGAGCAGCAGCAAGAGAGTCAACGAGATTGGCTTGATCAGCAGGAGCCAAGATTACTGTATTAGCAGAATCCCAACCTTCGTCTGCGATAGCAAGGGCAGTACCGATACGATCTGTACCTGCGAGTCTGTCAGTGTCTGCATTAGCAGCAAAAATGCTAGCTGGAGCCATGGACAGTACCATACCGGCGATAGCTAAGGAGGCTAAAGCCTTTTTTGTCTTTTTCATGTAGTGAATTTCTCCTCTCATTTACGTGGTAACGTTTTTGTGTCTTCCGAAGTCACGGTCACATATGTGTTTTTCTTAATTAAGAAAGCAACCTATTTACCGTACCTCTCACCTGCGATGATCAGTGGTCGTCACTCACCCCCTTAATATAAGCCGCAAATCTTTAGACATTGCGCAATATCTAAAGGCATCCCACCCTTTAACGGGGGCGTCCCCCCTAGAAGGCTTACGCCTCTCGGGTGGCTTACCCTTTAGACAAAGTTAATGAAGAAACCCTAAACAGGTTCTACACTCGTATAACTATTCGATGCGGAAAACAATATTCCTGCAATCTCTCAGAAATTTTCACAAGAAATAATTGGGAGATTTACATCCTACGAGTTGCATAGATTAGTTTACCTAATTATCAAGGTTTTTTCTAGACCTTTTGTAAATTTTTTTATTAACTTTTTCTTAATTACCATGCTTATGTCCATTAATGTTGGGTATTTGCTAATAACCCCGGTAAATTAGAATGCCTCGGTAGATCCCTAGAGCTGCTTTTTGTTGAAATTCTGGACTAATGATCAACTTTTCTTCCTGAGGATTTGAAATAAAGCCTAGTTCCACAAGAATAGCCGGCATCGTGGTATTTTTAATCACATAAAAGTTGGCCGTCTTGACTTTGCGGTCCTGGAGCTCCACTTGCTTGATCACTTCTTGCTGAACTGCAGTAGCCAGTTTTCTTCCCTCTTCACCTCTGGGATTAGCCGCGGAAATATACGTTGTCACTCCCCCTGCCTCCGGATTGGAAAAAGCATCGTTGTGTATAGAGACGTAAACATCAGCCTCAATCTGATTCGCAATTTTGACCCGAGTTTGTAAATCTTTTAATTCTACATAGCTTGCGCCGGAGGGCGGGGTATCCCCGGTGCGGGTCATCACAACTTTGGCTCCCGCTTGGCGGAGTAGATTCGTCAGATTTAACCCCACAGGCAGGGTCGAGTTCTTCTCATAGGAACCGCTAGCCCCCACTGCTCCTACATCTTTACCCCCATGGCCAGGGTCCACAACTATGGTGAGACCGGCTAGGAGATAGGGCGGTTGAATCGTGCCGGCGACGATACCTTTGACTCGGTCGGAGAGTATGACTTCCCCGCCAATCATGGTGACCAAGAGCTGATTCACGGTGGCATTGCCCATGGCGGAATAGGTGATGGCCGGTAGTCCGGCATGACTGGACATAAATAGGTAGGCATTCTGTTTGACGGCTAAGGCGCCGGTGACTAAGGCATCGGGGAAATTCTCCCCGGTGACAAGGAAAGCCCGTTGCTCCTCGGGAGCGTCGGACGGGTCCGTCCCGAACTCCTCTTGGGTGAACCAAAAGGCTTGGGCAGCGGTCTCGTAGCGGTCTTGGCCGCTTAGCCGCGTCATTCCGGTTAATCCTTCTAAGGTAATGGGGGCAATGACTCCCTCTCCTCCGACCACGATAGTCCGGGTCACGGCTTCTGCCTCCTCATTGAGCTGGTATGCGCCCAACGCTTCTAACTTATGCCGAGTGACAGCGGGAAGTTCTTGAGCTTTCGTGAGCAAGATGGGGGTCTCGGTGATACCGGCATAGGGTCCGATGGCTAGGGCATCGGGGAAATTCTCGCCACTGGTGAGGACCACCTGGCCATTGCCTCCTAGGTGCTCAGCGACTAGGGCGGCGGTCTCATAGCGATCCGCTCCGCCGATGCGTTCCCAGGTCAGTCCAGCGGTTTCCAGAGCCTTGCTGATGGGTGTCCCCATGACACCGGCACCTCCCAGTAAGATCACATGCTGAGCCTTGAGTCGTTTAATTTCCTCTAGCACTTCATGGTCCAAGCCCTTAGAACCGGTCAGAAGAATGGGGGCATCATAGCGCTTGGAAAGAGGGACGGAGACTAAGGAGTCCGGGAAGGCATCTCCGCGGGCTAGGAGAACGGTCTGAGCTTCGCCCCAGCCTGCCTGGGAAATCTTTAAAGCTGTCTCAATGCGCGTTGCTCCGTAGAGGCGATCTACATCTGCTGTTAGAGGAGCTGCTGCAACCGGTGCTTGACCTAATAGCCAAAGACTAAAGGAAGCGGCGAGGAGAGCGCTCCATTTTTTTGGTGGTAGCCACACGGAAAACCCTCCTTGATCGTTGTAAACCTTTTGGTACTTTGCATGTTTCGACGGGATATTACTGAATCCTTTTGGGAATCTTGACCATTTGCTGGGCAAGCGATGGTCAGTTCGTCCCCTTTGCGGTTGCCGAGGACTGTGAATCCTTACATAGTAATAGACTGACAAGGATCACCTTTTCTTCCTCTTAATATGTTAAAAATTTATTAACTCTTGTTATTCTCCTTTATTTTGTAAAGGGTTTCTTTGCTTTTTAGCGAAGTATTCGCAGAGACAACAGAGAACCGTGTCAGATTTAACGGACAGTGTTAGTCTAAAACCAAGAACACTTCTTAATTATGATTATGTTCTTTATTGTGTTCCTAATTATGTACGTATGTAGGGCGGCCTAAATGTCGGTCGCCCTATTAGCAACCCTAGTATCAATGAATAACAAAAAGGAGAGAAAAATGAAGAAAACTATAAAAATTGCCGTTGTGACTTTGACAGCCTTCACCCTTTTATTCACAAACTCGGGCATAATGCCTTTGGTGCCTCAAGCTGTTCAGGCCGAAACTTCTATAACTCAACCTTTGCGCTTAGCGGGGACCTCTCGCTACGATACGGCGATCCAAGTCTCCCAAGGGGGATGGGATTACGCTGAGTCCGTTGTCTTGGCTCGCGGGGATGATTTTCCCGATGCTTTAGCCGGGGTGGTGCTGACCACGAGTGTGAATGCTCCCTTGCTATTAACAGAAACTAAGCAGCTAACTGCTGGAGTGTTAGAGGAAATTAAGCGACTGGAGGCCTCGACAGTTTACATCTTAGGCAGTCGGGGGGCTGTCTCAGAAGCAGTGGAAAATACTCTGATCAGTGAAGGATTGACCGTGGAACGTCTCGAGGGAACGGACCGCTATATTACGGCCAGTGAGATCGCTAAGGTCGCTGTACCTCAAACCGAAAAGGCCTTCTTGGCTTTGGGCACGGATTTCCCCGATGCTTTGAGCATTTCCTCTTATGCTGCTGCTCAAGGAATTCCTCTGCTTTTGACTGAGAAGAAAAAGGTCCCTGAGGTTACGTTGGAAACCCTGCAAAGCTTGGGAGTCAAAGAGGTGACCCTGATTGGTGGCGAGGGGGTTATTCTCCCTGAGGTAAAGACTCAGTTAGAAGAATTGAGCTTCAGTGTGGATCGTTTAGCCGGAACCGATCGCTATGGAACCAATCTGGAAATCCTCAATAGCTTAAGCTTTAATAATGAAGCGATTTATGTCGCTACGGGCACAAAATTCCCGGATGCCCTGGCCGGAGCTGCCTTAGCCGCTAAGAACAATAACCCGATTGTTTTGGTCCCGCAAAAGGATCTTAAGGAAGCGAGCATGGATTATCTGGGTGCACGTCGGGAGGAAAGTGCACACTTTATCCTGCTGGGTGGCTGGGGAGTGATTAGCTACGGTATGGAGAGCATTATTCGCACGGGCAATTTGCATCCGAAGATTTCTCTGCAATACTGGGATGGTTATGCCAAATACGAAACCTATCTCAATCAACTTGCCATGATCCCCAATCGTGCTACGGATTATGTGGACTATGTCTCCCCCAACTGGCGCTCCTCCATCGGTGCGGACGGGACCCTGAAGTTGGTTTGGGAGGAGGGCTCTAGTAATTATCTTCAGCTCACCAATATGGCTCACGGCTTAGGGATGAAGGTTCTGCCTCTGATCAACGGCAGTGGCGCTTCCATCAACACTCTGCTAAAAAGTCCTGCTGCTCAAGAAAAAATGATCGGCGAGATTGTGAAGTTGATTGAAGACACCCGTTCTGATGGGGTGGTCATCGATTTTGAGACTCCTTTGGATTATGGCGATGCTAAGGACCCTAATGATGGGGTGAGAAATGATTTAACTGCCTTTATGGAATCTCTTTACGCTGAGTTAAAGCCCATGAATAAGATTGTGGTCATGACTGTGATGCCTCGAATGTCCTCCAGTCAGTACTGGCTAGATGCCTTTGATTATGAAGCGCTCTCTAATGTGGTGGATTATATGCATGTGATGACCTATGATCATCACTACCGGACCTCCGCTCCGGGGGCCATCGCTCCTTATCCTTGGATCAAACAGGTTCTTACCTATGTAAAGGATCAAGGGGTGGATATGAGCAAGGTCATGATGGGACTACCCTACTACGGACGGGATTGGGTGGTCACCGGCAAGGATGCCAGCGGCAATCCCACTTATAATTCCACTGCCTTTGGCTATTCCAAGGCCATGGAGATCGCCCAAACTTATGGTGCCGAAATCACTTACGCTAAGTACCCTGGTAATGACCCTGTCGGTACCCCAACCTTTAAGTACACGGACGATAAGGGTGTCGAGCATACGGTATTTTTCGATGATTACACCAGTTGGAATGCCAAGCTAGGCGTAATCAATGAGTTTGGCCTGGCCGGTGTCGGTCCTTGGGCTATGGGCTGGGTGGATGAAGAAACCGCCGAGGGACTCTATCCCCTGCTCAATCAGCATCTGCGGTAGAACCAGTGCATAAAATCGGGAGTGTTGTCTACTACTTATATAGTAGACAACACTCCCTTTAGTACTAGCTTTAATATACTTCTCTTCGATGACCGACACTCACTATTAATATGATAACTTCACTGTCCTGTATCTCAGCAAGCAAACGATAATCGCCCACCCGATAACTCCATCTACTATCTAAATTGCCTTTAAGCGCTTTGCCATGGAGTCGGGGATTATCGCACCCCTCTAAATTCTTGCGTATCCAAGCCAGAATAAGAAGGGCAATCGGCCTATCCAGCTTTTTAATTTCCTTTTTGGCTCCATCAGTAAGGATGACGTGATACATCATCTTAATCCCAGTTCCTTTTCAACTTCCTCAAGGGAGTAGGTCACAGGATTTTTGTGATATTCGGCCATTGCTTTTTCATAAACTTCAAGATCATATTCATCTTCGATCTGCTGAAGAATTGCTTTCCTCATCACATCAGATACGCTTTGGTTTTTTAGTATTGCATAGCTCTTAATGAGTTCTGCTTCAGTCGGACTAAGCCGAATAGAAATTGTCATCGGGCAAACCACCTTTCGTTTGCAACATTCTTTTGTAATACATTGTATTGCAAAACTCCGTTTTTTGTCAACCACACGAACAGCAATTTAGCTGCAGTATTCTTCGCCTGCACTATGGAAGATCCTACACTACTTTTTTTACGGAAACAATGTACAGTCCTTGAAAAGTAATCTTATTCGTTGTACCCTTAAGTGTAGAATTTTAACCCATTAAATCGAATTAATTATAATACACTATGTGATGAAAGGACGAATTGACGATGTCTATTCCATTGTTAGATTTGAAAGCCCAATATCTTGCGATTAAAGAGGAAATTGACCAGGCCGTTTTAGGGGTTCTGGATTCAAGTAAATTTATCTTCGGCCCTGAGATGAAAACCTTTGAAGAGGAAATCGCTGCCTACTGCGGTACGAAGCATGCCGTGGCCGTGGGCAATGGTACAGATGCTTTAGTGATTGTTTTAAAGGCTTGTGGAATCGGCCCCGGGGATGAAGTGATCACCAGTCCTTTTACGTTCTTTGCTTCTGCGGAGAGCATTGCCCAGGTGGGGGCAACACCGGTGTTTGTGGAGATTGATCCTCAGACCCTGAATATGGACGTGGCCCAGCTGGAAGGTAAGATCACGGCGAAGACCAAAGGGATTATTCCAGTACATATTTTTGGCCAAATGGCGGATATGGATCCCATCTTAGGGCTAGCTAAGAAGTACAATTTAAAAGTGATTGAGGATGCAGCCCAAGCGATAGGGGCAGAATATAAAGGACATAAAGCCGGCTTCTTGGGGGATGCGGGAACCTTTAGCTTTTTCCCGACCAAAAACTTGGGCGGCTACGGGGACGGCGGTATGATTGTCACCAATGATGATGCATTGGCAGAGGCAGCTCGCGTCCTGCGCTTCCACGGTTGTAAGACGAAGTATTACCATGATGAGATCGGCTATAACAGCCGCCTTGATGAGCTGCAAGCAGCGATTCTGCGGGTGAAGCTGCGCTATATCGATGAGTGGAATCAGGCACGGGCTGATAAGGCTGCTTTCTATGATGAGCTATTAGCTCCTTTGGCCGCCGATGGCAAGGTTGTTTTGCCTTATCAAGAGGCTGGATTGAAGCATGTGTTCCATCTTTATGTACTGAGAACCCCAGAACGAGAAAAGCTCATGGCTGCTTTAACGGCCAAGGCCATCGCTAATGCTATTTATTATCCAGTTCCGTTGCACCTGCAAAAAGCCTTTGTGGATCTCGGTTATCAGGTAGGAGATTTCCCGCTCGCTGAGGAAGCTTGCACCCAAGCTTTAGCTATCCCTTGCTATCCCGAATTAACTGATGGTCAGTTGCATGAGATTGTCCAGGTCATCCTTGAGGTCTTGGGTTAAGTTTAGTCGAGTCCATACTGGACCTAACCACCCTTTAATACTCATTGCCTAAAGGGGCAGGGAACCTAAGAGTGGTTAGTCCGGTGTTCTATATAGTACTGAGGAGGAATTTATGTTTTGGAATAATGGGCTGACTAAAGGCAACGATAGTCGTTTAATTGTTTTGCTCCTAGTGATGCTTTCGGCCATGCTGCTTCCTTCCTTTGAAATCCACCCAACGCTCCCGAACATTCGGGTCGATGAGTTGCTTTTATTTGGCGTCTTTGGTCTGAATATCTTGGCTTTCATCTTCAAAGGCTTTCGCTTTTCAGCGGATGCCCGGGAGGAGTTGCGTCTGCAGGGTTCGGCCTTGAAGCGGATTGTGCTCATTTTTAGCTGCCTGGTCCTTTCCTATGCTATCTCAAACTTTTACGGGGTCGTCATTCTCGGCGCCGGAGCATACGGTTTACGGGATGTGATGGAGCTGGTGACCTTTTTCAAATATTTCCTTGTGGTTACCTTAGTCCTCTCCATCAACTTTCGGGATGCTGAGTTTGCGGTCCTGAGTTATACCTTCTTAGGAGCATTAGGCTTCCTAATTCTATTCAGTTTTGCCCAAAGTCTGAACCTGTTTAATTTAAACGCTTGGTTTTCGCCCTTTTTTAATCCGAGCCACTGGGAAACCATGATTCTCGGCAACCCGGCGCGGGTCCTGGGAACCTTTGATAATCCCAATGTGTTCGGAACGTTCACGGTTATGACTTTAGCCTTTTTGGTGGCTCGCTATTACTTTGTGGAATCGAAGATATATTTTCCCTTCATTCTGCTGATTCTGATCGGGTTAGTAATAAAGGTCGAGTATTTGACCATCTCCCGCACCGCTTTGGCGGGAATCGGGATTGTTTTGACGATCTTAAGTGTTTGGGCTTTCTTCTATTATAGGAAAAGCAAAGGAATCCTACTGCGGATCGGGGCGTTGTTCCTCGTGACCATGTTGCTTTTTGCCACAGCCTCCGACGGCTTCTTCGTGCGTTTAACGGACGGCTTCAACTTCTCCACCAGCAACTCCTTCATCGGCCATGTGGAGCGTCTCGGGGCCGCGGTGGGGTCCATCTGGCAATCCCCGGTCCTCGGCTGGGGTACTCAAAAATACGCCATGACTACGGTGGTAGATAATGAGTATGCTCTTTTCACCCGCCGTTATGGGTTTGTGGGGCTGGCCATCTATCTGTGGTTCTTCATTCAGCCTTGGCTTTTCGCCCTGAAACGCTATCGTGTCGAAGCGGCCGGACGCATGAAGGAATACTTTGATGTAAAGACTTGGATTGGTATGTCTTATATTGCCCTGTTGCCGGCGGTTTTCCTCTATAATTTCATGGCCGGGGTGTTCTATAATCTTCAGCTCATGACGATCTTCTGCATCATTATCGGCTTGGTGTATAACACTGCGAGGGAAGAATATTGAAAATCTGCATCCTAACATCTGCCCATCCACCTTTGGATGGCCGCATCTTCTATAAGGAAGCCTGCTCTTTGCGAAGGGCAGGCTATGATGTCGTACTCATCGCCCCATATCCCCGCCAAGTGCAGGCGTGCGAAACGGGGTCAGGTCCCAGTTTTCATGAGACCGGGGTGCCTGAAATGAAAACTGTGGTCTCGGCGGGGTATCCGCTGGAAGAAATCGTGGAGGGGATTCGGATTCGCTATGTGCCTCCTTTCTCCTCGAGGCTCCAGCGGGTTCGCAATCTGCGGGCTATTTATCAGGCCGCAGTGGAGGAGCACGCCGATCTGTATCATTTTCATGATCCTGATCTGATCTGGACGGGATTAACCCTCCAAAAGAAGCTGGGCAAGCCGGTGATCTATGATGTCCATGAGTATTACGCCGACAGCCTAAAGACACGGTATTGGCTGCCCGCACCCTTGCGCAAAACAGCGGCGGCTGTATTCGAACGGCTGGAAAAAGGTGCCGCACGACGCTTTGCCGGAATCATGACGGTGAACCACCACATGGAGGGTTTATTTAAGCAGTACAATCCAGTGGGAGCCAGCTTGTTTAATTTTCCTCTGCAAGAGCAGTTCCAGTTTGAACGACCAAAATGCGAACTGGGGACATGCGAACTGGGGGCAGGTCCCAGTTTTCAAAAAGCTTCTGAGGAACTCACTGAAAGGGTCAATAAGGAAGCTCGGGAGGGCTTTGATAGCTCTGACTGTTCTGGCGTCTCCGTCGGCTCTGTAGCTCCGGTGATTCTGTATTTAGGGGGAATCAATCGCGAACGGGGCCTAGAAGTTATCCTAGAAGCTATGCCCCTCGTGCGCGAGAAGCATCCCGATGCGGTCTGTAAGCTAGTGGGACCACTGGAGTTGGGAGGAATCTCTGAGAAGTACCTCCCAATGGAAAGCTGGCTGGAAAAGGGCAATATCCAAGTCCTAGGGAAAGTCCCCTATAGCCAAGTCCCCGGCATCCTCAGAGACAGCCATATAGCACTTGTGCCCTTACTCCCGACCCTGAATTACACAAAAGCTATCCCCGTAAAGCTCATCGAATACATGGCAGCCGGGCTACCCGTAGTCGGCTCCCGTTTTGGCTACATAGAGCAGATTCTAAGCGAAGATAAATGCGGCCGCATTGCCGATCCCGGCGACCCCCAATCTTTAGCCCAAGAGATATGCACTCTCATCGATAACCCTGCTCAAACTCTAAAATATGCCCAGAACGGCTGGGACGCGTTCCACGAGAAGTACTCCTGGGAAAGCGAAGAAAAGAAGCTATTAGCGGTGTATGAGCAGATACTCGGGGGGCAGGAAAGAAAGTTCTAGCATTACTGAGGATGCAAGTCATCGATAGAACACGCGAGTAGCTAGAGGCGATTTATACGATGAAATTCGAATGAGGGTTTCGCGAAAGTCGCAAACCATGAATCAAGGGACCTGTCCCCGTTATTCACTTGAAAGAATACCCAAGGATTTTGATATACGGAAGAGAGCGACTTCAAAGCGAGCAGCTACCCGTTCTTCGCGAAAAGCTTGCAGCGGAGTCGGGTTGGAAACAGGACGTTTCCAACTGGCTATGAGGCAGGAGCCGATTTAGCCAGCGTCCCGACGGAGCGGAAAGCTTGAGCACTAGAACGGGTGCGCGCAGCTTTCTGAGCGAACGTGTATAGCAAAATCCTGGAGACACTCTCTAAAGCAGCCCCAAAGAAAGGACAATCTATGAACGTTCTAGTCATCTCCCACCTCTACCCGACGGCTGTCCAGCCTCTGAGTGGGATATTCGTCCAACAGCAAATCGAGGCCATCCACGCTCAAGGTGTCGAGGTCACCCTGGTGAATCCAACTCCTTGGTTTCCGCGTGCTCTTAAGGGGTTGGGGAAATGGGGAAAATACGCCCAGGTACCCGATCACGAGCTCCATCAGGGTATGGATATTTACCACCCGAGAGTTCTGGAGTTTCCCCGCGGCTATTTCTTTGCTCATTACCCCCTGACCTATCGCCTAGGGATGGGCAAGCTGATAGCACGACTTGTGCGTGATAAGAAACCTGACCTGATCCATGCTCATGTGGCTCATCCCGATGGTGCTGCCGCTGTGGCTTTGGGAAAACAATATAATCTACCTGTGGTGGTCACCATTCATGGACAGGATTTCGCTCATACCTTGAACCGCTCTCCTCGCTGCGCTGAGAGCGTCAAGGATACCCTACGCCAAGCTCGGCGCGTGGTTCTCGTCAGCGATAAATTGCGTGAGAATTATGGTCTGGAGCTGTGGGCCGATAGCCTCAGTAAGTATCGGGTGATTTATAATGGTGCAGAATTCGAGGACGTAGATGCAAAGGCGCAAGCGGAAGTGCAGAAGTCAGCTAGCTGCGAAAATGCGATTCACGATGAACAACGAGGGCCTGTGCTGTTGACGGTGGGTTTTTTGCGAGAACCTAAGGGACATGCTTATGTCTTAGAGGCTCTAGCTAATTCTCAACTCCTGCAGGATTATCCAAATTTACTCTACCGCATCGCCGGTGATGGAGCAGAACGACAAAACCTCGAAGCGCAGGTGAGGGCTTTAGGCCTAGAGAAGCATGTGGAATTTTTAGGGAGTCTCCCCCATCCCCAAGCTATGGCGGAGATGGCCCGGTGTGATATTTTCGTGATGCCGAGTTGGAACGAGGCTTTTGGTGTAGTTTATTTGGAAGCACTCTCTCAAGGGAAACCGATCATCGGTACGAAGGGGGAAGGGATTGCCCCTCTTATCCATCGGGAAGAGGTTGGCTTGACTGTCCGTCCCCGCAACGCTGAGGATATTCGCTTTGCCATTGAGAAACTATTAGGCAATCCTGACTTGACCCAAGAGATGGGCAAAAAAGGACAAATTTTGGTCCGGGAGAACTTTACTTGGTCTCATAATGCCCACCAGACCATCGCTTTATATCATGAGGTCTTAGCCGAAGGGAACCAAGGGTTAGGAGCTGAGCTAGTTTAATGGATACGCGTCTTATTGCAAAAAATGCGACAGCCTTGGGGGTCTCCAGCCTCCTTGCCAAATCCATCGCAGCAGTGCTGGGGATTTTTGTGACCCGCTACTTAGGTCCGGGGCCTTTTGGGGATTACTCGACAGCCTATGCTTATGTGGGTACCATTATCATTTTTGCCGAGCTGGGCATTAGCCAACTGATGGTTCAGGAAGGCTCTAAAAACGCGAAGGTACTGCCCCAATATTTTGGCAATACCCTCTTCGTGAAGACCCTTTTGTGCGCGTTATGTTACCTTGTCATGCTACTTTTTATGTTCCCCTATAATGCAACGGTGAAAGCTATGGTGATAGTTGTTGGGGTCGCCGTGTGCTTTAATGCTATCAACCAATCCATCTATAATTACTATCAAGCCGTGCAGAAAATTTATGTCGCTGCCTTTTATCAGTTCCTGACGACTCTGTTGATTGCCATCTTTACTATTTTTGTGCTGGTGGCCGGTTTAGGGGTAGTCTCCATCACCTTTACTCATTTGCTCGCTTATGTGATAACTACAGTCCTGCTTTATTTGGCTTTAAGAAAGGAAATTAAGCCTAGGGTGGAGTTGCCGACCATGCCTAACATGGTGATCCACGGTCTGCCCTTTGGGATTCATCGGATATTTTACAACGTTTTTACTCAGTTCAGCATCTTAGCCCTCTCTTGGTCTGCCACCAGTGAGGAAGTGGGGATTTTCTCGGCAGCCTACAAGTTGATCCTGATTCTGGTCTTTATCCCTAGTATGATGACCAGTGCTCTTTATCCTGTCCTTTATCAGCTGGGAGATTCCGACCGCAACCAGCATCAAGGGGTGATCGAAAAAGTGTTTAAGGCCCTCTCGGCAGTGGGTATCGCCGGCAGTACCTTGTTCTTCGTCTTAGCCGGTCCGCTGACAGAATGGCTTTATGATGGGAAGTTCAACGCCTCCATCCCTATCCTGATGATTGTCTGTTGGTTTTTAGCTCTGGAATGTATGAGTTTTTCTTTAGGGGATATCCTGACTACCACCGGTCGGCAAATGCAAAGAACGATTGTGCAGGGGCTTTCTCTAGCTCTTTTAGCAGGCTTGATCTTTGGCTTAAAGCCCTGGCTGGGATTATACAGCGCCGCCTACGGTATCATCATCGTGGAGATCTTCATCTTCTTAGCCTACTATGTGTTAATTCGCAAGAATGTCTATAAGATTCGCTTGTGGCGGCAGCTGCCTAGTACGATTATCTCGGCACTTTGCATGGCGGGGGTAGCTTGGCTACTGATCGACCTCCACCCTCTCCTCTCCGCTTCCGTGGCGGGCGTGGTATTCTGCTTAGTTATCGTTGCGATTGATAAGGATTTCCGCAAAATTAGTGCTTATGTGGTAAGACGGGTGCTGAGAAGATAGCGAGAACACAAAAAGTCCTTGCACTTCTTGTGTTTTGTGGGAGAATATCTGCTCAAACTGCTTTACCTAAAAGATATAAGAGGATTAATGCCGGAATTCTCACGATGGGCACTTGTGAATTATGCTTACTGACACCATAGTCAGTAAGCTTTTTTGTTGCGATAAAGGCATTTGTAACCTGAGAGTTTGGATCTGAGGCTAAAGCAACTACGGCATCTGAGGCAAGCACGGATGAGTCATTCCGGTATTTTACTTCACAGAGTACTTTCCCTGAGGGTTGATCAATAACAACATCTACCTCTTTTTGATTATTCTTTAGCTTTCTGAAATACCCTATTTTGGCAGTCTTTCCTTCATAGAAGGAAACGAAGTGTTTATAGACAGCAGTTTCTACCATAATGCCCATTTCTTTTTCATTGGTCTGGACGTTGTCAATCATGAGAACTGCATTGCGTATCGCTGGGTCTGCCACATAGATTTTGGGTCGGCCTTTTAAAGCACCTTTGCTCCCAACATCGATGGGATTCGAACGGTAAATGAGATTTGATTTCTCGAGAAATTCAAGATAGTTTTCCAACGTTGTAACACTTATATTGCCCAATTCCTTAGTTGCAGTTTGAGCATTAAAGATTCCAGATGAATTTATACACAGATATAAAAATAACTTTTCCATCAGTAGTGGGTTCCTTACGTTGAATAGGGTCAGAACATCTCTTTTAATAACCTTATCCACCACATCTTCACGGAGTAATCTTTGAGCATAGGTGTCATCATCAGATAGTACAAGCTCCGGAAAACCACCAATTAGTAAATAGCGATTAAAGTGCTGGACTAATGGTGAAAAAGCATTTGCGAGCTCGGCAAATTCACCTCTTGCTAGAGTTGCCAATTCTGACAGCTGAATATTACTATTAAGGGCTGGACGTTCCTTCAACTGAAGTAATTCACAGTATTCATAAAAGGATAACGTTGGAATTTTAAGCATCGTCCATCTTCCCGCACCACTGTCTGCTGCTCCCTTTTGAATAATCGGGCTAGCAGATCCAGTTGCTGTTAAACAAATATCTGGGCGGGAATCATATAATACTTTCATCCATAGCTCCCAGTTATTTGTATATTGAACCTCATCGAAAAACAAATATTTCTTCCCCTCAATTGGATAGAGCGATTCATATATGTTTAATACTTCATCAATGCTAATAAGCTTAACTAATGGATTATCAAAAGTTATATAGAGAATATTCCTCGGCGCAACACCTTGTATTAAAAGATCCTCGATCATTTGATACATAATTGTCGTTTTACCTACTCGTCTGGCGCCGGACAATACCACAAATCTTCGAATTGAGGGATGGGTTAAGTACTTCATTGCTTCATTATAGGCAACTCTTTTCTGAGGTTTAGTTAGTGCTTGGATTTTCTCAGGTTCTTTCCACCACTGGTTATATTGTTGTAAGACTTTAATGACTTGTTCTTCAGATACCAAGGCCATAAAATTCACTCCTTATTCTTTATACTATAATTATATCACAGATTATTTTATAGTATACTATGTATTGTTCTGATCAACTCTATGGTTGTTCATCCATAGAAGGGATACCTAGAAGAACCAGATCCTACGCTCGCTCAGAATGACATAAGCATAAAAAGGTCAAGTGGTTTGCTTGCGTGCAAGATAACCACTTGACCTTTTTAGTTATTACCCATTTTTATGTGCATTCCTAGAAAGTACAATCCACTGACAGAAGTGCTACTCTTGCAACAATTCTTCCTCGGGTACTTCCCGCAAATCCTGGGCAGGGAATCCTTTGACCACGCGCTTCTCTACCGTGTCTTTGGTGACTAGCGCCCCAGCGGCGACAAAGGTCTCCTGTGCAACGCAGACACCCGGCAGAAGAATAGAACCCCCACCCACTCGAGCTCCACGGCAGATCTTAGCTCCCCTGAGTGACTTAAAGCGCTTTTCAGTCCTACCCATGTAATTATCATTCGTGGTGGTGACCATAGGAGCGATAAAGACCCGTTCCTCAATCTCCATATAGGCTGTGATGTAAGATCCGGTCTGAATCTTAGTGTAGGCGCCGATGCTGGTATCATTTTCGACAGCTACCCCGCTACCGATGACCACATTCTTACCGATGGTGCAGCGTTCACGTACCAAGGCGCCATCCCCTAGGAAGACCTGATCGCCGTATGTGGTTCCTGCATATAGAACAGAAGAACAGCCTATGGTGTATCCCTTCCCCATTTTCAGCGGCGGTAAATCCGCCTGGGCTTTCACCGTGCTGGTAGCGGCCGCCTTAGGAAAACGCCCTACAGAGGCGCTGCTGCCAATAAAGCCATCCTCACCGAGCTCCGTTAGCGGATAGACGGCTGTATGCTCACCCACCCGCGTCCGCGCCCCGATGCGAGCCCCAGAGCCTATGCTCACATGGGCGGACAGTTGACACCCGTCCCCGACGGTGGCACCCGCAGCAATCGTCACATGATGGCCTAGAGTAGAGCCTGCACCGATGGTTGCTCCTTCTTCGATGACACAACCCACACCTAGGGTCACATTTTCGCCGAGGCTAACCTTGCCCTGAATCACACAGAAGGGTGAGATGGTTACGCTGACGGGGACGGTTGCCGTGGGGTCGATATAGATAGATGTGGTTCGTGGATCAGGCATATATATGACCTCACTTTAAAATCTTTTAATGCTCATAAGAGTAGCTTTTCGCACAAGAACGAACGATTTTCACTGTGTATAAGGCAGCTAAGGCTTCTGCTTCGCTTCCCTCACCACAAGCCAAGCTTTCTTTAAGCGGAGGGGCGGTCAGGCGAATGATGCTTCAACAGCATAGGATTGCCACCGGTTCACATCAGGTATTACCCTGAGGTTTGGCAAATCCTGCTGCTGAAGCGAGTTCGCCAGCCCCGTAGCTACTGAGTGAGTGTTGTGCGAAAAGCTACACGACCCGAGCTAAAGGCTGTTCAAGAGCTACTTAACGACCGGGAACACCACCGGCTCCTTCGTCTCCTGGCACTTGTAAATGGCTAGGATAATCTCTAAAGCCTTCCGTCCTTCTTCTCCGGGGATAGATGGTGTACGGTCCTCGCGGACTGCATCAATCATATCCTTGATCACTTCCCGATGACCAAATCCATAGACATTGGGGGGATCATTTTCCTGAGCGGCAAAGATGGCCTGTTTTTCCTCATCACTATCCGGGAACTCCCAAGTCTCGACACGGTTGACGGCAATGCCGCCGATCATGACGGAACCGGTTTCACCGAAGATGTTGAGGGTTTCTTCAATATTTTTTGGATAAATAGTTGAAGCTGCCTCGATTACCCCGAGGGCTCCATTCTTAAACTTAATGACGGCAACACCCACATCCTCCATCTCAATCTTGCGCAGAGCTGTGCGGGTATAACCAAAGACCGACTCCACGGGTCCAAAGGTCCATTGAAGGAGGTCGATATTGTGGATCGACTGATTCATCAGGACTCCACCATCTTGGAGCTTAGTACCGCGCCAAGGGGCTTGGGAATAGTAGGCATCATTGCGGTTCCAGCGCACAGAGGCTTGGCCATGGGTGAGCTTGCCAAAACGTCCCTCTTCTAGGGCTTGGCGCATAAGCTTAATGGATTTATTGTAGCGGTTTTGGTGAATCACTGAGAGCTTGACACCAGCTTCGTGACAGGTGCGAATGAGCTCATCAGCACTCTCTAAGGTCATGGCCATGGGCTTCTCGACCATAACGTGTTTTCCGGCTTTGGCACAAGTGATACCGATAGGGGCATGAAGATCTGATTCTGTAGCGATAGTCACCACATCGATCTCTTCCTTTTCCAGCATTTCTTCGTAAAAAAGGTAGGGTTTGGCTCCATATTTATCCGCAAAGGCTTGGGCCTTTTCCGGAACAACATCACAAACGGCTACCAGCTCTGCTTCTTCGAGAGCGAGGATTGATTCGGCATGTTTAGGTGCAATGCGTCCACAGCCAATGATGGCAAAGCGCATCTTCTTTTGCTTATCCATGATTCCACTCCTTATCTTAGGACAAGGGAACAGGGTTCCTTGTCTCAAACTTCAGTCCTATACTATTGAACAATTTCTTGAAAACAGGGACCTGTCCCCGGTTTCCATCTTCGAAATGAAACTAAAAACCGGTACTTGTCCCCTTGATTCAGTCTTATAATTTGATGATTTTATCGCGGTTGGCTTCGACGTTTTTGGTGGCGTTGCGGGTATCGACCACGAGGCTGGCTTTGGCGACGACGCGATCGTAGTCCACAGCGCTATGGTCTGTGAGGATGAGAACGCAGTCGGCCTCGCTAAGAGCTGCGTCGGTGAGCTCGATGCTGTCTAAGTGTACAGTAGAGCCGCCGTGGGGTTCGATAACCGGAATATAGGGGTCGTGGTAACTGATATTGGCACCGTTCTTGCGCAGAAGCTCCATGATTTTGAGGGCCGGGGATTCCCGGACATCATCGATATCTTTCTTATAAGCTACACCAAGGATGAGGACCTTGGCATCCTTTAAGCTTTTATTTTCGTTGTTCAGCGCGCTGATCACTTTATTGATGACATAATAGGAAACTTCGACGTTGACCTCTCCCGCCAGCTCGATGAAGCGGGTATGGTAGTCGTATTCGCGAGCTTTCCAGGTCAGATAGAAGGGATCGATGGGAATGCAGTGACCGCCGACGCCGGGGCCGGGCCAGAAGGTTTGGATGCCGAAGGGTTTGGTTCCTGCTGCTTCAACTACTTCCCAGATATCGATACCCATGCGATCGCAGAGCATCATCAGTTCATTGACTAAGGCAATATTGACAGCCCGATAAGTATTTTCAAAAACTTTGGTTAGCTCTGCCGCAGCCGGGCTGGAGACAGGTACCACGTTGACGATAGTTTGAGCGTAAAAGGTATAGGCTACTTCCAGACAAACCGGAGTCATACCCCCCACAACCTTGGAGGTATTATTGGTGGTGAAGCGTTTGTTTCCTGGGTCAACCCGTTCCGGTGAAAAGGCTAAGAAAAAGTCCTTGCCTACTTTTAAACCGCTTTGTTCCAACATAGGTAGAATCACTTCTTCAGTGGTTCCTGGGTAGGTGGTGCTTTCTAGAGTGACCAGCTGTCCCGGTTTCAGATACTTAGCGATTTGTTCGGAACTGGCTTGGATATAAGAAATATCCGGATCCCGAGTAATCGTCAAGGGGGTCGGCACGCAGATGACAACCACATCACACTCGGTCAGTCTGGCATAATCCGTAGTGGCCGTAATCGTACCCTTTTGGGTTAAGGCTTGGAGTTCTTCATCCTTAACGTCGCCGATATAATTATCGCCGGCATTGACTTTGGTTACCCGCGCAGCGTTAATATCGAACCCGATGACCGGAAAGCCCACTTTGCCCTTCTCTACTGCTAAGGGGAGTCCCACATAACCAAGACCGATGACACCCACCGTCGCTGTATGGTCGAGGATTTTCTTTTTAAGGCTTTGTGCTAAAACGTCTTCGCTGGTAATGACTTCTTTCAAACGTAACATGGAATATTTCCCCCTTATTGATTGGCAGCTGTTTTGGAAGCTTGCTTTCTAAATGTAGGCACCACGGATTGTAACTGGGCGATAACTTCCTCCCGTGTCAGGTAAGAGCCCCGCTCCCGGATGAGATGAATGAGCTCCTCCAGCTGTGAAACATTAATATTGTTGGGTTTGGCTACAAAAATGCGTTTATGTTTCGTCGCGGAAGTTCCTTCTTCAGCGGTTAGGAGTTCTTCATAGAGCTTCTCACCGGGGCGCATCCCAGTAAACTTGATTTTAATATCCACATCGGGTTCGAAGCCCGAAAGGCTGATTAGGTCGCGGGCAAGATCTAAAATCTTCACGGGCTGACCCATATCGAGAATAAATATCTCGCCCCCCTCGGCCATTGAGCCGGCTTGGATGACCAGCTGGGAAGCTTCAGGTATGGTCATAAAAAAACGTACCATGTCGGGGTGGGTCACGGTGACCGGGCCCCCTTTGGCAATCTGGCGCTTAAAGGTAGGAATTACACTGCCACGGCTGCCCAGCACATTGCCAAAGCGTACCGCAACAAATTTGGTCTGGGAACGCTTGTCCATGCTCTGAATGACCATCTCGGCCACCCGTTTGGTCGTTCCCATGACGCTTGTAGGGTTGACTGCCTTATCCGTGGAAATCAGAACAAAGGACTTGACCTTCACTTCATCAGCAGCCTCTGCAAGGTTGCTGGTACCCATCACATTGTTCTTCAAGGCTTCTTCCGGGTTCTTTTCCATCAGCGGGACATGCTTATGGGCTGCCGCGTGGAAGACCACACCGGGCTTGTAACACTGGAAGACGATATGAACCTTGTCACGATCCTTAATATCCAAAATCTCGGTAGCTACGTCCAGAGTGGGGTTATCCACCCGCAGCTCTTGCTCAATATCAAAGACGCTGTTCTCACCATGTCCAACCACCACCAGCTTGGAGGGGTTAAAGCGGGCGACTTGACGGCAAAGCTCAGAGCCGATGGAGCCGCCACCGCCGGTGATGAGGACCACCTCTCCGGTCAGATAGCCGGCCACATCTTCAAGATTCACACTGACGGGTTCCCGACCCAGTAAGTCTTCGACTTGAACTTCGCGAATTTCATTGGTATCTAATTGACCGCTGACCATATCGAAAACCCCGGGCATGATTTTGAGATCCACCCCGGTTTTTTCACAGATGCCCACGATTTCCCGGATAACCTCCCCGGAGGCTGAAGGCATAGCAATAATGATCTTATCGATATTATGATTTTTGACCACTCGGGGAATATCCTTACGAGTTCCTAAGACCGGGATTCCCATGAGTTGTAGTCGTTGCTTTCTGACTGCATCATCAATATAGCCCACCGGACGACCTTCTCGGTAGTTTTTGTTTTTTAGTTCGCGAGCTGCCATGACTCCCGCATCCCCGGCGCCGATGATCAGAACCTGGTTCTGAGAGCCCGGCACATGGGGGGTAAAGATATTATCCTGGAGAATCCTCCAAATGAATCGGGAGCCTCCGACTAAAAAGAGGGTAGTAAACCAGAGCAGTGCCGATACCGAGTGGGGAAAACGCAGGGGTGCAAGGAAATACACCAGAGTCACGGTTCCGGCCGTTCCCACCGTCACGGCAAAGATAATCGAGACGAGCTCGCCGGTACTGGCATACTGCCAGAGCTTGTTGTATAGACCAAAAACATAGAACACCGCCAAATAGACGAGGGTGGCTGTCCAAGCAGAATGAGTCAGTGTTAAAAAATACTCTTCCGGTATCTTGCCATTGCCCTCAAAGCCAAAACGAATATAAAAGCTTAAAAACGCTGCGAGATTCACCAACACAGCGTCGATAGCCATATGTAACAGAGTCCTTCTACGCCATAGCATGGTAAAATTATCCCTTCCTTAGCTGTTCAGGGAGATGGGTAAAATCCCTTTATTTATTTTTTGCAGATATTTGCACCGTTCTTCAGTTTACTATAGTTTCTGCCAATTTACAACCTAACATACTGACCGAGGACTAAGCTGCAAGTACTGAAATGTAATCTCTATTCTTTAAGTCCCCAGAAGTACTTTTAACTCTTGGACCCTTTCACTAGATATTGCTCCTGTTCCACCAAAGATGTACTGCTTGACTTCGGGATTGTAGGGATGTCGGGCAATAGTCTCCTTGAGCCTTGGGTAAGCATCGAGGGGGCCTTGAGGAATGAGGATAACCTTGGAGTTAAGGCGAACGGCTAAAGCGGCTCCGGTTAAGGCATCAGGGAAATCCTGCCCCGTAGCAAAGGCTAAGCTCTGACCTTCCCCAGCAAAGGCTACTGCCACAGCGGCCATGGTATCGTACCGTGAGGCCCCGGATAAGCGCTCAATCACCGGGCTTGCTAGCTTGAGCTCTTCTTGGAGGTCGGCAGCCACGGTCGATGATATGACTCCTTCACCGCCGATTAGATAGATTTTCCGAGGATTTAAAGCCTTTAAGGCGGTCCAAGTTTCTTGAGGCAGCGTTTTCCACTCCGTCAAAAGAATCGGCATCTGCTTAATACCGGCAATAGAGGCAATACTCAAAGCATCAGGAAAGTTGAGACCTGTAACAATGGCTACAGCCTCCTCCGAGTGATTTAGGTTGATTTCCGAGGATAGACCAGCACTTCCGGTACTGTGGGTTAATATATCTCGAGAAAGCCCTGCGGTCTCTAGAGCGATAGCGGCCGCTGTCTCATAGCGATTCAAGCCGTTGATCCGTTGTAATCCTTCGCCACTCCAGCCTAAGCTCTCGAGCTTGGCAGCTACCTTAGGTCCTATTGCCCCTTCCCCTCCCAGCAAAAGGACTCGATCCGGGTTTAAAGTCTTTAAAGCCGCTTCCACTTCAGTATTTAAGACTTCGCCAGAAGTGAGGAGAATGGGCGCATCATAGCGTGCCGCCAAGGGGACACCGGCCAAGGCATCGGGAAAACGGTCGGCGCGCGCGAGGATCACGGTCTCCGCTCCGGTGGGCCAGCCCTCTAGGGCTTGCTGTACTGCAGTTTCAAGGCGTAAGAATTCTATGGTTTGAGGCTGTCCGCCCCGACTCGGTGTTGTTACAGGGGCTGTGGCTACGTCGGGGACTATCGGGGTCAGAGGGCTTTCACCCTCGGCTAAGTCTCCGTAGTTAATGGGCTCGGGAGTCGCCCAAGCAACGGTTTTGAGAGGAAGCCCCGTAGCCGGCAAGGACTCTGCGGGAATTCGGGTGATCTCAACAGGCTTAATATACTGGACCAAAAAACCCTCGGGATGTGCGATAAGGTTGAAGACCTTCTCTTGATAAGTCAGGGTTGTAGGGCCGCAGACATTGGGGTTGTTTTTATCGGTCCAGATATTATAAGCCCAAAGGGCAAAATACCAGTTTTCCAACTTATTGCGATCCCCATCCCCGATGGTCGGGGTGAATTTCCACTTCTCGTTGAGTAGATCGGCACCGCGGCGAATATTAAAGCCTATATCGGTCCTGAGCTTCTCGATGGTTTCCAGATCATTATCGTTGTAGGTAGCCACCTGCATAATCCCGATAGCGGGGTGATCCGGTCTGGATACTATAGGGTTTCCCAGCTTATCAAATTGACGCCATGAACTTTCCTTAAAGGCGATGGCCTTCAGAATAACACTGGGGATTGCTTTTTCCTTGGCAACCTCTTCAAACAATTGGTTAATCTCATCATAGGATGGATTCACATAAGTATTCGCTACAACTTGGGTACTAGTTCCTTGATTGACCGTAGAAGCCTGAAGTAAGGCCGGTTGCCCAAGGGTTGAAGCTGTTAATAAGGCACAAATCATTACGCACGATAATACATGACGACGGATCACGTTATCTCCTCCTAATTCGTGTCGATTCGTACTTATTTCAACATATTCCCCTGTGTTTCCTTCCTTCGAGACCTCAGAATAGAGAATAATATTAAATTAAAAATCACCCTCCATAATCTGAAAGGTGACCCGATAATTCGCCAATCTGCAAAAGACATAAGGCAATTGCATTTTGATAAATAGAATTTTTACTAAACACTTCAAAGGAGTTTCCAAAGTAAGATTGTGTATTTTCTACTTCAGAACAAAACTTGCTTATCCGTTCTAAGATATCGATGTTTCTCTCCTTATTGCTCATATAACAGGATTTCCTCCTCACCGATTCTTTTCAGAAACCTTTCGCTCAATCCATCCGTTTCCATCACATCGACAGAAAGATCCAACCGTTCTTCAAGGTCCAACTTAAATCCAGATAATTCAAATAGCCCCCTGATTTTACCCTTATCGATTCGCAAATCAATATCACTATTGGGTTTAGCATCCCCTCTGGCGTAAGAGCCAAAAAGGACAACCCGTTCGACACCGTAGCGTTCAGCTACATCAGATACAATCGCCTTGATTTCATCAATCGTATAACATTGTGCTAACACAGTTCGATCATCCTTCCTAATCTCTTACTTACAAAAACCATTCTATGGAAATAGTATACCACAGATTTAATCATAATCGATAATAAGGCAAAGGACATCCCTCCATAATTTTGAAGTGATGTCCTTTAGGAGTCTTTAGGGAAGCAGTGTTTCTCCAGCCGTTAACCAACGACCATTATCCTTGACCATATTGACGCGAACCTTGACTTGATGCTCCGTGTTCCCACCCATAGCTATTTCATTAGCGATATCATAGTCCTTGGCAATGTAATGGTAGTATGCGGTAAGGGTGGCTGAGGTCGCAGTTGCTGCCTCGACAGTGACACTGTCAAAACGGATATCGCTCACTTCAATTCCTACCCCTTGGGCAATAAATCGTTCCGCTTGGCGGGCATGTTTTTCAAAAAGCTCGCCGGTGTAGGCCTCACTGAGTTGAGCACGGAAGCTTACCATATCGGTGGATTTCCATGCATCAAACAAGCTGCCCAGATTGAGCTTATAATCAGAAATAATTAGTTCTGTCAATTCAGCTGGTATATTCTTAGAAGTTCCGGATGTGTCTGGGGTGTTGAGGATGTTGGGGTCGTGGGGGTCAATACCTTCCGCTGAGTCGAGGTTCTCTTGTTCGGGATTAACCGAAAGCATCCCGCCCGTCGTAGCCGAGTCATTGGGGTCGACAGGGTAGATCCCTAGCTCTGAAGGATTGGTGAGGCTGTTGCTCTGGTCAAAATTACTGTCCACTCCAGAGGTGGGTACAGAATCTTTATTCTCCCAGAAAGCAAGTCGCGGATTGCCATCAGCCGGTGTCGTCGCCAGTGCGTAGCCTACTACCACGATCACTAAACCGACTCCAAGTGCTATTGAACCAATCAATACATACATCTTACGCATAAATAAAATCTCCTTTTCCTGGATTCTACTCATAGCTTGACCAGGGAAAAGAGATTTTAGACACAAGCACATAATATTTTTTTGTTAGCCTGCAATTCTATTGTGGATGACATAGGAATAGGCCATGGGTACAACGGCGATGAGAACCATAACGAGTCCGAAGAGGATAGCCGTCCAGGTTGGCGGAAGAAATCCTGTCAGACACATGAGGATTCCACCTACAATCCAGAGAGGTCCTGCAAAACGGTGGGTTTTTAACCAGACTTCTTCGTTAGCTAGAGTCCAGGGGGTACGTATGCCAAAGGTATAGTTATACTTGATCTTTCCGAAATAATTCCCCAACAGGATAAAGAGAATGCCAATGCCGGAGAAATACCAGCGCGGTAGGGTTTCGAGGTAACCCAAGGCTATAGCGATGGTTCCCCAGTACATGAATGATAGGAACACAACCAAGGTCAGTCCGACAATCCAAAAAACACGACCCATCATCTGGTAATTAGCCCGCTTCGGATCAATTTTGGGAAGTGCCCAGAACAGGAGATAGACCCCTAAAATCAGTAACGGAAAAAGATAGGCACCCCGAAAAGCGTTTGTATATCCATCCACCTGCCCTTGGATGTTCCAATGGGAGGGGACTCGATCCGGTAGCTTGGGATAGGCCCACACCCCAACGATAATGTTGATGAGAACAAATAGACCGGATAATATTTTTGCAATTCGACCGTTGCGGTTTTGGTTATTGGCATTTTCCATATTTTCCATAGGTCTTCCCCCTCGGTATAATAAGGTTTTAGTAATTTACGAAGTCCATATTAATTCTTAGCCTGATTATTTGCTTTTATCCGTCTTTGGTGGTGCTTCCTCAAAGGCTTCCTCACCTTGATTAAAATCCAACTCATCGGGATGCTTCCCTGTAAATTCTAAAAACCAGCCCATGATCTCTTCAAATACTGAGGTATTCAAGGTGTAGATAATCGTTTGGCCTTGTCTTCGGTCACTGATAAGATCTGCTTGCTTCAACAAATTCAAATGATGAGATATACTGGGCTTGGTCATCTCAAAATGATCGGCTATTTCTCCAGCGTTCAAATCTCCGGCATGCAAAAGCTTGAGAATCTGACGTCGCGTCTTATCGGAGAGTGCCTTAAAGGTCTCGTTGAGCGGAGACATGAAATCCCCCCTTTAACTATGCTTCTGGACTAGTTAGATATTTAGAAAATAATCTAAATATCTTGTATTCATTTTACCTTAACCCTTCATATAAGTCAATCGGAAGACAGTTCCAAAATATGGCGGTAAAACTTGGGCCCCATGCTCCTATCTAACCAGAAGTAAAACTCTGCTGAAAACTAAACGAAGAAGATCTGGCCCCCGATGGTCAGATCTTCTTCATTAAAGCGCGCATTTATCATAGTTTCACCTGAAGCGAATCTACTTCACCGCTTCAACCTCTCTGTCGTTTTGAGCCTCTCGGCCTTAAGCGCTTAAAGCCGCTCTCACTCAATGCCATAGATTCTCGACAAGAAATATTTCGCCTATTATTTACGCCGGCTGGTGCGTAGATCGTCACTTTAGAATAGCCTCAGCATCAATTTAATCAGAATTAATCTGAGGACCGTAACCCATATAGGGTTCTCTTCATACGTTTTCCGTACTCCTCAAGCCATATTCAGTTGTCAGTCTACCCCATAATTTTATCTCTATCTCATGCATAATTGCTCTCCAGTGAATCGAACGGTCCTCTGCCCGCCACGGTTTTGCATTCAAACCTTCGTGGAAACTCAGCCACGATAGCTACCGAAATCCTTGCTTTAGCTAAATTGTATATCGTTCCTGTAATTGTTATAAAAAGTTGAATCCTCTACCGTTTCGTGGCAAATGGGGTGGCCCCGTAAATCTTCGCACTCTGATCGTCACGCAAGAGATGAGCGTCCAAATCATGAAGCTCTTGATGGAATTGCTCGATGCGAACTTTGTCTTTCGCATTAAACGCATCAGCGCCACGATTCAATAAGGCACTTACGTATTCCTTAAATTGTGCCGCTTGATTCGGTTCGTTCTTTAGTCGTTGATCCCACAGTGATTTGTGGAAAACAATGTAGCGTTTAATGTCTTCTTCGTTCATCTGCGGACCGGAATTCGGTCCGTATAAATATCCATCCACATATTGATGGATATTCCACGCCGCACCAAACACAAGATTCTGAGCATCTTGACTCAAACCGTTTTCGCCAAAAAAGCCGGCGACAGATGGGGCTAAGTTGATGTCTTTGGTGTCGGGCTCTTTATATTTCTTTGGCCCTGAGACATCTCCCTGTGGAGTAGCATTAATTCCCGGTGGATCAGTCACAGTTACAGCAGGGCTTACTCCAGAGGTTTGCCCAGGTGGACTCTCAGCTGTACTGGGATCCTGAGGGTTCGCGCCTTCAACAGGTGGTGCCTGAATTACGACAGAGTCTTTCTCAGGCGCTGCCTTATTCATAAAGACCTTCCAGGCACTCGGTCCATAGATCCCGCCGACAACCACCGCACCGGCCAATACGAGGGTTCCCGCCAGAGATAGGACCTTCTTTTTGTCGAACTCCATGAATCTCCCTCCTTTATTAAGTAATCAATAGCTCTCTAATATATTACCAATTTTTAGGAGGAAAACCTGTCGCTTTTCCTGCACGCCTCTACCCTTTTTCCGCCCTCAGCCTGTCCGATTTGTCAGTAGTTTACCCAAGGGTACAAGCTTTCGCGAAATAGTAACAGCAAATTCCAGATGAAAAGCTGGGTCTGGTCCCACTTTTTAAAAACTAGGGAAATAATTGGGTCAAGGGGATAGATTCAAAGAGGCAAAATAAGTGAGATAAAAGCAAAAAGACAGATACCCGTTTTCTGATGAAAACAGGAACCTGTCCCCTTGACTCACACACTTGATTCACTTCTTTACTTGATGAGGTGTTTTAGGTAGTTCATGAGGGGCTCGGAGAGGTCCTCCCGACGGAGGGCATATTCGATGGTGGCTTGGACGAAGCCTAGCTTGTCTCCCACATCATAGCGCTGACCATCAAATTGATAAGCAAGGATTTCTTGGGACTTGGCCAGCTCCTTTAGTCCATCGGTCAGTTGAATCTCTCCCCCTTTGCCGGGAGGGAGGTTTTCGAGGATGTCAAAAATTTCAGGGTTAAGAATGTAGCGGCCCATAATAGCTAAGCGGGAGCTCGGGGCATCTTCTGGGCGGGGTTTTTCCACTAAATCCTGAGCTCGATAAATACTCTCATCAAAAAGCACGCCGTCAACAATTCCGTATTTCGAGGCGTCTTCAAGGGGGACTTGCTGCACCCCCACAATGCTGGCACCATGTCGTTCGTATACTTGGATCATTTGTTTCAGACAGGGCACTTCCGAATGGATGATATCATCACCCAAAAGCACTGCGAAGGGTTCATCCCCGATGAATTTCCTAGCACTGTAGATTGCATGGCCAAGGCCCAGGGCTTCTTTTTGACGTACATAGTAGATATCCACCAGTCGCGCGATATCTTGGACCATATCCAAAAGCTCATTTTTATCGCTCTTTTGCAAAAAGGTTTCGAGCTCAATGGAACGATCAAAATGATCTTCAATGGCCCGCTTATTGCGCCCGGTGACGATAATGATATCTTCGATTCCTGAATTAACAGCTTCTTCAACGATGTATTGAATAGTTGGTTTATCCACGATCGGCAGCATTTCTTTGGGTTGGGCTTTCGTTGCCGGCAAAAAACGTGTGCCAAGGCCTGCTGCTGGGATGATGGCCTTTTTGATTTTTCGCATACTCTATCCCCTTTGATCCTTCCTAAATCGAAGTTCTCTAACAGAAGGGACCGGTTTCTTTAACGACTTTCTCGTTGAAAACCAGTCCCCATTTTTTTATTTTTTTGCTTGCAGCGGTTTTTCCAAGACTTCGTCGATAAGACCATAAGCCTTGGCTTCTTCGGCTGTCATGTAGCGATCACGGTCTGTATCGGCTTCGATGCGCTCCATGGTTTGGCCGGTACGTTCAGCCAAAATGCGATTCATCCGTTCTTTGATACGGAGTAAATGCTTAGCATGGATTTCGATTTCGGTGGCTTGACCGGAAATACCGCCGCCGCCAATCAAGGGTTGGTGGATGAGAATTTCCGCATTGGGAAGTGCTGTCCGTTTCCCTTTTGCTCCGGCGGTTAAAAGGAAGGCTCCCATGCTTGCTGCTAAACCGACGCAGATGGTATGCACATCCGGGCGAATATATTGCATAGTATCATAAATAGCCATGCCGGCAGAGATGGAGCCACCAGGACTATTGATGTATAAGAAAATATCCTTTTCTGGATCTTCAGCTTCTAAGAACAGCAGTTGAGCTACAATCACATTGGCCACATCATCGCTGACCGGTCCACCCAAAAAGATGATCCGATCCTTAAGCAGCCGGGAATAAATATCGTAGGAACGCTCTCCACGATTAGTTTGTTCAATAACCATAGGCACCAAATAGCTCATTATGAATCCCCCTTGTATTCTTTATCCTAATTTTTTGTCTCAGTCTATCCTGTCCTGATATTCTTATTTTAGTACAAAGGTCAAAAAAGGTCAAATAAAAAATACCGACAAATTATTAATCATAATGGAATTATAGTGCATCAGCAAGCTGTGTCAATTGATAACCTACCTTTTTAACTCCTTCGACCATTTCCGAAATGTCTTGGGTATGCTTAGCTTGCTCGAGGTTAATTTTACCGCTCTCGGTCACGCCCTCGGTGACTGATTCGATGGTATCTTGGAAGTTTTGAAGCATCATCTGGATATCATTAGCTGAACGGTTGCTGTCTTCGGCCAACTTGCGGACCTCTCCCGCTACGACCTGGAAGCCCCGTCCGTGTTCTCCTGCTCGGGAAGCTTCGATGGCCGCATTCAAGCCGAGAAGGTTCGTCTGCTTAGATACGCGACGGATAAAGTCTAGGATTTCTTCCGTTGCTTTAACCTGCTCATATCCCTGCTGAGCTTTCGAGGAGACTGCTTGGCTGATGGAGGCCACTTCCTGTGAAGAGGCGACCATTTCCTCAATAGCTGTCGCAGCTTGACCCAGGGCAGCTGTGAGGCTATGGACTTGATCGCGCAGGGTCTTTTTGACTTCATCTTCTCTGAGCGTCTTAATGACCATTCCTGCGGCAACCTTAGCAATGGGCGTAATTATGGCTAAGGGGCCGGCAATTCCAAAACTACCTATCTTCTCTCCATTGAGCTTAATGGCAATGCTGTAACCTTCCTTCAAAGATCCTCCGGATCTCTCTGCATCTTCAGCAGTAATGACAGCAGTTTCTTGGTTGCTGGAGAGAATCTTTTGACTCCCGCCGTGCAGTACACCAATTCGTGTCTTTGCCGAATCACCAATGATCCGCGCCGATTTATCACAGACGATACTATGATACCCACATTGCTCATAAATAAAGTCAACAATTTCATTAGCGATAGCCGCTGTTAAATCCATGTTTTCACTCCTCTATAGTATTGCCAGTATGTAAAATTAAATTGCAACCAACTCCTAAAAACATGCTTACTTTATTTCTACAAAAAAAAGAGTTTTCCTCTTAAATGGCAAGATTGATTTTGTTATATGTGGAATTTAGGAAAGAGTTATAAAGGTAGAGCAGTGCAAACTCACGTTCACACTGCTCTTCTTGTGCTAAGGGTTGTCTGGCAACTTCCTTGCTTCCTTCTGTCCAATTGGTGAAAAGAGGAGCCTGACCCCAATTCACACTTTACCTTTTTCCTGCTTCATAGGATTCAGCAAGGATTTGTACAGTATGCATGACATTTTCAGTTATGCCTGCGTTCATAACCCCACTGGTCAACTGCAAGCGGCAAGCGGGGCAACCGGTGACGACGGTATCGGCATGAGTTTGCGCAATATCCGCAGTTTTCTTTTCGCCGATCTGACCGGACAGATCCGGATGGACCAGGTAGAAGGATCCGGCCATTCCACAGCAACGGTCTGGTTTCTTCATTTCAATAAACTCGAGTTCAGGGATGGATCTGAGGATTTCCCGGGGTTCTTTGTTGATTCCTTGGCCACGGTTTAAATGGCAAGGATCGTGATAGGTTACTTTACGCTTCACAGGTCCTAGACCTTCTTTTTTGAAGGGAACCTTATGAATGAGGAATTCAGCGATATCATAGGTCCGAGCTGCCCATTTGTCGGCTAAAGCTTTCATCTCCGGCTCATCGTCGAAGAGCTGTGGGAAGGTGTGCTTCCAAGCTTCACCGCAGGAGGAACAATTGGAGACGATGACGTCAGGATTCAGTTTCTCGAAGGCCCGGAGGTTGCGTCGTCCGCATTCCCTAGCTGACTCCACATCGCCATTGACGGCAGCGGGAGTTCCGCAGCAGCCTTGATCCTTAGGGACGACGATTTCACAGTCGTTTTCTTTTAAGACAGAGACAACCGCATTACCCATATCGGTATAGAAATAGTTGGTCATGCAGCCAATATAATAACCAACTCTCATTTTGGGGTTGTCGACTTTAGTGACTTCAGGCAATTCGTCTTTTAAGGGGCGAGCAGCCAGATTCGGTAAGATATTATCTTTACCTAGACCGATATTGATGCGCAAACGGGCACCTTTATCACTGCCATGGACACGTTTCATAACTAGCCCTTGGAAGGTGCTGCCGACTTTCATGCCAAAGTCAAAGAGTCGATAAGCTTTAATCGTATTAAAAGCTATCTTCTTAATGGGATGTAATCCTTTTTTACGCACGGCTTCAGCCCGAGCGGCCAAAATAATTTTATCAAATCGGACTCCACAAGGACAAATCTTATTGCACGCCATACAGGTGGTACAGAGGGATAAACGATCAGCGATTCCTTCTGTGAGATCAACTTCACCACTCATGACCATCTGAATCAAGCTGATCTTACCCCGGGCCACCGAGACTTCGCGGCGGTTTTCTTTATAGATGGGGCAAACCTCTTGACAGTTTCCGCATTTCATACATTTACTTAATTCGTCTTGGATGGAGTCAAGTGAACTGAATATACTCACCTTAGTCCCTCCTCACCATTTTGCCGGGGTTGATACGATAGTCCGGGTCACAGGCTTCTTTGATATCCCGAAGGAGTTTTACGCCGGCTTCCCCAAACTCTAAGGGTAAAAACTTAGCTTTGGCCATGCCGATACCGTGCTCTCCGGAAAGGGTACCACCGAAGGATACAGCCACTTCAAAAATTTCTTCGACTGCCTTTTCCACACGTTCCATTTCTTCCTTGTCGTTTTCATCGGTTAAAATGGTGGGATGCAGGTTGCCGTCCCCGGCGTGGCCGAAGGTTCCGATCAAGAGGTTGTATTTGTCAGCGATTTTCCGAATGGCCTTGATCATGTCAGGAATCTTACTGCGCGGTACGGTAGCATCTTCTAATACGGTGGTGGGTCGGCGTTGGGCGAGTGCCGGTAGGGCTTGGCGACGAGCGAACCAGATCTTATCCCGCTCTTCGTCGGTCTTGGCAATATTGACCTCTACAGCACCTTGCTCTTTGAGAATCCTCTCTACTAGGGCAGCCTCACGCTCTACGGCTTCTATATAACCATCCACTTCACAGAGCAGAATCGCTTCAGCATCGACGGGAAGCCCGGCATGGGTGAAGTTTTCTACGGTGCGAATGGTGATATTGTCCATGATTTCCAGAGTTGCCGGAATAACCTTATTGCGAATAATCGCTGAAATAGCATTACCGGCTTTATCGATATCATCGAAGACACCGAGGAGGCTTTTCTTCGCTTCAGGCACCGGATTCAGCTTAACAAGAATTTCTGTAATAATACCTAGGGTGCCTTCAGCACCTGTGAATAAGGCGGTCAGATCATAACCGGTCACATTCTTCACGGTTTTGCCGCCCCATTTAATGATATCTCCGTTGGCACGGACCAGCTTCATACCCATGACATAGTGCTTAGTCACACCATATTTCAGTCCACGTAAGCCACCGGAGGATTCCGAAACAGAGCCACCCATGGTTGCGGTGTTTACTGTGCCGGGATCGGGAGGATAGAAAAGTCCATGTTCCATGGCAGCATTGTTTAGGTCAGCGATAATGACACCTGGTTGTACGGATGCAGTGAGGTTCTCCTCATCCACTTCTAAGATTTTGTTCATATGCAGCATGGACATGACGATGCCCTTTTCGATGGGAATAGTGCCACCGCTGAGGTTCGTGGCTGACCCACGGGGATAAACAGGCAGATCGTATTTCGTGGCGATCTTCATAACTTCCGAGACTTGCTCGGTAGTCTGGGGGGTGATGAATACATCCGGAGTTTGACGGGGCATTGCTGCAGTAGCGTCGTAGGAATATGTCAAAAGTTCTTCATGTTCCGTGATGACATGTTCTTTTCCCAAAACTTGGATGAGTTCGTTCAAAGCTTCCGCTTTTAACATAGCATTAAATCCTCCTTAAAAATGAACTTACTGGTCTGACCATCCTATGATAGGTTAACTAATTACTTTAATTTATTCGTGCTATTTAGATAGATTCCTACTTTGGGAAAAAAAGAACTTTTCGACTAGAGAAAACTTTCAGATTTCACTATGTTCATGTTTTCACTAGCTACTTCTTTACCTTTTGTGGTATAATTTTAAGATAAGTAAGAATTATACAAAAAAGAGATAACCTTCGACATAAACATTATTATGAAGCAAATACGCAAATACGTACACTATGACATAATGCACTCATGAAAATACGACGCACTTTTTTGAATTTGTGAGGTAGTAAAGATGGATATTCGACCCATTAAGAGTAAACGCACCACGGAAATCATTTTAGAGCAAATCAAGGGCCTCATTGTGAAGGGGGACCTTTGTGCCGGAGATAGGCTTCTTACTGAAAACGAGCTTGCTGAGCGTTTCCAAGTTTCACGCACCTCAGTACGCGAAGCATTAGCAGCTCTTAGCTTAACTGGTATCCTAGAGATTCGCCAAGGCGGGGGCATTTTTGTGAAGGCTAATGCTTCTAACGCCATTATTGAACCGTTGACTTTTATTCTCCTTTTGGAAAAAGATAAACTGCAGAACATTCTCGAGGTTCGTAAGGCTTTAGAGGTGGAAGCTGCCGGCTTAGCTGCTCAGCGCCGCAAGGAAGAGGACCTAGCCATTCTCAAGGATCTTATTGAGCAAATGGAGGCAGACCTACCTGAGGCTAAAAACAGTGAAGCTCTTGATCTTAAGTTCCATCTGACTTTAGCCAAGGCCACCGATAATCCCCTTCTCGATCGGATGATGAATACTGTTCAGGAAATTATGGGACAAACGTTGCAGGTGACGCGTGCTCTGTGGATGTCGGCTACAGCGGGAACCACCGCCCGTCTCTTTGAGGATCACCGCAGCATCTACGAGACGATTCGTGATCAGAATGCTGATCTAGCTCGCCGCTTGACCTATGAGCACCTGCGGAAGGTCGAGCTGGAGTTTAGTAAGTATAAGCATGAGGAGGAAGAAGAGTAGAATGGAAAAATGGCCTAGAATAGCGGTTTGGAGACCGTTGTTCTAGGCCATTTTCGTATCGGTTATATGATTTACGCTTGAACCTCCGCCGATACAGCGGGCACGACTTTTGCTTTGCGCTTGCCTTTGCGCTTTAAGAAGTTTTTGAAGTCGTCGTTCATGGTGTAGATTACGGGGACGAGAATGAGTGTCGAGACCGTGGATAAGGTTAGACCGAAGACTACCACGACGGCCATGGGGGCCATGGTTTCTGAGCCCTCGCCCATGCCTAGGGCCATGGGGATAAGACCTAGGGCTGTGGTCAGTGAGGTCATGATGATGGGGCGCAAACGAACGGGACCGGCGTTTTCAATGGCTTCTTCACGAGCATCCCCCATCTCGAGGCGTTTGTTGATATAGTCAACCAAGACGATGGCATTACTGACCACGATACCTGTGAGTAGAATGAGCCCGATAAAGGCTGGAACACTGATGGAGCTGCCGGTAATAAAGAGTCCCAGCATTCCTCCTGAGAAGCCCATGGGTAGGGAGAAAATAATCGTAAAGGGATGGATCAGGGACTCAAACTGTGCGGCTAGAATCATGTAGACGAGGACGATAGCTAAGACTAATGCCATGCCCAGATCTCCGAAGGATTGCATCATCTCTTCGTTTTCTCCGCCCATTTCATAGACGTAGCCATTGGGTAGTTGGTAGCCATCCAGCTTAGTTTGAATCTGACTGGTAATCCCCGCCAAATCACTACCTACAATATCACTGGTGACCCGCACGACACGAGCTTGGTCTGCCCGCTCAATAGCCGTGGGTCCGCGCTCGATGCTGACTTCAGCAATCTGGCTTAAGGGTATGCTGATACCCAAAGGGGTTGTAATAGGAGTTTGCTCTAAGTTCGCAATAGACTGTTTGAAGGTCTCATCACCTGAGATGACGACGTTAATCTCTTTACCTTCATAGCGATATTGGGTAGCTGTGGTTCCCGAAAGGGTCCCTTTCAGTCCGTTGGCGATTTGATATGCTGTAAGACCATACTTGGAAGCTCTTTCTCGGTCAATGGCGACTTGAACCTCGGGAATCCCTTCGCCCATACTGGTCTTGACTTCCCGCGTGCCCTCCACAGAAGCGACCATGGCCTGAATATCTGTGGCTATCACTTCCAGTTGATCAAGCTCATCTCCTTTGATAGAGATACTAATGGGAGAGGTCGTTCCCATGGACATCATATCGGTGATGGTGACTTCAATCTCGGCACCGGGAATATCCTTCGTCAAGGTCCGCAGTTCCTCAGCTACATCCGTAACGCTGCGATTTCGTTCGGCAAGGGGAATTAACTGAATCATAACGGATCCTGAATTTCCTGATGCATTACCAAAGGTATTGAGTCCGCCCGAGCCGACTTGAGTGAAGGCGGTTTGAACCTCACTGATTCCTTCCAACTGCTTTTCCACTTCGGCAATGACGGCATCCGTATCTTTCAGTTGGGCTCCGTCGGGGAGCTTAACATTGACTGTAAGCTGTCTGGCGTCAGAAGCGGGCATAAATTCTGCTCCGACGAAAAAGGTTGTGGCTCCGGAGAGGATAAAAATCAAAACCGAGCCGATGACAATGGTTTTACGATGGCCGAGGGCATAATGCAGAAAGCGTCGATAGCTTTGTTCCACTCTGCTGAATCCGTTGTCAAAACCTTTGCCAAATCGATCAAAGAGCCCTTTGAGCCCCTTGCGGCCTTCCGGAAGCTCGCCAACCTTCATAATCTGGGCGGATAAAGCGGGAACCAAGGTTAGGGAAACAAGTAGCGATGCTCCTAAGGAAACGCCCACGGTGAGGGCCAGATCCCGGAAGAGGGTTGCTGTCAATCCTTCCACGAAGACGATAGGTAAAAATACCGCAACTGTGGTGAGGGTCGAGGCGGTGATCGCCATGCCAACCTCCGAGACCCCTTTGATGGCAGCTTCAGCTTTGGAGTGTCCCGCTTGTCGGAAGCGGTAAATGTTCTCGAGGGCCACGATATTATCATCGACCAGACGCCCCATAGCTAAGCTTAGTCCACCTAAGGTCATCATATTAATGGTGACATCCAAGAAGTAGAGGCAAGCAAAGGTTGCCATGACGGCGATAGGAATGGCGGTGGCGGTGATAAAAGTGGTACGAAGGTTGTGGAAAAAGATAAAGAGAATGACGATGGCTAAAAGACCGCCAAGAAGGGCTTCACGAGCTACGGTGTCAATGGTTTGTTGAATATACACCGATTCATCGTAGACTACATCCAAGGTCAGATCTGGGTATTCGCCCTTTAATTCATTAATAGCTTGAGTAATATCATCAGCTACGGCGACGGTATTCGTACCGGATTGCTTCTGAATGGAAATGCTCACGCTTTGTACCCCATTGGTACGAGTAATACCAGCTAATTCGGTATGTCCGAGTTCTACATCAGCAATATCCTTCAGGCGAATCTGTCCTCCTGTGTTCAGGGGGATAAGGAGATTTTCAATCTCTTCAAGGGATTGGAATTCTCCCGTGGTACGGATAGTGAGATCCTGATTTCCTTTTTGGACTTCCCCTGCCGGAGAATTAAGGTTCTCCGCCCCAAGGATACCGGCTAAGGTGCTGATGCTGAGCCCATAGCCCTGCATTTTCTCTTGGTGGGTTGATATTTTCACTTCATTTTGGTAACCGCCGCTGATCGAGACAGAGGCAACCCCCTTAACCCGTTCAATACGCGGTTTGACGTCATCTTCAGCTAAGGCTTGCAGCTGCGCCAGATCCGCACTCTCTGAGGCCATAGTCAGCTGCATAATCGGCATCATGGAGATGTCGATTTTGAGAACCATGGGTGAGCTGGCCCCTTCCGGCAGGGCAGCCTTAATCATATCGATCTTTTCGCGCATCTGCAGGGTGGCGAAGTTCATATCGGTTCCTGTTTTAAAGTTGACCATAATGATGGAGGATCCTTCCGTGGTGGTAGAGGTTACCGAGTCAATGTTTTCCACAGAGGAGACGACTCCTTCAATAGGATTGGTAATAAGCTTTTCAATCTCTTGGGGGCCAACTCCCGAGTAATCCGTCATGACAATGGCCATGGGCAGCTCAAACTCCGGGAAAAGGTCAATGGGAAGACGTGACAAGGAAACGGTTCCCAAAAGAATGACAATGAGAACGGTCATAATAATGGTGACAGGGCGTCTGACGGAGGTTTCCGCTAGTTTCAAGATTCATTACCCCCTACCACCTTGACTTTGCTTCCGTGCTCAACCAAGGTTTGCCCTTTAATAATGACTTGTTCGCCGGCTTGCAGTCCGTCGAGGATTTCGACCTCAGCTCCTGTATCTAGGCCGGGGGTTACTTTTTTAGCGACAGCACGCTCTTCTTCAACCACAAAGACAACCGATTCGCCGTTTTTCAAAACGACTGCTTCACTTTGAACAGCGAGGACATTCTCTTTGGTCTCAATGGGAATCTCGACTTTAGCAAACATGCCCGGCTTAACTAGGTTGGCGGGGTTGTCAATGGTCACTTCAACCGGGTAAAGATTGGTCTGGGGATTGGCGGCGGGGGCAAGGCTGGTCAAGGTTCCTTTGAGCTCTTTTTCCCCCGCTGAATTAATGATGATGGTGGATTCTTGCCCAACTTTGAGGGTATTGACGATATTCTCAGGAACGCTCAAGGATACGTAAAGGGCATCCAGCTGGGTGATGGTCACGGCGGCCATAGCCTGCGAAGCCATTTGTCCGACAACCACATTGACAGCCGAGACGGTGCCGGCCACTGGGGCAGTCACCGCCATATCGTTGATGGCCTTTTGAGCTTGAGCTAAGCCGTTCTTAGCTTGTTGCAGCTGGACCTCGACTAATGCCAAGGAATTTTCAGCGGCTGAGGCTTGGCTTTCTGCCCCTTCCATTTGGACCTTGGAAATTGCGCCTGCTTCATAGAGAGCCTTCTGACGTTCCAAATTCGCTTTGGCGGTGTCTACAGAATCCTTAGTCATCTTGTAATTGATCTCGGCACTACGCACTCCAATGGATGCAGAATCTACGGATGATTGCAAGTCACTGGTATCCATTGCGAAAAGCGCTTGACCGGCTTTAACTTGGTCCCCTACTTTGACACTGATGCTTGATACTTCACCGGGCATTTTAGGGATGATGGATACTTCTTGGTCGGAGGTCACTTTGCCGCTGAAGACGGCGCTCTCTACTAGGGTTTTCGTTGCTGCAGATTGGATTCCAACAGGTACATAGGATTCCTCTTCCGTCACTGTGGCGGCCGCTTGGGGGCTACACCCCGCACTCGTAAGGGTTAAACCAAGTACTAGTACATAAGATAATACGCGAAACCTTAGCTTCATATAGTTATAATCCTCCATTTGGGCCAAGCCCTCATTGTTTTAGTTTTTGTCTAATCGGGGTTAGCTTTGATCCTACCGTTTAAGCCCTGAAATCAACAAGTGAGCAATACCGGCATGGTCGACCTCCTCAGGGGCTAAATGATCTCCCAAAAGTTTCTTCATAATATACTGATTCAAGCCACCCATAATTATGGATGTAGCCATCTCTGGATCAAGGTCCGAGCGAATCTCTTGGGATTGTATAGCTTTGCCAACTTCTTCCTCGACGGTCGCAAAAATAGTATTCCAATCCTTCTTGATCTGTTCCTTGGTTTCCTCCGGCAGGGATTGATGGGCCGCGGGCGCATTCATGAGTATGGCATGAGAGGCAATAAAATGTGCATTATGGGCGGATAAATTGCGAATTTTCTCTTCTAGGTTTTGTCCATCAGCCAAAGTGCTAGCCAATCCATCTAGGAATAGCTTTGTGCAATTATGGAGCATCTCTGTAAATAAAGTGTTCTTGCTCTCAAAATACTCATAAATCGTGCCTTTGCCTACTCCTGCTCCTTTTGCAATATCCTCCATTTTGGCCCCTTCAAAGCCCATTTCCGAGATGACTTTAAGGGCAGCCCTGAGGATTTCTAATCGTTTTTCTTCTTTTGCCACTTAGGGGCCCTCCATTTTCGAGTCTTAATAGTCAATAATGTTTATGTTTGCTGAGGCATACTATCAGTGGTGACTGTTTTCTTCTAAAACATCTTCCTCCTCATTATCGGGTAAATTGTGAGTCATGAAATTTTGCACAAATGAACTAATTAAATCATATGTATTATCACTTTTTTCAGAACCGACCGTTCGGTCGGTCCACTATCATATATATCATTCCTAACTAAGCTGGTCAAATAAATTTTTTATTAACGAGAAGGCATCAATACGTAAAGAAGGACTTGGTCATTGCCAAGTCCTTAGAGGACATAACCGCCTATAGCGCTCAACCACTATATAGGCGGGGTTCTTAGGCGGATTAGTTTAGTGGAAAATCTTTAACAAAGGACTATACCCGTAATTCAAAACCACAAAAAGAGCCGCGCCGACTATTCCTCCGACTAAGGAGCCATTGATGCGAATCCATTGGAGATCGTTCCCCGCCTTATCTTCGATAAAACGATTGAGCTCCTCTTCGTTGAGGCTCTGAAGCGTTTCGCGAACGATTTGCCCGATGACAGCATGCTCACTTTGTAACGCTTGGATCAGCATATCTTGAACGAACTGATCTAAGTTATGCTGCAGTGCTGAATCCTCTCTAAACTCTGACCACCACTTCTCAAGGGTCGGTTGCAGGAAGGGTGTGAGTTCTTGACCCGTCGGGAGCTTACCTTCCCGTAAGGACTCGAAGATTTGCTCTAAGAGTATCCTCAAGGGGGCTTCCAGCTTGGTCTCAGTGAAAAAGGTGTTCTTCCAGTTTTCGAGAGTATTTAAGGCATCAACGTCTGTCTCAAGTGCCCCGAGCTTGCCCGCCAAAATCTCCTTAAGCTGACCGCGGACAGCATGGCGGGGCATTTGTAGTTCTCTTAAATGAAGAATTAATTCTATTTGCAGGGCCTCGGCCGCTTCTTCTAGGTTGATACCATCTGTTACCTGGAAAAGACCCAGAATGGTTTTCTGCAGCTTTCCACCGTTGCCCACTTGCTGCTCTTGGATTTGCCCAAGAACTTGGACGAGAATTTCTCGGGCTTGGGGCTGGGTGGCCATATCGAGAACTTTTTCGATTCCTTGATCCAGCAGCTGGTCAAACTCTTGCTTCTCCAGCAAGAGTCTCCCTTGGGCGAGCATGGGTTTGGCTAGACCTGCCGTCAGCATCTTTTCCTTAAGCAGAGCTTCGATTTTGTTACTTAGTTGAGGGATATCAGCCTTTTTGCACCAATGAACAAGCTCTTGGCTCAACCGTTCAGCTAGCCACGGTGCTCCGCCTGACTTCTCGATGGTATTCATAAACCAAGTGCTTAGCTGGAAGCCTTGGATTTTTTGACGCATGAGGTTTTCACTGAGCAGTTCATTTTGGACCATAGCCACGATGGCTTCTGTCATCTTCTCCCGATTACGAGGGATAAGCGCCGTGTGATAGGACCAGCCTAAGGGTTTGCGAAAGAGAGCAGTCACAGCAAACCAGTCGGCAAGTCCGCCTACCAGAGCGGCTTCACTGATAAAGAGAAAAAAGCGCACCCCTTGAGCAGTCGGCCATTGGTATCTTAGCCATAGGGCCAATAGAAATATCAAAAAAACGCTGCCTAAAACTAGATTAGCTTTGCGTTGGTAATTCATACTTGTCCTCCGTGTGTTTCACTTAAAGAAAGCTGCTTATTATATAGATGAGCATGCCAGCGAGGCCGCCGACCACCGAGCCGTTGATTCTGATCATTTGGAGGTCGTCTCCGGCTTTTGATTCGATCAGCTCTACAAGCATTTCGTTAGAGTATTTCTCTAAGCCTTCGTGGACCAGTTGACCAATTTTCTGGTGCTTCGAATTAATGAGGGGGATGATTTTCGCTTGGATATAGGTATTAAAAGCACCCTGTTTTTCGGGATTTCCCTTGAGGGAAGCCATCCTACTCTCTAGGCCATCGAAAAGACGTTCCTCCAGTTTTGCAGTCGTTGCCGTGGGGTCGAGCTTTTCCAGTGAACCCTTGGTGAGCTCTTGCAATAACTTCATCACGGTAGTCGTGGCCCAGTAGCTTGTCTCTTGGCTGGGGGCGTCGGGTTCCTCTCCTGCGGTTAAACGGTATGCTTGGTTCTGCGTCTGTTGCTTGAGCCATTGGCAAACTTCTGCTTGGGTTGTTTCTTCGCCAAGATAATCTGAGATTTGCTTCTGGAGCTTTTGGGCTAAGTCCGAGGACTTGGGCAGAAACATGACGAGGAAGCGCCGAGAGGGGTTCTCACTGATGTAGCGTTCGATGGCATGCTCCAACCAATGAGTTAACCAAAGATGTACCTCTGCTTCTTGTACCCACTGACCAAGAGATATGGCCCCCGTTGCAATTAGCTTCTTGCCCTCTGCGCTTTCCCATAGGTGAAAAAGGACATGTCCCACAATGGGATTAAGCTTTTCCTTTAAGGTTTCTTGCTGAAAAAACGCTTCATTCTCTAGTTTTAAGTCTTCTAAGCTTTGCCAGAGTGGCCCCTGAAGCTGCAATAAAAACTGATTCAAAATGGGTCTTACACGGTCCCGCCCCAAGGCATCCCAGGCTTTTAAGGACGGTGCTGCAAAATCATAGGTTTCCAGCTTCTTCTGTAGGGCTTCTCGCGAAAGAAGTTCATTTTCCACCATATCAGTCAAGGCTTGAAAGATCCGCTCCCGATTCCTAGGGATAATCTCGGTTCGGAAAACTTTTCCCGGTCGGATTCCTAAGGGGCGCCGAAAGAGAGCTTTGACGGCAAACCAATCCGCAAGTCCTCCCACTAAAGCTGCCGTGCAGCCACTGGTGAGAAGTCCTCCCCAAAAGGAGCCTTGAAAAGGGTACACAATAGCTAAGCCCAAGGCGGAGAGGCCAAGGGTGATATTGGCTTTGCGATAAGTTTTGCCACGGATTTTCTTTGTCTGGGTAATGGTTGTTGGCACTTCATTCATACTTTGTTTTCACCTTATTATATTTGTAGACTCTACCTTATCTAGTGAGCATTCTTTAGTATACCATGTTTTTTTAAGAGTATAAAAAAGACCCTTTCCACCGGAAAAGGTCCTAAAGTGGTATTATTATAAAGCAGAAATTTCCGTCTTAATCATAACCTTATTCTTAACCTTTGTAGCGATAGCCGTATATAAGTCAGTTTCATTCCTCGGCGTTTCAACAGTTACAACTAAAGAATACCTTATTTTTGTATGATACTTTCTTAAATTAGTTCTTGTTTTCCACCAACCACCAATAGGATAGATAATAATAAGGTTGCTTTGACTAAGTTGACCTGCATCCCCTTCCCAAATATCAGAATGAATAGATCCCACGTTCCTATTGTTTACTCCTAGCGTCCAACGGCTACTATCATTTTTTACATCACCTTTATCATTTTCATCCTCTCGCATAGCTTTGCTAATTCTTTTAAGAAAATCTTCACGATTCTCTGTGGGGTTATTTACATCAAATAGTAAGCCACACGATGGATATCGATATTTATCCTTCCAGCCTATCTCCCCAGGTCCCGGTTCAATAAAATAAGACAATGTTACTCTCATTCGCACAGGGATATTCCCTAGATCAAGCAATAAATCGTTCGGCCATGGTAATTCATGGATGTGCATTTCATTGGATGTAATGCCTGTTTGTTTTTTGATAAATGGCTGCAGCTCATCTTCGATTATCAGATTCACACTGTTGCTAGCACTCCAAACCGCTTTTTCCAGACTAGGAACCCCATATCCACATATTCGCAGTAGATTGCGGTAATCATTCTTGGTTGGCTTATCTTTTCTCAAAATCCTCTTCTTCATTGCTGGAGTCCAATCTGCTGAATGAATCATCAAAGCCCGTATCGTCTCTGGCCAAAGATCCGGATAATAATGCTGGATCTGAGCGGACATCCAAGCCGCTTGGGCTGTCGCCGAACTGGTCATACTGATTGTATCGAGAGGTTTGCCTAACAAGAAATTACGATTTGTCGTTAGTAGTTGAAAATCTGCTGCCTCGCTCAGACCTTCTTGTTCATGAAAGGCTAGATTCCCGCCTTCCAGTACTATATCTGGCTTAATTGGCCATTTCTTATCCCATGTAATCGATGATGAAGTGAATGGAGAAAAATCACCGCAATTAGCTAATGGAGAAAATCCCTCATACAGAGGATCGTCAATCGATATCTTTTCCGTGTACGCCCCCACAGTAATCGCGTTCCATGCTTGTCCCGGATCTTCAACCGAGTGGTTCATAACGGCAACTTCAAAGTCTCCTGCCTCAGCAATTTCTCCAATTTCAGTATTACCTGCTGAAACATACATCAATCTACTAATATTTTTCTCGGTGGCCCCAGAGATTATTGAATCGAGTGCTCCTGACCAAGAAGTAGGTCTACCATCTTTCAGCAAATCTGAATCTGAGGTTATAGCCATACATATGGATCGATTCGTATTTGGTTTTTCTATTTCTGCAAGATTAATTGCTCTGGCAGTAATATCGCCATATAACTCTTTATCATTATCTGTAGGTTTGTTCATAATTTTTACAGACTCAAGGAAATGGTGAATATTAATTGTATCACTACCATCCAGCAGCTTTTCCAAATTAAAGTAGGCAGCGATTCCGGCTATATTCGTCCCATGTCCGTCTCTATCATCTTTTCCTCGCTCTGGTTCGACTGTATGCATGTCATTATCACTAAGGACTGACGATAAAAGCGGATGCCCATTATTAACACCCGTATCTAATATACAAACTGATGTATCTGACTGACCGGAAAGGTCTATTCTGTTGACAAATTCTTGAATCCATTCTCTCTGTTCACTTGCATGTAAATCTACAAAAAAACTAACCGGAGATTGCATCTTCCGTATCTCTGCAATTCTCGGACTGGCCAGCAGTAATAAAGACAGATGACTGGTATTGACATATATTCCGACAACAACTCTTTCCGGAAATACAATTCTTTGTTCTTTGTGCGGTATTCCATTTTCACCGCATATATTAAAAAAATCCTCTACAATCGTATCAGGATTTTCTTCTACTCCACACCGTAACCAGACTTCACACCATACGGCTTCATCTGTTGGGATAGAGTTTTTATTTCCTACCCACAAAGCTTCCACAAACGCATTATTTATACTTTCTATTGTCCCAATTACTTGAGCCTCTTTTTCCGTCTCTTTATACTTATTAACCTTATCAAGGAAAAAACTTTTCTTGGCATTTGGAACAAAAACAGTTGCACATACTGTACCGGTTTCTTCAGTCCGGACGTTTAGCAACCTTACCTTTTGTCTAACATCTTCCAGACTTTTCGTCAGTAAATCATATCCCTCTTTACCTCTTATCTCTAGATACACGCCTTCCCTTCCAGTAGCAGAAACAACAGTTCTATCTGCATATTCGCGCTCAGCTCTTTCCCACGCCGCATTAAACTGTTCCTGAATGAATTCTCCATGGCTGATTCTGCTCTTTCTAATGGGATAATTTCCCCCACCGCGACCCACAGAAGCAGGTGTATATTTCAACCCCTGCCCCTTCTCTTCAATATAAATATTTCTTAAATTTCTCGCCATTTAATCAATTAGGCCCCCTTATATCTGTATAGGTTTTTCCTATCTTGAATATAAGTTAGTACAAGCTCTTTGGAAATATCTTTTACATCGAGGATAGAAAACTTAATAGCATCTTCACAAATCTTTACGATATCCGCATGATTCAATCCACTAGCTGCAAGGTAAACCTCATCTATGAAAGTATCATTTGAGGCGAATCCTTTTAACTTCATCTTAAATAATTTTTCTATCTGTGCTATATCCGGTAAGCTATACTCTAGAATATCATCAAATCTTCTAAACAAGGCCTTATCTAATATTGTAGGGTTATTCGTGGCTGCAATAATGATGCTGTATGAATCATCATTTTCCAGATACTGCAAAAAAGAATTAAGGATTCTTCTCATTTCCCCCACATCATTATCTAGGCTTCTGTCAGAACCAATAGCATCAAATTCGTCAAATAAATATATTCCTTGAACTTCATAAATCTGATCAAAAACCTGCCTTAATCTTATGCTTGTTTCACCCATATATTTTGTAACAAGTTTGTCTATTTGTATAACATACAACGGTAAATCTAACTCCGTCGCCAATACGGATGCTGTCATCGTCTTTCCTGTTCCGGGCTCTCCAGTAATCAACAACTTGCTGCGGTTTTTAAGGCCATTTTTTCGAAGTAGTTCCTTCTTCTTATACTCATGAATGATCCTCTTTATCTTAGCTTGCAAATCTTCCGTCAAAACCAGATCGCTAAAAACAGCTTCACTGGATTTTGGTTCCAAGATACTATTCTTATTATTAAGTTTAGCTATTTTATTCTTAGAACTATATTTGGGATTTTGTACAATTTCCCTAATCTCTCTTGCACTGGCAGTATGTCCTATTTTCGCCTCGTGGGCACCTATTTGAAGCGCAATCGTTTTAAACTTTTCTTGATCATTTTCAAAGTTCGCTCGTAACAAGGCCTTCACTTGCTCGATCGTTGCCATACTGTTCACCCCTTTGCAATAGTCAGTCGTATTTTATAACTGAACTATATAAACAACAATAATCACCTTATAAGAATCGTCAGAACGCATGTTTGCATAGAATATTCTACTATTCATTTGGAAAATCCTTTAAAATTTTTATAGAAAGCATATTAATATATATGTCAAAACAAACTGCCGAGATACACTAAAAGTACTTTCCCTTGTAGCTTTTCCTTTTTTAAGTATCTTTAAAGATGAATGAGCCCCCAAATCCCTTCTTTTTCACAATCAAGGGCTCCGAGGGCTTACTCCATAACATTTCATTTTTCATTTATGAAAGATTACCTGATAGAGTATAATGGATTGGGGTTTCCCTTGTTCTTTAAGGTTTCCCAGCCATACATATAATGCATATGGATAAAGGCAACCATGGGGTCAAACTTACCTTTGCTTAAGCTGACGGCTTTTGCAAAGATGGATTCATCGGGGATATAAGCTTCGACCTGTCTGAGGATTTGGTTGCGAATCTCTTGGCAACGGGATTCCGGGGATCTCCGAGTCAGGCCATGGGCTGGCAAGTAGGCTTTTGCCCCGAGAGCTTCTATCCGTTCCAAAGCGCGAAGATAACTGGGCAAGCCACTGACTAATTCACCATTCTCCAGCCAGGTTCCCGGATAGGGGACCACATCGGGCAGTAGTGAATCTCCGGAAAAGAGCAATCCCAGGTCTTCTTCATAGTAGGAAAGATGGCCTGCGGTATGACCCGGTGTCAGTATAGTTTTCAGGGTGTAATTACCGGCCTGAATGACAGCACCGACGTCGATCTTTTCCACTCCCTCTGGCAGGGTTGAAAAAAAGCTTAGCCTCTTATTGGATTTTAAGATCATCGTCAACTGCTCTTGGGGCACCCCCCAGGCCTTTGCAGCGTAATTTTCATAGATCTTAAAGCTCTTACCGCTACTAAAGTCGACCCATTCTTCATAATCCCGTTTACCGATGAGAATGCGCGTCCCATCTTTTCTTAAGCTTTCTGCTCCCCCGGCATGGTCCACATGCCAATGGGTCAGGAGAACTTGTTCGAGGCGTGGGATGCCTAATTCCTTAAGCGCTTCTTGAATCGCTTGGTATACCTCGGGATCATTAGTACCCGTATCAATCATGGTGGGCACCTTACCACGGAAAATATAGAGATTCACCTTGTTGATATTTAGCTTCACTGAAACCTCGAGGCAAAAGATTTCAGGAGCAATTTCTCTTAATACCATGTCTATCCCCTCTAATTTCACTACTTAATATCTCTTCAAACAAAGATGGACCATCTTACCACTACTTTAGGAGCCATCTACTAACTATCTTTGCGAGCTATCTTACTGGCAATATTCCAAACTATCTATATCATAAACTTTCTTCAGTAATCTGTCTATTTGTGCCAACTTCCAACCTGTAGTAAAATCAACCTATCAACCTATAAAAATATATATCCTAATTTTCTAAGGAGGCCTTTCTTCAATGACTTTGGACGCTTTACACCAATCTGACCAGCTTAAAGAAGATCAGCTTAAGGATGATCTAAAAGTAAACCATTCTTTTCAAGTGGTCTGCTCTGAGTGCCACAGAACCATCATCTTTTCTGGCAAGGGCGGGGAAGTTCACTTTATAACCTGTGATCAGTGCGAAGGACTTTAAGAGGAGACGGTCATGAATCCATGACCGTCTCTTTTTTCTTACTACACATGACCATTCCTTACATTCACTTACCTAGATCTTTTGGGCAAGGATTTCGGCTATATCCAAGGCTTTGGTCTTTGCGGCGGCTTCTTCCTTGGCATTGAGGCCGTCATTGAACATGGTTAGACAGAAGGGGCAGGCCGTGCCGACGATCTCAGCTCCCGTAGCTAATGCTTCCTCCGTGCGTAGCTCATTGATGCGCTCGCCTTCATGCTCTTCCAGCCACATGCGACCGCCACCGGCACCGCAGCAGAAGCTCTTCTCCTTAGTTCTTTTCATTTCGATGACCTTTAAGCCGGCCTTTTTAAGGATTTCCCGCGGTTCGCTGTAGATCTTATTATAGCGTCCTAAGTAGCAAGAGTCATGATAGGTCATCCGGAGCTGGAGTTCTTCTCCCCTACTTTCCCCGTCATTAAGATTCTCCCCGTCACTAAGCCTAAGTCTGCCGCTATCTATAAGTTCTTTGAGGTAGGTTGTATGATGAACAACCTCAAACTTTCCACCTAATTGTGGGTAATCATGGCTGAGAGTTTGAAAGCAGTGAGGACATTGCGTAATGACTTTTTTCACGCCGTATCCCTTCATGACTTCTATGTTTTCAGCGGCTAAGGTCTGGTAGAGAAATTCGTTACCTAGCTTGCGGGCAGAGTCTCCGCAGCATTTTTCCTCATTGCCTAGAATAGCAAAGTTCACCTTAGCTGCTCGAAGCAATTTGACCAAAGCAGCCGAAACCTTTTGATTGCGAGCATCGAAGGCCCCGGAGCAACCTGGCCAGTAGAGAATTTCCGCCTCAGGGTTCTCCACAAGTGTCGGGACCTCCAATCCCTTCAGGAATTCTTCCCGTTTATTCCAACCGATACCCCAAGGGTTGCCATTGTTCTCCATGTTGCGGAAGGCAAGCTGGGCTTCACTGGGGAAACGGGATTCCATAAGCACAAGATTTCTTCTCATTTCCACGGTTTTATCGACATGCTCGACAAAAACGGGACATTGCTGTTCGCAAGAGCGGCAGGTAGTGCAATCCCAAATATCTTGTTCGGCGATGACGTCACCTATCAATGCGCGTCCAGGTGGAATTTCCAAGGCAGCTGTTCCATCAACAGTAGCTGCTGCTTCACCGGAAGCCACTACTCCTTCTTGCTTGGCAGAGTGTTTGGCTTCCTTTTTCGCTTGGCAAACCGCGTGATACTCTTCTGCCGCTCGACCTTTGATATCTTGGATGGTCTGCTTCGGGTTGAGATGCTTACCACTGACATAGGCAGGACAGTCTTCTTGACAACGTCCGCAACGAATACAGACATCTGAGTTGAAGATGGCTTTCCAAGAGAGTTGCTTGAATTCACTTAAGCCGAAGGTCTCTTGGGATTCATCTTCAAAATCGATAAGCTCCGGAACACCGACGGGGCCCCGCTGACGGAGAAATTGGTTGATCGGCCCCAAGACGATGTGAAAAAGTTTGGAGTAGGGCAGATAGGCGATGAAGGCAAAGGCTATTAGCATGTGAAACCACCAGGTGTATTTATGCATAGCCAGCAACTGCTCTTGGCTAAATATGGCTTGGAGGGGTTCAATCATCCAGTAGCCTGCAAATCCATAGGTGGCCCAAGGATCGTGCTCACTGGCCATTCGGAATCCTTGGAGAAAGAAACCTGTGACTAAGATCATTAAAATCAAGGTCAAGGCTAGGAGATCGTCTTTTTGGTTATCGAGTTTAGCGGGACGTTTGCTATAACGTCGGTAGAAGAGATAGAGGACCCCGATCATGGCCAGCAGCCCAAAGAGGTTGGTGGTTATCTTTATAAAGATATACAAAGCTCCTTGGAAAATATTAATCCCGAAATCTGCTTGTAAGGTAATCATCGCTGTGGCAAAGAAGAGGAAAATAAACCCTACGAGGAGCGCCAGATGCATAACCCCCGGGGTAAAATCCTTCAGAATCCGCTTGTGGCCAAAGCCATATATAAAAATGTCTTTTACCCCTTGCCAGCCAGCACTCCAGCGGTTCTCAGGCTGCCCGACTTTCCAAAGGCGGTACCGTCGGACAATCCCAAAAGCAAAAATCCCTAGCATGATTGCTGCAAAGAAATACATGATGAGATGTCCATCAATATTCCAATAAATCTCCCGAGTAGGGGTCATCTTTCCCTTCCTCCTTTTGCCAGCTTAACTTGATACTTTTTTATCTCGCTAATTATTTATTGGATCTTCTCCAAATCTGTAGCTTTTCAGCTTCTTTAATGAGCTCCTCCCGGAAATCGGGGTGAGCCAGGTTGATGAGTCGCTCTGCTCGTTGCCAGGTGGTGGCCCCTTTTAAGTTAGCTTTACCGTATTCGGTCGCCACATATTGCACCATGGGGCGGGTATCGGTGACGACTGCACCTTCCGTCAAGAGAGGACGGATCCGCGAGTGTTGTTTCCCTTCTGCACAAGTAAAGGTGGATTCCATACAAATAAAGCTGCGCCCACCTTTGGAGTTATAGGCTGCATCGACAAAATCTAATTGTCCCCCGGCGCCGCTGATCATGCGCGGTCCGATGGTTTCTGAGCACACTTGCCCGGAGAGGTCGATTTCTAAAGCATTATTAATCGAGACTAAATTGTCGTTACGGCTGGCAATATAGCGGTCGTTGGTATAGTCCACGGGATAGCCTGCTACTTGAGGGTTGTTATCGATGAAATCATAGAGCTTTTGGGTCCCGCCGGCGAAGGTATAAACCATTCTCCCCCGGTCGATTTGTTTTTTGCGACAGGAGATACGCCCGGCATTCCACATATCTACATAGCTATCGACCAGCATTTCCGTGTGCACCCCAAGATCCTTTAAGTCGGACTCAGCAATCATCTGACCCAGCGCATTGGGCATAGCCCCGATTCCTAATTGGATGCAATCCCCATCGCGAAGATCCTCGAGAACATATTGGGCTATTTTACGATCGACACTTGAAACGGGAGTTGAGGGGATTTGTGGCATCCCAGTATGGCCACCTTCGACGATGTAATCGACTTCGGAAACATGAAGGTAGTTGCCATACCCGCCATGGGCAATGGGCATATCTTCGTTGATTTCGACGATCACTGTCTTAGCTCGATCTGCGGATGCCCGATAGTGGGAAATCGTGGGGCCCAGGTTAAAGTTCCCATGCTGATCCATAGGGCTTACTTGAACCATAAGAACGTCGACGTGGCTGAGATTTTCTAAAATATAGCGTGGTACTTCTGAGTACCTTAAGGGAACATAGAAAGCTCGACCCATTTCATAGTATTTGCGGTCAATGGCGCTAAAGTGCACACAATCCCAGGTAAAATGCTCGCCGCGAGGATCTGCTTTAACCACGGCATGAGGCCGCATGCTCACTCCGGCTAAGAGTTGAATATCTTTGAGTTCAGGTGTCCGCTTGGCTAATGCCATATCGAGTACAGGTAAGGTATTAGCAGCATAGGAGTAAATGATCCAATCCCCACTCTTGATTGCTCTGACAGCTTGATCCGGAGTGCACAGCTTTTTACCGTATTCTTTAACCCATGTGGACATAATAAGTCCTCCCCACTATTTTTTATCCTCCCCACTATGAATCCTTATTCCATCCGAACTCATTTTTATCTAAAAATAAATTATACTTAGGAAAATATACTTAGGAAAACATTTTGTAAAGGAAGTCTTGACTATTCCTACATTTATTCATGAGCATAGCTATCTAATCAAGATATTCCTTTTCAACTGCTTTCAAAAGCTTAACGTATAGGGTACTTGCCCTTTTCGACCACAAGCTTGGCAATCTCTTGACGAAGCCCAATCATATCAACATTAGGGCGACGAACAAGCTTGCGAATTCCTGCCAAAACAGTGCTTAAAGAATCTCCTTGTTCTGCGGCGCAAATGACTTCTTTAGCATGTTGTTCGATCATGTTCATTGCACTATAGGCTCCTAGGGTAGCCGCCTTTTCCACAAAGAGCTTGTGGTCATCGGTGACATCCATCTCTTGAACCTTCAAGGCGCGGAGAACGCCACTTTCCATAGCATAAACTTGGAGAACCATCTCAGCTAAACCAAGAAGAACATATTGGTTGTCTTTGAGTTCCATCCCAAGGTTTTGGGCAGCAATTCCCGAGGCCATCAAGCATAGTTTCTTTGCTTTTTGGGTCATATCCAGAAGGGCGGCTAATCCCTCTTCCTCTGATCCTAGGCCGGAAGACATCAAGTCTTTGCTGACATTCTTTGCCGCAGCCAGGAGAGGCAGTTCACCACTCATCGCTCGTTTGAGCAAGGTCCCCGGAACCAGTAAGCGATTGATCTCGTTAGTTCCCTCAAAGAGACGGTTGATGCGGGAATCCCGATACATGCGCTCTATGGGATATTCGGCGATAAAGCCATATCCTCCATGAACTTGCACCCCTTCATCCACAGCTAGATCTAAGACCTCTGAAGCGATGACTTTGTTTAAGGAGCACTCAACAGCATGCTCTTCAAGAGCTTTACCGGCTTCTTTACGACAATCTCCGGTCACATCCAAATCTTTGCAAGCTTCTTCCATTAGGCCGGCAGTACGGTAGACCACACTCTCAGCGAGATAGGTTCGGGTCGCAATTTCGGCAAATTTCGTTTGAATCGCCCCGAAGGAGTTTAGGGGAACGCCAAATTGCTTACGCTCTTCCGCGTATTTAAGGGTGACTTCTAAAGCGAGCTGAGCACTACCGATAGCAGCGGCAGCCAGTTTGAAGCGTCCAACATTCAAGATATTAAAGGCAACCACATGCCCGCGTCCTAATTCTCCGACGACATTCTCAACCGGCACTGCCACATCTTCAAGGATGACTTGACGGGTGGAGGAACCTTTAATGCCCATTTTCTTTTCTTCCGGACCGAAGGAAACACCGGGCATAGTCCGCTCTACGATAAAATTGGTGAGCTTGCCATCGACTTTTGCATAGACGAGAAAGATGTCTGCAAAGCCTGCGTTGGTAATGAATTGCTTGGTTCCATTGAGGATATAATGAGTACCTTCGGCATTAAGAACGGCTGTGGCCTTAGCACCCAGAGCATCCGAACCGGAGCCGGGCTCAGTGAGGCAGTACGCTGCGATGGTCTCTCCGGAGGCGAGGCCGGGAAGATATTTAGCCTTTTGTTCCGGTGTGCCAAAGTAAACGATCGGAAGGGTACCGATTCCAGTATGAGCAGCGAAGGCTACGGCGAAGGAAGCTCCTCGGGGAACTTCTTCACCCACCACCACAGTGGAGTATTTATCCATGCTCATGCCGCCAAATTCCTCAGGAACCTCTAAGCCGAGAAGTCCCAGCTCACCCGCTTGGGCCATAAAACTGCGGATAAGTCCGTCTTCTTGCTCCTCGAGGGCTTCGATCTTAGGGGCAATTTCTTTTTCCACGAAGCTGCGGGTCATTTTTTTGAGCTGTAGATGATCCTCGTTTAATTCCTCGGGAGTGAATACTTGGTCAGGGGTTATTTCGGCGAGTAGGAAGCCGCCGCCTTTAAGGGCTAAGTCTAAGTCCATCGTTATTTCTCCTCTCTCAATCTAAGATTATTTGGGGTCGCTCTATCTTTTGGGTTTGCGTTTGAGGTGTTCTTTGTCTGGGTAGCAGTTTTTTGCTTGGGTCGCTACTTCTTTACTGGGGTCAGGTAGCTTTTCGCACATCATTCACTCAGTAGCTCCAGGGCTATCCCATTCGCTTCTATGGGAGCTACGCCAAACCCCGCTGCTTACTGCAAGTGAACCAGTGGCTTCGCAATCCCCAAAGAAGCCTCATGCGATGTACCGCCCCTCCGCTAAAATCGTTCACTATTGTGCGAAAAGCTACGCTTATTCTGCACTTTATATGATTGCTTTTCTTTGAGGGTTGGGACAAAGAGACAAGTCACCTGTCTCAGCAAAAATCATGACATCTTGAATTCTGTGCGTTACATGAACGCTAGACATGAAATCTGTAACATGTTCCCATCCGTAGCTTATAAGAAAGCCCAAGGATTTTGCTTGACAGCAGAGAACGGCTTCTAAGCGAGCAGTTACCCGTTCTTCGCGAAAAGCTTTCAGCGGAGTCGGGTTGGAAACAGGACGTTTCCAACCCGCTAGAGAGCCATGGATGGCGATTTAGCGGGGAACCCGATGGAGCGGAGAGCTTGAGCGATTAGAACGGGTACGCGCAGCTTATAGAGTGAACGCGGCAAGCAAAATCCTGGAGAACTGTTACAGTAGCTCAAAGACCCCAGCGGCACCCATACCGCCTCCGATACACATGGTAACCATGCCGTATTTGAGTCCGCGACGTTTCATTTCATGGAGTAGGGTGGCGGTTAGTTTGGCGCCAGTGCAGCCGAGGGGGTGGCCGAAGGCAATGGCTCCACCGTTGGGGTTGACTTTGGCGGGGTCAATGCCAAGTGTCTTGATGATGGCGAGGGATTGGGCGGCGAAGGCTTCGTTAAGCTCGAAGAGGTCGATTTGGTCGAGGGTTAAACCCACCTGCTTGAGGACTTTGGGGATGGCCTTGATCGGTCCGATGCCCATGAGTTCCGGCTCGACACCGGCGACGGCGAAGCCTCGCCAGAGAGCTAGGGGTTTGAGTTCAAGTTCCTTCACTTTGTTTTCGGACATAAGCAGGGTTATCGCAGCGCCGTCACTGGTTTGGGAAGAGTTCCCCGCCGTGACACAGCCACCGTTTTTAAAGACGGGTTTCAGCTTGCCGAGGGATTCTACAGTGCCCTCTGGGCGGATTCCCTCGTCTTTACTGAACCATACCTCCCCTTTTTTACCGCTGGAGATGAGGACGGGAACGATCTCTTCGTCAAAACGTCCACTAACCTGAGCAGCGTGAGCTTTTTGATGGCTGGCTACAGCAAACTCATCTTGTTGCTCTCGGGTGATCTCATATTTTTTGGCTACATTTTCAGCGGTTAGTCCCATAGAAAGGTAGACTTCCGGATGATACTGCATCATGTAGGGATTGGGAGCAGGCTTGCTACCACCCAAGGGTACTGCCGACATGCTTTCTGCACCTCCGGCCAACATTGCCTCGGCTTCTCCCAAACGGATTCTGTCTGCAGCTAAAGAGATGGCCTGGAGTCCTGAGGAGCAAAAGCGATTGATGGTGAGCCCTGAGACATCAATGGGGAGTCCTGCGCGCAGGGCCATAACCCGAGCCATGTTCATCCCTTGCTCTCCTTCAGGAAAGGAACAGCCGATGACACAATCATCAATATTAACAGGATTTAAGTTGGGAGCACTTTTTAAAACAGCTTGGATGACAAACGCTCCTAGATCATCAGGTCGCATATGGGCTAAGGAACCCTTGCCGGATTTGCCGATGGCTGTACGTTTGGCTTCAATAATCAAAGCTTCTTTCATTGTCCTTCACCTCCTAATTCCTTAATGGCTTGTTTTTGGTGAGCATATGCCGAATGCGATCCAGCGTCTTGGGTTCTCCGGCTAGGCTTAAGAAGGTTTCTCTTTCGAGATCGAGGAGGTATTGCTCATCCACTAAGGTTCCGGCAAGGACATCGCCACCGGTCATGGCATAAGCGAGCTTCTTTCCTAAGTGTGCATCATACTCAGAGATGAAACGTCCTTCCTGCATACCGTACAGCGCCATCTCTAGGAAAGCGCGAACTCCGGGCCCTGCTGCCTTGGCCTTCTGGGGAAGGTTGGGGCGGAAGTTTCTTGCTAAATCGATGACACGAGCTTTGGCATCAAGCAGGACATGATCAGCATTCATACTATAGCGATCGCTATCTCTTAAGAAGCCTAGTTTTCTAGCCATTTCTGCACTGGTGGACACTTGGGCCATTGCTACGACTTCAAAGCGTTTGGCGAAGAAATAGTCGGGGGCCACGACAACACCGGGGAGAATTCCTTCCATAGCGCGCAGGGCCATTTCCTTAGTTCCACCGCCACCGGGGATCAGCCCTACGCCAAGCTCGACGAGACCCATGTAGGTTTCGGCAGCCGGTTGGATGGCATGAGAATGGAGACAAACCTCAGCACCACCGCCGAGGGTCATACCATAGGGTGCAGCAACTACAGGCTTTTTTGCGTATTTCAGAGCCATAGTGCCTCTTTGGAATTCGCCAACCATAAGATCTAAGTCATCCCAATTGCCTTCTTCTGCTTCCATCATAATCAGCATGAGATTAGCACCGACAGCAAAATTTTTGCCTTGGCTACCGATCACCATACCCAAATAATTTTTCTCCACTTCCGCTAGGGATTTGTGGATCATATTCATGATATCGCCGCCGATGGAGTTGTTGGGGGAATGGAATTCTAGACAGGCCACTCCGTCACCCATATCAACTAAGCTGGCACCGGAGTTGCCGAAGATTTTCTTGCCTTGCTTATGGGCTTGTTTGAGAGAAAAGGCGTAAGGGCTAGCCACTCTCTCTGCATACTCTCCCTCAGCATAGTAGAGGGTGTCGCCGCTCTCGGTCTTTTGATAGAAGCTATCTTTACCTTCGGCCAGGAGTTTTTCTACAATCTCAGGTAAGATGCCCCCTTCAGCACGGATGCGCTCCGCCGTTGCTTTTACCCCTAAGGCATCCCAAGTCTCAAAGGGACCCATTTCCCAGTTGAAGCCCAGCTTCATGCCCTCATCGATGGCGGTGATATCCTCGGCAATTTGGGGAGCTAAGCGGGCCGCATAAAGGAGAACTTCTTTTAGGACTTGCCAGGCGAAAACTGCACCGGGATCTTTGCCGTTGACTATGGTCCTCAGCTTATCTTTAAGACTGCCTGCATTCTTGGCTTTATCCAAGCAAGCAAATTGAACCCTTTTCTTAGGGACATACTCCATGGTATGGGGGTCAAGAACCAAGATCTCTTTGCCTTCTGTTGTTTTGGCCTTCTTATAGAAGCCTTGCCTAGTCTTATCGCCGAGCCAGCCGTTCTTAAGCATAGTGTGAATGAATTCCGGCATGACGAAGAATTCTTTCTCTTCGGGAACATTATCCCCGACGTTATTGGCTACATGGACGAAGGTATCTAAGCCCACCATATCTACGGTGCGGAAGGAGGCGGACTTCGGTCGCCCCATGACCGGACCGGTTAAGGCATCGACTTCATCGATGGTTAAGCCGGAGCGTAGCATTTCTTTCAGGGTTGCGGATAATCCGAAGACGCCGATGCGGTTGGCAATGAAGTTAGGAGTATCCTTGGCATAGACGACCCCTTTGCCCAGTACTCGCTCGGCAAACTCAGCCATCTCCTCAATGACTGCAGGATCGGTGTTGGGCCCCGGAATCAATTCGAAGAGCTTCATGTAGCGCGGGGGGTTAAAGAAGTGTGTTCCTAAAAAATTCTTCGTAAATTCTTCAGGAAGTCCCTCCGCCATTGCTTTTAAGGAAATACCGGAGGTGTTGGAGGTTACAATAGTTCCGGGACGGACAGCTTGAGCTACCTTCTTAAAGAGGTCGATCTTAATGTCTAAGCGTTCCACAACGACTTCGATAACCCAGTCCACTTCCTTTAAGCGGGATAGATCATCCGCAAAGTTCCCGACCTCGATGCGATCAGCAAATTCCGGAACAAACAGAGGAGCAGGACTCATCTTAAGTAGCTTGGCTTTATTGGCTGCGGCAATACGATTTCTTACTTTGGGGGATTCTAAGGTCAGCCCGGCTATCTCTTCCTCGGGCAGTATACTGGAAGGCACGATGTCCAGTAGTAGACTGGGAATTCCGGCATTGGCGAGGTGGGCTGCGATGGTGCTTCCCATTACTCCTGAGCCTAAAACCGCCACCTTGTATATGGGCATATTCATCCTCCTTCTCTCATTAGGTACTGTTTTTCTCTATACTTTTTTAACTTAAGCCTTCTCTCAAAAATTCATCTCATAACGGAGGTCTATTTCTGTCTATTGTTTATATTTAGAATATTCAGTCTTTTAGAGGCGGAGAAAACCCTTTCTCTCAGGCTTTCAAATCAATCATCACTCGTCAAGTCTCACTCTTTTATCTGCGTTGTCTACCCGTAATCTGCTTTTACTGCTTTTACCGTTCCTGCTTCACCTACTGCTGCTGTTATTCCTACTACTCCTATTCTTACTACTCCTATTCTTACTACAGTTATGCTTACTACTAATCCTACGGTCTTATTACTTTATATTTTCTTCCTTCGGCAATCCCAGGGCACCTGCGAATAGTTCTATCATGCAGTCTGTGTCCTTGCTTAAGGATCGTTCTGATCTTGCAAAAAACCAATCGGTAGTCGCTCGATCGATGGTGCCAAAGATCATCTGCCGTGCTACGTGAACATTGAGTGAAGGAATGATTTCCTTTTGTTTTATTCCTTCTTCGATCACCTCTTCAATCAAACGAAAATAATCTCTCAGCGGGAAGGCAATGGCACTATATAAGCTTGAGTTAGGCTGTCTTAACTCGATTTGTGATACAGTCGCTAGAGCACGGTTATTCTCCATATAGGTCAAATGCGTATGCACAATAGCTCTAAGGCGACTGCGTGTATTCTGGCAGGAATCCATTTCGCTCCGAATGAGCTCAATAAACCTCCCCATTCTTTCCGTAAACAGGCGTACTAGAATGTCCTCTTTATTTTTAAAGTAGAGGTAGATCGTCCCGTCAGCTACTCCCGCCATGCGAGCTATCTTCGCTACTTGGCATGAATGATAGCCCACCTCAGCAAATGCCTCGATTGCCGCATCTAAAATCTTTTCATATTTATCTTCTTGGGAAATAGCCATATTACGTCATCCTTTGCAAGTTTTTAATCTATTAGACCTCCTTTTCTCAAGGTTGTCAATGCTAGCTCCGCCGCCCTAGGCCAGTTGCTTTTTAAACTCTTCTGTAAGCAAGGGGACAATCTCGTAAAGATCGCCGACAATGCCATAATCGGCGACGGTAAAGATATTGGCTTCTGGATCCTTATTGATCGCTACGATAAATTTGGAGGATCCCATTCCAGCTAAATGTTGAATGGCCCCTGAAATGCCGCAAGCAATATAAAGAGTTGGGGCGACAGTCTTGCCGGTTTGACCCACTTGATATTTATACTCACGATATCCGGAGTCTACAGCAGCCCGAGAAGCTCCTATAGCGGCACCGATGGTATCAGCAAGTTCTTCAAGCAGTCGGAAATTCTCAGCATTCTTCATGGCACGTCCGCCAGAAACAATAATGTTGGCATCAGTCAATTCCGGACGGCTGGAAGCTTGACGAACCACTTCTTTGACAATGGCTTGAAGATCATTGGCATCAATGGTTGCGGTCGCCTCGACCACTTCTGCTTGACGATCTGGGTTTGGTGGGGTAATGCTGAAGCTATTAGGACGTATGGTGGCTAGAATAGGGCGGGCCTCTGTGGCAACTTCTGCATAAGCTTTGCCGGCATAGATAGGACGTCTAAAGCGCAGCTTGTATGTTGAATCTACTGTGACGGCAACGCAATCTGAGGCACTCCCAACTCCTAAACGTTGGGCAAGGCGTGGGGCTAAATCTCTCCCCATTCCTGTATTGCCCATGAAGACCACTTCAGGATCCTCCTGGCGGATGATTCGGTTGAGTACTGAGGTGTAAGCACCCGTGGTATAATCCTTCAGGGCTGCATCTTCTACCACAATCACTCGATCAGCTCCCTGGGAAGCTGCGACAGCTGCTAAATTTTTAATTTCTTGGCCCAGTAAGACTCCCGTGAGGGTGAGCCCCGCCGCGTCGGCTAACCGTCTTCCTTCGCTTAAAAGCTCCAAGGAAACCTTGCGAAGCTCCCCATTATACTGCTCAAGAACAACTAAAATTCCCTTAGGCATCCTTCCCAATCCTCTCTTTTCTTACTTTCTTGATAATTAGATAACTTTTGCTTCCTTCATTAAGGCCATGACCAAATCAGCGACGGCTTGGGCAGGCTCCCCTTGGATCAGGCGGCCCCCTTGACGAGCCGGAGGTAAACTAACCTGAAGGACCTTCATCTTCGCTCCCTGAGTCACCGAGTCGGCTGCGGAAAGTCCAAGATCGGCGAGGTTTAGGGTTTTCAGTTCTTTTTTCTTAGCTTTCATGATCCCTGCTACCGATGGATAGCGTGGTTCATTTAAACCTTTTTGAGCAGTAATCACCGCGGGAAGCGGTACTTCGATAATCTCACTGCCTCCATCTATATCGCGAGTAACCGTAGCATTTTTATCTTCAATCTTTAATTCGGTAACCGATGATACGGATGGAATACTCAATATCTCAGCAAGACGAGTGGGTACTTGACTCGATCCATCATCGATGGCAATCCGTCCAGAGAGGATAATATCAAAGGGAATAGCTTGAACTGCTTTGGCGAGTACCGCGGCTGTAACCCATTCATCGCTACCTTCTAAAGCAGGATCTTGAATAGCAACCGCTTTGTCTGCCCCCATAGCCAGAGCTGTACGCAAGACTTCATTGACCTTCGCACCACCCATGCTCAATACCGTGACTTCTCCACCGAACTTTTCTTTAAGGCGAATCCCCTCTTCCACCGCAAATTCATCATAGGGATTCATGATGAGATTCACTCCTGTAGAGTCGATTTTTCCTTGCGAATTGATCACAATCTTCGCTTCGGTGTCAAATGTTTGTTTTAGACAAACCAATATGTTCAACTCGATTCCCCTTTCTATATCTTTCTGAATGAATATTCATTCATTTCATTTTCTATTATGATATCAGATGGCCGGGCAAAACGGAATACCCTTTTACAAATATTTTGTAAATTAAAAATTATCTGATTTATTTACTAAAATCTGTTCCCCCGGTGCTGGTTTCATGATATGCTGTTCCATAATGAATGGTCATTCATTTCTCGGAGGTGCTAAGTATGTTTAATGATGATCCGCTTTTCTCTCCGATCAGGATCGGAACAATGGAGCTAAAAAACCGCATAGTGATGCCAGCCATGCATCTAAATTACTGTCCGACTGGAGAAGTTACTGATCAGCTTATTGAGTTCTACCGTAAGCGAGCTCGAGGTGGGGTAGGCTTAATTATCGTTGGTGGATGCGGAATTGATCGAGTCGGCAACACCATTGGTATGGTTCAGTTGGATGAGGATCGCTATCTTCCTAGGCTACAACAGCTTGTGGCAGCCATCCATAGTGAAGGAGCAAAGACCATCACCCAGCTCTATCAGGCAGGAAGATATGCCTCCTCACAATTGACCGGGAACCAGCCCGTTGCTCCTTCCCCTCTACCTTCTAAATTAACGCAAGAGATTCCTCACGAACTGACCGGGGAAGAAATTAAAAAAATGATTCAAAAATTTGCCCAAGCTGCTGCCCGCACCCAGCAAGCAGGTTTTGATGGAGTGGAGATTCTTGCTGGGACTGGCTACTTAATCTCTGAATTCCTCTCTCCCGTGACGAACAAAAGAACGGATGAATACGGTGGTGATCTACCGAACCGCATGCGATTTGCCTTAGAAGTTGTGGCAGAAATTCGAAAGGCCGTAGGACCCGACTTCCCTTTGCTCGCTCGGATCGCCGGTCATGACTTTGTGCCGGGTGGACACACCAACGCAGAGGCACGAATTTTTGCTAAGGCCTTAGAAGAGGCTGGGGTGAACGCTATCAACGTGACGGGGGGCTGGCATGAGACATTGGTTCCTCAGATCACGATGAATGTCCCTCCCGCGGCCTTCCGCTATTTGGCTCGGGGCATAAAAGAGGCTGTTTCTGTGCCGGTTATTGCCTCCAATCGCATAACCTCTCCTGAGTTGGCTCGAGATATTCTTACTTCAGGGGATGCGGATCTGGTTGGAATGGCAAGGCCCCTGTTAGCGGATCCCTTTTTACCCTTAAAAGCCCAAGGGTTAGATTCCTCCCCAATTCGCCCCTGTGTAGGTTGCAATCAGGGTTGTTTGGATCATGTGTTCCGAGGAGCACCGGTGGCTTGCTTAGTGAATGCAGAAGCCGGGCGAGAGGCGGAGCTTGGGCTAAACAATAAAACCCAGGCCGACAGTGCTGTGCTTAAGAAAATCCTTGTGGTGGGGGGTGGCCCTGCAGGATTAGAGTTTGCTCGGGTGGCCAGCCTACGCGGTCATGATGTAACTGTTTGGGAAAAATCCAGTCAGCCCGGAGGCCAGATCAATCTTGCCGCAGCACCACCAGATCGCCAGGACTTCAATCGCTTTACCGATTATCTGGTTCAAGTCTGCGAGATGCAAGATGTCAAAATCTCTACGGGCCAAGAAGCAACTGCGGAGAACCTTTTGGCGAGTTTTGAGAAGGAAGGCTGGACCGACATTGTTGTCGCTACCGGCGCTCTGCCTATGGAACCTCCCTTCCCTGTAGAGGAAGGTGTAGTCATCACTCAAGCTTGGGATGTACTGGCCGGAAAAGAGACGGGTCACAACATCGTTATCGTCGGCGGTGGCTCGGTAGGGGTGGAAACTGCTCTCTACTTGGCCAACCAAGGGACCCTGGATGCGGAAACCCTCCGTTTTCTCATCGTTAACCAAGCGGAAAGCATAGATACTCTGGCTAAGCTTCTTTGGCAAGGAAAAAAGCGGGTCACTTTAGTGGAAATGACCAAGGGCGTCGGCCGCGACCTAGGCTCGAGCACCCGCTGGGCGATGCTGGCCGATCTGAAACGGCATCAGGTTAAGGTATTGACCCATACGATGGTAAAAGCCGTTGGTCCTGATGGTGTTCGGGTCGAGGGACCGGAAGGAGAAAGCCTGATCCCCGCGGATACGGTGGTCCCCGCTATTGGGTCGGTCGCTAATCAAGAGCTTATGAAGGAGCTCCAAGCTAAGCTCCCTATCCAAGTGGCATTGCATTCAATCGGCGATACAATCAGGCCGGCTAAAGTACTGGATGCTGTTCAATCTGCCTATGATGCCGCCCGGCAGCTATGAGTGCAAACTGTGCAAACTGGGGACAGGTCCCAGTTTGCAAAAATATTGAAAATTGGGACCTGTCCCCAGTTTGCATTTTGAGTCATTATAAGATGGGGGGTAGTTTAATATGGGTTCATACAGTGATTTTATAGTCGAGAAACAGGGGGCTATCGCCATAGTCACCTTAAACCGTCCGGACAAGGGGAACTCCTGGACCTTGGCAACTTATCAGGAGATGGAGAAAATCCAAGAAGAGCTGCACTATGATGAGGATGTGCGGGTGGTCATCTTTACCGGAGCAGGGGATAAATTTTTCTGCGCCGGTGCAGACCTAGCTCTACTTGCCAAACTCGACTCCTACTTTATCTCTCGAGATATCTACCGTTACCAAGGAATTAACACGCGTTGGGATCGTTTTATTAAACCCGTAATTATGGCTCTCAATGGTATCACTGTGGGTAGCGGTCTAGAGCTCGCCTTATGTGGTGATATTCGTATTGCTTCAAGTTCCTCGAGTTTTTCTATCAATGAAGTGCGGATTGGCCTCAACCCTGATATGGGGGGAACTCAGCGTTTGACACGGACTGTCGGACCCAGTCAGGCTAAACGTCTCATTTTTACTGCTGAAAAAATCAATGCTCAAGAGGCTGCTCGCATTGGACTTGTAGATATCGTCACCACTCCCGAGGACTTAATGGCTGAAGCCATGAAGATGGCTGAAATAATCGCCGGCATGCCACCCTATGCTATTCGTTTTGCTAAAAAAGCTATTAACCTAGCCGTCGATGCCCCTCTAGAAGTGGGTCTGATGTACGAAGAAGCTGGCTCCATCTTCTGCATGGGTACTGAAGACAAAAAAGAGGCCGTAGCCTCAATTCTCGAAAAGCGCGAACCCGAATTCCACGGGCGATAGGGACAGGGGGACAGGTCCTTTGTCCCACCCTTCCCCAATGATTTAATTTTATAGCCGCCAAACTTTTGTTTTAGATAACCCCGTTACCCGCGAAATCTGCCGAACACTTACGCCTTCTAGCGACTTTAATGTTTTTAGGATACTGTCTTGTAAGGCCTTCTCGGCCTCCCCTATCCTTATCGATTCGATTCCAAACTGCTTCCTAACCATTTCTTTAATTCTCTCATCACTTGTCGTTTTCAATTCCTCAACTTCAAGGCAAATGTCCTCATTTTGTTTCTTTTGAAATTCAGCAAATACCTTCAGTGCCTTTTCTGGGGTGTCGCCAAACATATTAAGAACATACTCTTTATCGACCAAATGATCTGTTGCAAAAAATTCTTTATAGCTACTCCAAGGGAACTCCGATATATCATCAACAATTTTAGCCTTGACCGGATTTTGATGAATATATCGTAATACAGTTAAGAAGTATCGATCTGAATCCACCGCCTCACTTCTGAACCTCTCTTGAAACAGGTGCCCACACCGCTCATATTTCTTGTTGAACCAGAAAACATAACTTGAACTGATACGTTTGATTGCAGCACTTAGGGGTTCGTTGAGCTCTTGTATTAAAATATGAATATGATTATTCATAAGACAATAGGCAAAAACTCTATAACCACTTACCCCTCTGAATTGAGCAAGTTTCTCAATAAATTTGCAGCGGTCTTCTTTGTCATTAAAAACATTTTGACGATTCACGCCTCGCATTATGACATGATAAATACCCGTTGGGCTTTGTTCCCTCGGCCTTCTTGCCATAAGTAGTCACCTCAGGAAAATTATAGCATTGTGGCGAATCTCGGACAATACTATTATATGAGATGAGTGAGATGAGTGAGATGAGTGGAAAAGTGGGACAGGGAACCTGTCCCCTTGTCCCAAAAAAGCAGGAAGCCAAGGCTTCCTGCTTTTTTTATGGGGTGAGGGTAGGTTACGATAGGGAAATTAGGCACCCATGAAGAGTTTGATATCGTCTTCTACGGTGTTGATTCCAGCGATTCCAAAGTTCTCCACAAGTACTTTTGCTACATTAGGAGAGAGGAATGCAGGCAATGTAGGTCCTAAGTGGATGTTTTTCACACCCAGGTAGAGAAGAGCAAGGAGCACGATAACTGCCTTTTGCTCATACCAAGCAATGTTGTAGGAGATAGGAAGTTTGTTAACATCGTCAAGACCAAAGACTTCCTTAAGCTTAAGAGCAATGACTGCTAGGGAGTAGGAGTCGTTACATTGTCCAGCATCCAAGACTCTTGGAATACCGCCGATGTCTCCCAGGTCGAGTTTGTTGTATTTGTATTTCGCGCAGCCTGCGGTCATAATGACAGTGTCTTTAGGAATAGCTTGAGCGAATTCTGTGTAATAATCACGGCTCTTCATCCGTCCGTCACAACCTGCCATGACGAAGAAGCGTTTGATGGCTCCGGATTTAACAGCTTCGACTACTTTGTCTGCTACTGCGAAGACTTGGTTATGAGCAAATCCACCGACGATTTCTCCAGTTTCGATCTCTGTAGGAGCTGGTAAGGTTTTTGCTAATTCGATGATAGCAGAGAAATCCTTAGCTTTTCCTTTTTCACGAGCCGGGATGTGTTGTACACCTTCGTAACCTACAACGCTGGTGGTGAAGAGACGGTTTTTATAGGAATCCTTAGGCGGTACTAAGCAGTTAGTGGTGAGCAAGATAGCGCCGTTGAAGGAATCGAATTCTTTATCTTGTTTCCACCAAGCGTTACCATAGTTACCTACAAAGTGATCGTACTTTTTGAAAGCGGGATAGTAGTGAGCTGGAAGCATTTCACCGTGAGTGTAAACATCTACGCCAGTTCCGACCGTTTGTTTTAAGAGATCTTCTAAGTCTTTCAGATCGTGACCACTGATGAGGATGGCCGGGTTGTTACGGACACCGATATTGACTTTGGTAAGTTCAGGGTTACCGTAGGTCGTGGTGTTGGCTTTGTCGAGAAGAGCCATGACATCCACCCCATATTTCCCTGTTTCGAGGACCAGAGCGACCAATTGATCTGCTGAGAGTGTATCGTCAGTAGTTGCTGCTAAGCCTTTCATCATAAAGGCAAAAATGCTGTTATCATCATAACCGAGAGCAAAAGCGTGCTCAGCATAGGCTGCCATTCCTTTGAGTCCGTAGATGATCAATTCACGGAGGGAACGAACATCTTCATTTTCAGTGGCTAAAATCCCGACTTGAGCAGCTTTTTGATCGAATTCTTCTGCAGTATCAGCGGTCCAAGTAGCGGAATCATGAAGGTTGTTTGGCAGTACGCCACCTGCTTGGAGAATATCTTGCTTTAGGCTTTCTCTAAGGGCTAGGCCTTCACGTACCCGAGCTACGAAACTGGCGTTATCAAAGTTAGCATTGGTGATCGTAGCAAATAAGCTTTCCATAACAAATTTGTCTACATCCTGACGAACAATTCCTAATTCACGAGCTTGCAGGCTGTGGATAGCAATTCCCCTTAAGACATAAATTAAAAGGTCTTGTAAATTGGAAACATCAGCAGTCTTGCCACATACCCCTTTGATTGTACAGCCCGTACCTTTAGCGGTTTCTTGACATTGAAAACAGAACATACTCATTCTTTGAAATCCTCCCTATCATATTTTTTAATAAATTTATGTTGTTGACGATCAGTGTCTGGTGTCGGCGATTGTTGTCCGTGCACCATCTGAAATTATCTTATCGCAAAGACAACCCTTATGCTGTGACCTCAGCTAGTTCTTACTGTGATAAAACTCACACTAAAAGCTTCGCGTAAAGAAATAAAAGTACATCTCAAGTCTGGCTTTCCAAACTATTGAGATGTACTTTTTATACGTTAAAATCGTTGCTTTTATTAGCTATAAAGTATCTATAGAGCTGCGCAAGCTTAAAAATATAAAGCTAGTTGCAACTTTGTAGCCATGCGCTATTAACAGCTGATGACGTCACAAACAACAAAGAAGCCACTATTTCGCGCTTTTTATCCCTGTCCGAGAAATACTTTTTCGGGGGTGATGGGTAGTTCTGTAACTCTGAAGCCGGTTGCATTAAAGACAGCGTGGGCGATGGCTGGGGCGGGGGTGTTGGCGACGACTTCACCGATGGATTTGGCTCCGAAGGGTCCGGTGGGTTCGTAGCTTTCGATAAAGTGAACACGAATATTACCGACGTCTTTGCGGGTGGGAATTTTATATTGCATAAAATCATTCGTGTGCATTCTTCCCTTGCCATCGTAGCGGACTTCTTCATAGAGGGCCATGCCGATACCTTGAACTAAGCCCCCTTCGGCTTGGATGCGAGCCAGTTTAGGATTGATAACCGTACCGCAGTCAATGACGGCGACAAAATCAATGGGTTCTACTTTACCTGTCTGGGGATCCACTTCTACCTCCGCAAACCCTACCATATAGGGGGGTGGCGAGACGGGGCTGCCATAAGTCGTGTTACCCACCAACTGATGACGGCCTGAGCCTAGTACATTGAGCTCGGCAATCTTCTCAAGGGTAATGCTTGTCTTGCCATCCAAGGTGACCACTGACTGACCGTTAAATTCCACTTCGTCGGGGTTTCTATCCATATACCGGGCACCCTGGATGAGGATCTTTTCCTTTAATTCTTCGGCGGCTTGCACCACTGCCATGCCGGTCACATAGGTGGTACTGGAAGCATAGGAACCGGGGTCATAGGGGGATGTATCCGTATCCCCGGCATAGACAGCGATTTGATCCACAGTTGTTTCCATGATCTCGGCTGCCATTTGACTGAGGATAGTATCGCTGCCTGTTCCCATATCCGTCGAACCCAAAAGTAGGTTATAGCTTCCCTCGTCATTTAGGCGTATTTCTGCTGAAGCGGTATCGATTCCCGCAATTCCGGAGCCTTGCTGAGTTACAGCCATACCGACAGCTCGGATTTTACCATTGCTAAGTACTTGACGCGGGTATTTTTCATCCCAGCCGATAAGTTCCTTCCCTTTACGAATACAATCCTTGAGGGTCGTGCTCTTGATAACCTTGCCATTATAGACGAGAGAGGTTTCTCCCTCTTCTATCAAGTTCTTTAAACGGATTTCGGTAGGATCCATCTGCAGCTCGGCGGCCAGCTTATTGACCGCAGTTTCCAAGGCCATGGTCCCTTGGGTTGCTCCATAGCCACGGAAGGCTCCTCCCGGTTGTTTATTCGTATAGACCGCGGTTCCGGTGAAACGAACAGCCTTGGTCTTGTTGTACATAGACATGGTTTTTTCGCCCACACACCCTAGGGTGGTTGAGGAGTGCTCTCCATAAGCTCCGCCATCGGAGAGAACCTCCAGATCATAAGCACGAATCATACCCTCCTTGTCCGCACCCAGGCGCACTTTCATTTTCATGGCGTGGCGACTGGTCGATGAGTTAAAAGTCTCGGTGCGATCATAGATGATGATGGAGGGCTTGCCGGTTTTCAGGGTGACAAGGGCTGAAAATACTTCACAACAACCGGTTTGTTTCGCTCCGAAGCCTCCGCCAATCCGGGGTTTGATCACCCGCACGCGACTGGCTGGAATGTTAAAGGCCCGTGCTATTTGTCGGCGGACATGAAAGGGTACTTGGGTCGAGGAGGTGATCACTAGGCGATTGGCATGATCTAGGTAACTGAAGGCACGAAAGGTTTCCATCATGGCTTGAGATTGGGCCTGAGTATAGACCGTTTCCTCAACGACCACGTCACATTGCCTTAGGGCTTCTTCAATCTCTTCCCCTGCTTCAACCTTTTGATAGGAGATAATGTTGCGTTCCTTTTCCATACCGATATCAAAATTTAAGTGCAGGTTATCCTCGGGATGGACAATCGAAGGATGATCGATGGCTGTTTCCAAATCTAACACAGGTTCCAAGACTTCATACTGTACCTTGATGCGCTTCAGGGCGTTGAGGGCCGTTCTTTCATCGACAGCGGCCACAATCGCCACTTCATCCCCCACGTAACGAACGATTTCATCCAAAATCAAGCGATCATAAGGAGAGGGCTCCGGATAAGATTGACCGGCTAAGGTAAAACGAATCCCGGGCACATCTTGATAGGTAAAAACGCATTCCACTCCTTCAAGGGCCACCGCCCGGCTGGTATCGATGGACTTAATGCGGGCAAAGGCATGGGGGCTGCGGAGAATCTTAATCACGAGGGCATCCTTAGGCGCCAAATCCTCTGTATATACGGGACGTCCTGTGGCGATGGCCATACCATCAATTTTGGGACTATCCTTTCCTACTATCTTCATTTAGGCCACCCCCAAGTATTTTTTGATGGCACGCAATTGGCCCATATAGCCGGTACATCGGCAGAGATTCCCGGTTAAGTAGTGGATAATTTCATCCTCGGTGGGGTTTTGAAGTTCATTTTTCATAGCCAAGACGGTCATAATGAAGCCCGGGCTACAGAAGCCACATTGCTCCGCTCCTTCTGCCACTAAGACCTTAGCGAAAGCTTCCGCCTCTTCCTTTACTCCCTCGATGGTGGTAATATTCTTTCCTTCGGCCCTGAAGGTGAGGTAAGCACAAGAGAGCGTAGGTTTCCCGTCAATCCAAACCGTGCATAATCCGCAACAGGTGGTATTACAGCCTTTGCGAATGCTCAGTTGGCCATGGGCGCGCAGGGTATCGGCGAGAAATTCGTCCTTTTTTCCTTGCAGGGTTGTTTTCTTGCCATTAAGGGTTACTTCGATATCCATGCTAACACCTCCTGAATCCCGCGTCTAACTAGTACTTTGGCTATCCCTTGACGGTAGGTTGCTGATCCACGGGCATTGGAGCCAAAGCTTAATTCTTGGCTCATTTGTTCAAGGATACCCTCAACAACTTCGTTAACTTCATTCTTCTCTCCGGCAACCATAAAGGAATCGAGTTTTGCGTGGGCATAGGCTTGAGCAAGCTGCTCGGAGGCTTTGCCCGCCAGCTCTGCCACTTGGGGGCGTGCGCCGACGACGATACGCCAATCTTCGCCGTTCTTAGCTACGGCCGCCGTGAGTATTGGATAATCACTGGCTGAAATACGCAGGCTCTGATAAGAGGCGATTTGCTCTTCCTTAGGAATAATTACATGAGTTAAAACATCCTTTTCGCGGGGTCGGGCTAAAAATTCACCTAGGGGCAATCGTCCCGCTTTGACTAAGTCCACTTTAGCATTCAAGGCTAAAAGTGCAGTGATCGGATCGGAAAAACCATACTTGGAATACACGGAGCCGCCGATGGTCACGCCATTGCGGAACTGAACGCCGATGATATTGCTCACGGCTTTGGGCAAAACACCACCGAAAGATTCATTCAATAAAGGATGGGTTTCAATTTGACGCAGGGTCGTCATGGCCCCTAGCTTAATAGTGTCATCTTCTTCCGTGATTTGGTCGAGGTTTAATTTGGCTAAATCAATGCCGATCCCGATTCGTTTGGAACCCAGACGTAAAAAAGCGCAACCACCCAGGACTGTGTTGGTCCTTTGCTTAGTAAGTATTTGATACGCTTCTGTCAAGGTCTCTGGTTGAACGATATCTCGTATAGTTAACACTTTATCTGCCCCCATTCATCCACTCTATAATGCCCAGTAAAACAGAAGTTCCTAGGGTTCGAGCTTTATCAGAAACTGTCCAACAATATTCTTCTTTAAAACGGGGATCTATATCCCCGACTTTGATGCGAGCATCATTATTTTCGTTCATTATAATGACGGTTCCCGAGCGCAGCAATCCTCGTACTACCCCACCCAGATTCCCTTGAACCGGGGTGATTTGCTCTCCTTGTTGAATCAGCCCTAGGATATCTCCCACCCGGACCTCTTCCCCAATTCTGCATTTGGCTTCGAAGATGCCCGCACCCGGTGCATAAAGAACTCTTTCCTTGGTATAACCCAGGACTGCTTCAGGAATACCCGTATTAGGCTCGGCATAACCGGAATTAATTAGGCGCCCGAGGTTATGGCCGCGGTTGGTTTCCAGCACCCTATGTACGTCTTTGCCGGCGCAAAAACCCGGTCCCATGCCGATCGTAAGAGGCGCACTAGCGATGGTCGTTCCCAAATTGCGTTTGGCCATAATAGCATCGATCAAAATATCCGGTCGAATCTGGGGAAGGTGCTTTAAGTCCGGATCGACAAGGATTGGAATTCCTCCTTGTTGCCAAACCCTCGGACAATCTTGAGGAGATTCGATGTGCATGCCTCGGATTCCTTCGACCTCCCAAGATCCTTCGAGGATAGCAGTGCCGAAGCACACGGGCCAGCGCACCATCAAGGGCTGTGCGATCTCGGTCATGACCACTCGGAAGCCTGCTCTATGCAAAGCCCATCCCACCCCGCTGGCCTGCTCCCCCGCCCCTCGAATGAGGACAACGGGTGGATCGGCTAAATTTCCTGGAGTCATCATATCATTTCTTTACCCCTTCTCACTGAACTAATCCACGTTTGCTCCCATCTCTAGAGGCAGCGGATACCCAACCCAAGGTGGTTAAGTGCAGTATAGGACGTCCGCATGCTCAGAAACCTAGGAGTGGTTCAAGAAAGATATCCATCGTTCCTCCGCAAACCATCCCATCCTGTTCGGCAATTTCATGAGTTAAGTCCACTTGGATCAGAAGTGGTTCTTGCTTGTGCAGAGCATTTAAGGCGTGACCACGTGCCTCGGCTTCCCCGCAGCCCCCGCCAATGGTGCCAATAGTCCTTCCATCTTGGAAAAAGAGGACTTGAGCTCCTGCTTTCCTCGGCGTAGAGCCTTTTGTACTCACTATCGTGGCTAATACTGCTTTCTCTCCATTTAATTGACTGATTGCTTCAATGACTTTATGGTCCAAGTGGCACCCATCCTTCCTTGACTGAAGCCATAGCGGTCGACCATAATCATCTCGGCTATGATGCTGACTGCAATTTCTTCTGGAGTTTGCGCTCCTATATCTAAGCCAATCGGGGTATAGACTCGATCGAGGACCTCTTGACTATAGCCATTTTCTCTTAGATTGTTCATAATCGTTGCTACTTTGCGGCGGCTGCCGATCATCCCCAGATAGGCAGTTTGAGGCCGCTTGAGTACTTCTTCTAAGCAGGTTTGATCATAGCGATGTCCGCGGGTCACGACGATGACATAGGTACTCTCGTCGAAGGTTAATTCCTGAAGAGCACTCTGAAAATCCTGACAAATCACCTGGTCCGCTTCAGGAAAACGTCCCTTATTGGCGAAGGAGGGACGATCATCAATGACGGTCACTTCATAATTCAGAAGCTTTCCCATCTGGACTAAGGGAAGGGCGATATGGCCTCCACCCAGAATGATCAGACGATGGGTAGGGATAATCGGATCTAAAAATAGTTCTAGGGAAGAATAAGAATCGCTTAGCTCCAAGGAAAGGGTACTCCCGATGGGCAGTCGCTCCGCCTTTCTCTGAAGAAATACCCTTTGAATCGGTTCATGTAGCAAGGAAAGCAAGCCCTCCGGCAGCTCTCCGGCAAGAAGCTCTCCTTTGCTATTGACTAGAAATTTGCTCCCACGAGGTAAATCCTTTATCTCACAGGTGATAACGGTCCCCAGAATACCACTTTCCTTCGTTTGGATGAGACTATTCACTTTTTGCATGAGTTCTGGATTCATATTATCACACCACCTTACAGCTCATAAAAGTTTAGTTAGCATTCTGACTTGATACGTAACAGTTTCTGTCAGATATAGCTTATTAAATTTAGCGTATCAATATTTTTGTCACCCATTATTATTCGAATCTTAGAATGCAAAATCTTCTTAGCAAGGTGCTTTCCTAGCCTAGCTTAGGGCGATGCGAGAGATATTCCGTCATAGTATCGATGTCGAGAAAAAAACCATCGGGTACAGGAAAGCTTACCCAGCGTTCTCGATAGCGATTTAGGACCTGCTTGCCCCCTTGTTCGCCTTGGAGATTCATTAGTTCAGAAATATAACGAGAGTGGAAAAATACGGGGGAACCTATGACTTCTAGGGCTTTAGGGACCAAGAAATCCGGTACTTCTTCAATAAAAATTTGAATCATTCGTGCTAGGGTCTGTTCATCCATGCCCACTTGGTCTCCGGGAATAAAACAAATTCCGGGTCCGTCTAAGGAATAATCTTTTAAACCGCTACGGATTGTCTGAGACAAGGGTTGTCCTAGCTCTGATTGAATCCACTGACAATTACTGGCTATAAAATCATCATGTATTAAGAAGTTACCCTCTTCACCAAGACGATAGGCTGAGCAAGCTTTAGGGGCAATCACAAGGATTTCGCAATGAACTTCCTGATGGTTCGCTCCTCTAGAATGTTCTCGAATCGCCAATTTAAGGGTTCGGAGCACATGGCCAAGAATGGTTGTATCCCCCCAGGGCAGAGACAGCTTGTCCTGTCCCATTCGCGAAGCCTTTCCTGCAGCCATTACCACAAATCGCAACATGTTAAGCTCCCTTTCTTGACATCTCCCTCCGCTATGCGAAGGTGCCGGGGCTGAGTCCGACTGGGACGAGAGTTTATAAATTGCCCTTCCAGACTCTTGAGTACAGCCTGGCTGATTCCCTCAAGGTTAGAGTAGGATGGGTCGTTGAAGGCATTAAAAAGGACAATCCAAGACAACTCTTTATACTCAGGATAAAATACCGGGGAATTAAGAATATAATCTGCAGCATTTTCAGAAGCCCAGAGTCCGCCTAGAAACTCGGGACATTCTTCCGACCGGTGGATCTCCTCTTCGGTGAGAGTTCTCCCCCAAAGTCCTCCGGAGATTAGAAGGATAGCTACTTGGCTTTTTAAGGGTATCTGAGGCTCATGCTGATTCCAACATTTTAGTTTTTTCCCCCGTGCTCCATCCCCTTCAACGAGCCAAACCCCACTATCCTTCGTTCGCTCATTCAGGGCTTGGTCCACGATCTGCACCCTAGGTCCCAGCCATTTATTCTCTTCACCGTTTCCCCTGTACCAAAAGCAAGGCTTGTCGATCCCTTGTGGAGGTGGAATATCAGGACGCTCCCAGCTCTGCCAAAAGGAGCTGGGCATGGGGTAAACCTTGGTCGTAGTTGTCCCAATGACCCGGCGCCCTTGGGAATGAATTTCTTGAGCCAAGGCTTGCAGTGCAGTAGTTTTTCCTCCTGCACCAATGAAGACAATCACTTCAGCATAACCTGTCATCTCCCATAAGGTGACTGTTTTTTGTCTGAGCATTTTATCCTCACCTCAACCCGCCTTATTTCTACATGTCTCTTTTTATTAATCATGGCAGAATCATTTTAGTGATGCAAGCCGTATTACCATAATTCTTGCAAAATGGGTGGAGATTTCTCCCCACCCACGTTTTCCTGCTATTCATATCATTTAGTGGTTTTCTATTTCGCGGTACTTGCCACAACTTCATCCATGTGTTCTTCCTTCTTTGCTCCGGAAGTAGGTCCATTGAAGAAGGCATTAAGCACAATCGCGGTAATGGAGCCTAAGGTAATTCCACTGTGGAGAATGGTTTGGGTCCAGGCTGGGAAGAGAGAGAAAAAGTTAGGAGAAACCAAAGGAATGAGCCCAATGCCGATGCTGATAGCAACAATAAATAGATTATGATTATTGCTAAAATCCACCTTGCTTAACGTCTTAATTCCATTGGCTGCTACGATACCAAACATAGCTATGCCTGCACCTCCGAGGACTGCACTGGGGACGGAGGCGACGACTGTAGCCACTTTAGGAAATAGACCGAGCACAACTAAGATTAGACCAGAGGTAGCGACTACGAAACGGCTCTTGATGCCGGTGAGGCCCACCAGACCTACGTTTTGCGCAAAAGCGGTGTAAGGAAAGGCATTAAAGATTCCGCCGAGCATAGTGGATAGGCCGTCCGCTCTTAGGCCGCGAGTTAAGTCATCCTCACTAATATCTTTACCGACAATTTCACCGATAGCGAGGAAATCTCCGGTAGATTCGACCATCACAACGAGCATGACGAGGATCATGGCGATGATTGCTCCCAACTCAAAGGTAGGTAATCCAAAGTAAAAAGGTGTATCAATACCGATCCAAGCCGCGTTGCCTACTCCACTGAAGTTTACAAGCCCTAAGGGAACGGCCACAATCATTCCAACTACCAGACCGATTAGCACACTAATATTGGCAAGAAAACCTGTACAATATTTATTGACGAGCAGAATGGTCAAAAGCACAATACCGGCTACTCCTAAAAAGGTCAGCGAACCATAATTCGGGTTGCCGACACCTCCGGCTGCCCAGTTTACACCAACCTGCAGGAGTGAGATACCGATAATGGTAATGACACTTCCCGTGACGACCGGCGGAAAAAAGCGAATCAGTTTACTGAAAAAGGGTGCAATTAAGAGGGTAAACAATCCGGCGATTATGACAGCCCCAAAAATCCCTGTCATGCCTTGACTTTGAGCAATCATGACCATGGGTGTTACGGCGGCAAAGGTAACACCCTGAATAACGGGAATACGGATGCCGAATTTCCAGAAACCGATGGTTTGAATTAAAGTTGCGATACCACAAGTGAATAAGTCCGCATTAATTAGAAAAGCTGTTTGTTCTTTGGTTAATCCTGCTGCCCCGGCAATGATCAAAGGAACAGCTACTGCTCCGGCGTACATGGCGAGTACGTGCTGTAAGCCATAAAGGAAAAGTTGCCCAAAAGGTAGTACTTCGTCGACAGGATGTTTTGCTTGGTTGGCCACAGGAATTTCCTCCTCTTTCTGATGCAGTTCTTTCTTTTCATTTTGAGCTTAAACAGAACCCGACTAGCGACCGACAGGAATACAAAAACCCAAGCAGAGTGCTTGACTCAAAAAAATGAGTAAAACACTCCGCCTGGGCTCTAATGATGCGCAGCACGGCACAGTTTTTGCTCATAGTCAGGCCATTTACGGCAGCCTGGTAGAAACTTGCAGACCCTATCTCTGCGGATATATGAACAGTATGAAATTAGTACAGTCCTTATTGTAACTAAGACTTTATCGAAGGTCAATAGTTTTTTCGAACATTGTCTAGGAAATATTAGAAAAGGTTCGAAAAAACACTTGTAGCCTCTCATACGTAAATGAGGCAAAGCTACCTTTACGGTTGCCTTGCCTCAAGCAGATCCTATACTTTAAATCTCGCGATAATTGTATTAAGATTCTTAGCTAAATCGGACATACCTTCAGCAGAAGCAGCGATTTCCTCGATCGATGCCGTCTGTTCTTCCATGGAGGCCGTGACTTCCTCTGTGGCAGCGGAATTTTCTTCAGCGATTGCCGAAAGGTTCTGCAGGGAAAGAAGAATCTCACTTTTCATCTTTTCCATTACTGAACTAGATACATTCAGTTCTTCCACAGCTTTGATGGCTTCATTCATGGCTTCTGCGATCAAGCGATATTTATCTTTGCTACTAATAACCTTCTCTGCTTGTTGCTTTGAAATAGCGGAAACTCTCTCCATGGTCTTGACTGCTTCTTGGGTATTATGCTGCAATTCCTTGACCACCATATCGATGGACTTAGTAGAAGTCGAGGATTGCTCGGCAAGCTTCCTGATCTCTTCGGCTACTACGGAAAATCCTCTTCCTGCCTCTCCTGCTCTGGCTGCTTCGATAGCGGCGTTGAGGGCCAGTAGATTGGTTTGGTCAGCTATAGAAGCGATGACGTTACTGGCTTGTTCAATCTTTTGAGAGCTCTCATTCGTTTTAATGATAACAGTGTAGATTTCTTGGGTGGCGCAATCGCTTTCTTGAGAAATACGAGAAAGATCATCAATCTCCTTGAGGCCTTCATCGACAACGATAACCACTTCCCGAGCGGCGCCGTTTAAGGCTTTAGTATGGGACATGTCGTTCTCAATGGCTTGACCAAGGTGCGACGCTTTTGTTGAGCCTTCTTCCGTATTGCTAGCTTGCTCCGTAGCCCCTCTGGCGATTTCCACAACAGCTTTCGCTACTTCTTCGGCAACAATAGAGCTTTGTTGGGTCGCGGAAGTCAATTGTACAGAGACAGCAGCGACTTGCTCAGAGGATGCTTTTACATCGCTGATAAACTCTCTAAGGCTTGTGGTAACGACTTGGAATCCTTTGGCTAAGTCGCCAATTTCATCTTGCCGTTTAAGCAAATCTTCAGGTACATTGTGGGTAACATCCAGATTAGCGATTTTCTCGGAATGGTTTGCCACCTTAACAATGGGCTTAGCGATAGAATTTCCGATGATAAGAACCAGACCTATACTCACTAACAAAATGATCGCTGCAGCGAATAAAATACTCATGCGCAGGGTGGGAATGGCTGCTAAAACTTCATTTTGACTTGCAGTTATCACAAATATCCAGTCTCTACCTTCAATAGGGGCATAGCCCGCATAAAAATCTCCGCCGTTAAAGGAATATTCACTAACCCCTTGCTTATCTGCTAGCATCTTTTCAAATAGTGTCGCAACTGATGCTTGAGATTGATCTTCCTTTACTGCTTCGATGGGATTGAATTGACTGAACACCTTATCTCGATCAGGGTGGGCTACTACAACACCCTTGCCGTTGATGATATAGCCATAGCCATTTTCCCCATACCCGGTATCATCAGTAATGAGACTTAAGGCGTCGCCATCTCTGCGACCCACCAAAGCTCCGACCACTTGACCATCTTTCTTGATTGGTGCAGCATACATGAGGACCAGGGAGTTCGTTACTTTACTTATGATTATGTCTGATATAGCCAACTCCCCGTTTAAGGCCTTCTTAACGTAATCCCGATCCCCCAAATTATTGGTCGAGCCATCGGAATAGCTGACGGAGCCATCCATCTGAACGACGCCGATGTCTAAGAATTTCGTATTAGCTAATTGCCCTTTTAATATAGGCTGCTGGACTTGCCAATCCATGGTCTGAATGTCTTCTCGTGAGGCAATCATCTGTAAATATGTACTTTGGGTTTCCAGGCGACTTTCTGTTAGTTTGGCCGCGTCACTTGCCAGTAAGACGAGAGCTTCTTCCCCTTCAACGGTAAGAGCATCACTTGCTCTCAGGGTAGCAACAATGCCCAACGCTACCGTTGAAAGCAATACTAAAATGGTAAAATAAACAACTAATCGTGTTCGAATACTTTTCAACTTAATCCTCTTCTTTCTTTCTTTTTTTCTTTCCTTTTCCTTTTCTGTGATAGAGGCATTTACAATTTTAAACGGATAAAGGTAAGTTATCACTCTATTTCCTATTTCTTCATGTTTTTATTATTAAATACAACAAGAAATATGTCAATGCTATCTTTTATCTTAATTTAACTCTTTTTTCAACAACTTTCGACTTCCACTCTCGACACTTCGATCAAGTAATGAGGGTACCGCCTCCCCTGAGCAATGATCTATGATCAATTAAAAAAGCCGAAGGCTCTTCACCTTCGACTTGTGTTTCATTATGCTTTTTATATTGCTGATGGGTTAAGCAATAATCCCATGGTTGAAGCAACAGACCGTATTGCGTGTTTGCTTAGCTTGGTACAAGGCTCGGTCTGAAAAATTGACAATGAGATCTGTTGGATTCGTAAGATGCTTTTCTCTTTGTCTGACTTCTTGAAGGTTTTTAAAAGAAACCACTCCCGCACTGATCGTCACTTTGTGAGATTCCACGGCAGGGCCAAAATCATGAGATTCGATCACTGTGCGGATTCGATCGACGAGACTGGCAGCCCCTTCTTCACTAGTCTCAGGGAGTAATACTGCAAACTCCTCACCGCCCCAGCGAATCACTGAATCGCTAGCTCTTACACTGTGCTTTATGATGTCTGCTACTTCTTTGATGACTTTATCGCCCGCAAGATGGCCGTATGTGTCATTAATTTTCTTAAAACGATCAATATCAATCATGGCTAATGAATAATCTTTTTGCCTTCGTGTGTATTTTTCAATATCAATATTGAGCCGTAGATACATAAAACCTTTATTGGGCAGACCTGTAAGTGCGTCTGTATATCCTTTAACTGCTAGAGTCTTAACGAAATTGCCTAACAAGATTCCATTATAGATGAGGACCGCCACAACGAAAAACCAAACCCAACGTGCCTGATTCAGTGGCAAAACCCAATAAATCAAATAGACAAAAATCCAGAGGCATACGCCTGAAAGTGCGAGGATTAAACTTGGATAGGCTAAAAATAGCTTCTTAAGGCTATTTTTAATTATATCCATACCACCCACACCTTTCGACGACAATCGGTCAACCAGAATGTTTCCTACTGCACAAGCGCTCATGCTTATCTTACTTGTCCGTGCTAATTCATTAGTGCTAACTCATTAGTGATGGTTCATTAGTGATAATTCGATAGAGGTCATTAGTTAGTGATTTTTCTTACGATTATAGCCAAAACCATAGCGAAACAACTTAATAAACGGATGTTACGTAACCAAAATTATAAAGTGTTAATAAATACAAAATGGTATAAATTACTTAATAAAAATAAGTAAAAATCTTACATTTCCTAATTAAATCCTAATATTCGCCATCTTGCGATATAATCCTCTTTTTCAGAAAAAATAATAATTTTAAATAGATAATAATATAAAACAGGTAGCAATGTCAAGACATTGCTACCTTCTATAGTTTTAATCTCACTTTGCACTCATATGATTCAAAAAAGCTTGAGTACGCATGTGTTGAGGATTTCCAAACACATCTTCTGGATCCCCTTGCTCAATAATTTCGCCATTGTCCATAAATATCACTCGGTTTGCCACTTCACGAGCAAAGCCCATTTCATGAGTCACGACGATCATGGTCATATGCTCTTCAGCAAGCTGTCGCATGGCCTTGAGCACTTCTCCGGTTAATTCAGGATCCAGTGCGGAGGTAGGTTCGTCAAAGAGCATGATATCAGGCTTCATGGCTAAGGCACGGGCAATAGCCACACGTTGCTTTTGGCCACCGGATAGTCGTGACGGATAGCTGCCTAGCTTATCTTGCAAGCCTACCTTGCGCAGTAGTTCCTCAGCTTCTGGGATAATCTCTTCCTTCTTAACACCCTTTACGGTTATGGGTGCTTCGATGACATTATCCAAAACGGTCAGGTGCGGGAACAGATTAAACTGTTGAAAAACCATCCCCATCTTACGGCAGATCATGCGTGCCTGTGTTTCTTCGGCGTACATTACTTTTCCATCAGAAGTTGTGGTTACTAATTCATCACCTTCAATGACAATGCTTCCACCATCAATGTTTTCCAGCCGATTAAGGCAGCGAAGGAAGGTGCTTTTCCCAGATCCGGAAGGACCAATAATGGCAACTACCTCGCCTTTGTACACTTCCAAAGTGACGCTTTTCAGAACTTCTAACTTATCAAATTTCTTTTCAATATTTAAGGCACTGATCATTTTCATCCCAGATCACCCCAATCCCTATTCATCGTAGATCGCATAACGCTTCTCCAGCTTTTGGAAGCCATAAGTCAGAATTAAAGTCATAATCAAGTAAAAGATGCCGGCAACGATGAAGGGGGTCATAGTAAAGTCCCGCTGCACCAAAGCTTTCGTGGTGCGTAGTAAATCATTCATGGCTAAAACATAAATCAAAGAGGTATCTTTAACTAGGGTAATGGTCTCATTGCTCAGAGGAGGTAAGACCCGTTTGATTACTTGGGGAAGAATAATACGGCGCATGAGCTGGCTATAGGTCATACCTAAAGCTCTAGCCCCTTCATATTGGCCCCGGTCGATGGACTGAATACCCGCCCGGAAGATTTCCGCAAAGTAGGCTGCATAATTCAAGACAAAAGCCAAGATAGCCGCTTGAAAATCTGTGAGGGTGAGAACTTCCCCAATCACAGGTATAAAAGGCAAGCCGAAATAGACAAATAAGAGCTGAAGCATCAAAGGCGTGCCACGGAAAATCCATATATAGATACTAATTCCTGAATTCAATAGCTTAAAACGAGAAATTCGCCCTAAAGCCAGCAACAATCCTAGGGGCAAGGACATTATAATGGTCACAAAAAATATTTGTAAGGTGACCACCGTGCCGTCGAGCATGGGGCCGAGAATTTGTAAAATATAGTCCATCTTGTCTCTCCTCAAATTATTCTCTGGGTCTCTATGGACAAACCTATAATACCACAGAAAAGGCTAATGGATAACCCATCAGCCTCATCTTGTCGGAAACGGATCGTTTCTTAATTACTTAATGATGTCTTCACCAAACCACTTCTTGGCGATTTCAGCCGATACTCCTTCGGCCTTCATCGCATCCAGGGCGCCTTGCAGCTTGCCTAAGAGTTCAGTATCATCTTTACGGAGTCCAACACCATATTCTTCTTCACCGAAGTTGTCTTCAATAACAGCATATTCGCCCGGTTTCTTGCTCATGTAATAGCGGGATACGACTTCATCAGCCACCACGGCATCTACCCGGCCAATTTTTAATTCATTGAGAGCAGCCACATAATCGGCATAGGTTCTAATTTCCTTAAAGGTCTTAGCCACTTCAGGCTCTGCATTGATAGCATCTAGGCTGGAGCTACCTTCTTGGGTCCCGATTACTTTGCCACTGAGGTCCGCTTTAGTTTTAATATCTGAGTCTGGGAGAACGACGATGATTTGATGATTAGCCATGTAGGGTTGTGTAAAGAGGATGTTTTTCTGTCTTTCTTCGGTAATGGTTAAACCGTTCCAAATCATATCGATCTTTTTGCTATTGAGTTCTACTTCTTTACTATTCCAATCAATAGGTTTGAATTCTACTTCCATATCTAAGCGGGAAGCGGCTTCTTTGGCCATCTCGACATCAAAGCCGACTAATTCGCCCTTATCATCGCGAAAACCCATGGGGGCAAAGGTATCATCCAAACCAACCACGATCTTTTGTGGGGTTGCTGCCTTTTCGGCATTTGGGGTTCCGGTGCTAGCACTGCCACAACCGGTTAAAACTAATCCTGACATAACGACAGTCATTGCCAAGGCAATAAACTTCTTCATATGAACAACTCCTTCTCTCTTGGATAATCATGATGCCATTTTACTTTAACACGCTAAAGAGGTAAAACAGTGAACATGCACATTATTGCAGGATAAACTCATTTATCTTCGTCAGGCTTGCTCAAGCGCTATTTCTTATAGAATTAGAAAAAATAATGCGAAAAGGGGTCAGGTCCCTTTTCGCATTATTACAGTTTAACCAAGCAGCATGCGATCATTATCGAGGGCGGTGCCGCTGCGAGATTCGAATTGGTCAATGAGGAGATCTACAGTCATCTGTTTCCGCTCCTGGCCTTGAATATCCATGATGATTCTTCCTTCATGCATCATGATAGTTCGTGTGCCGAATTCTAAGGATGCCTTCATATTATGGGTAATCATGAGGGTACAGAGCTTTTCTTCCTCAACGATCTGTCGAGTTATACTCATCACCTTCTTGGCGATGGCTGGGTCAAGTGCCGCTGTATGCTCGTCGAGCAGCAGAATCTTGGGCTTAACTAAGGTGGCCATCAGCAGGGTCAAGGCTTGGCGCTGTCCTCCGGACAAGAGTCCTACCTTATGCTTCATGCGATTCTCCAGACCCAGATCGAGCATAGCAATACGCTCTCTGAGGAAATCCAGCTCTTTCTTCGTGATGCCTGGGCGGAGGCTAATGGACTGACCTTTCCCTAAGGCGATCGCTAAATTTTGTTCAATGGTCATATCAAAGGCCGTCCCCTTGAGGGGGTCTTGAAATACCCTACCAATGGCTCGGGAACGCTTATATTCGGGAAAGAAAGTAATGTCTAGATCGTCAAGGAGGATCTGTCCTTCCTCAACCTCATACATGCCGGAGATGCAGTTAAAGAGGGTGGACTTCCCTGCACCATTCCCACCAATGACGGTCACAAATTCACCCGATTGCAGTGTAAGATCTACCTGATCCAGTGCCCGCTTTTCGTTGCTACTACCGATACCGAAGGTTTTACTTACTTGTTTAAGCTTAAGCATTTGAATCGATCACTCCTTCCACTGCAAACTCTTTTTGGAACGTTGATGGGAGAAATGTCGTCTTTTCATGGTAGCAAATTGTTTTTTTAGAATGGGAGTGGACATAGCTAAGGCAACAATCACTGCGGAGACAAGTTTTAAATCTCCGGCCGGCATGCCCAACTCAAGGGCGACGGCAATAATTAGACGATAAAGTATTGAACCTAATACGACGGCAATCAGTCGCCGCATTAAGGATTTTATACCAAAAACAACTTCCCCGATGATAACCGAAGCCAGTCCGATGACCACCATACCAACGCCCATAGCTACATCCACGAAGGATTGATATTGAGCAATCATGGCCCCTGAAACAGCCACAAAGCCATTGGCTATGGCTAGGCCAACAAAAATAGTTAGGTCGGTGTTTACCCCTAGGGCCCTCACCATTTGATCATTATCTCCTGTCGCCCGCACCAAAAAACCTAAGCGGGTATTCAAGAAAAGAAAGAGGACAATCAAGCAAAGGACAATCATGATAGCTGCAAAGATGAGTCGACTATAATCTCCACTCACCAACTTTTCGAATTCGCTGAACACTGTGGCTTTATTCATAAGAGCAATATTGGCTCGTCCGCTCATTATTTTCAGGTTAAGGGAATACAGGGCAAGCATGGCGAGGATTCCCGCCAAGAGAGCTTGGATCTTTAATTTAGTATGAAGAAAGGCAGCGATACATCCGGTACCGCAGCCGACAATAAAGGACAGTAGCAGTCCCAGAAAGGGATGGCCATTCATACTCAAGACGACGGAGATAGCCGCACCTGTGACAAAGCTTCCGTCAACCGTCATATCCGGCATATTCAAGGTGCGGAAGGATATGAATACGCCTAGGGCCATGATTGCATATATAATTCCGAGTTCGATAGAGCCTTGGAGGGCGAAGTTCATTGGTGGTGGTCGCTCCTTTACGTCTTTGCTAAGAGTTAGTCTTTGTCCTTAGCACAGTATAAGTTTGGTTTTAAGGGATCTCCAGGATTTTGCTATACAGGTTCGCTCAGAAAGCTGCGCGGACAAAACTAATCGCTCAAGCTCTCCGCTCCGTCGGATATCCGCCTAAATCGGCTCCTGCCTCGTAGGCGGTTGGAAACGTCCTGTTTCCAATCCGACTCCGCTGCGTGCTTTTCGCGAAGTTTTGTCTCCGCTCGCTTTGAAGTCGCTCTCTTCCGTATATCAAAATCCTTGGGTCTTCTTTTAAGGTAACAATGTGTGAAATGGGGTCAGGTCCCTCGATTATATTGCTGGCTTTTCGCGAAGGACGTGGGGTCGCTCTTTTATTACTTAAATACTTCTGCAGCTTCTTTAATGACATCGGCAGGGATGGTGATGCCGATGGCATCGGCTGTTTTTTGGTTGAGGTAGATGTCCATGTCAGTCATGGATTTTACAGGGATATCTCCGGGGTTTTTGCCCTTGAGGATTTCGGAGGCCATTTTTGCTGTTTCTTGACCGAGGATGGTGTAATTGATGCCATAGGTTGCTAGGCCGCCGTCTTTGACCATGGAATCAGCTCCCACGTAGACGGGAATTTTCGCTTTATTGGCAGCTTGAGCTACAGCGGGCATGGCGCTGGCGACAGCATTGTCGATGGGGATAAAGATCGCATCTACATCACCGGTGAGGGCGTTGACTGCCTGGAGTACTTCGGAGCTGTTGGTTACGGTAGCTACTTCTACTTTAATATTCTTCTTAGCTGCATACTCCTTGAGGTTTTCGATGACGGACACGGAATTGGTCTCACTGGTGTTGTAGAGGGCTCCGACGGTTTTTATGCCGGGGGTAATCTTCTCAGCTAGCTCCATGATTTTTTCAGCAGAGACTCGGTCGGAGGTGCCTGTAACATTTGCACCGGGCTTTTCCATGCTGCTAACGAGTCCTGACCCAATGGGGTCTGTGGCGGCTGAGAAAACAACAGGAATATCTTTGGTTTCACTGACGACTGCTTGAGCCGAAGGAGTGGCAATAGCAATAATCAGGTCATATTTATTGGAAACAAACTTTTGGGCAATCGTTTTGAGGTTGGTTTGGTCACCTTGGGCATTTTGATAGTCAATAGTAGTATTTTCACCATCTTTAAAACCTTGGTTTGCTAATTCGGCAATAGTAGCCTCACGAATGGTATTTAGGGAGGGGTGCTCGACAATTTGAACAATCCCGACGCTTTTTTTACCATCATTGGCAGCCTTTCCTTGGTCCGTATTACTAGCGCCACAACCTGAGACCAGTAAAGATAATGCCAATACTCCACTTAAGATTCCCGCAAATTTCTTTTTCATTTGAAGATCCTCCACTCTTTTTCAAATTTTTGATTAAAGATTTGAGGGTTCTTCCCTGCAATTCCCATCCATCCGCGTCAATGCATGGGACGGTTGTACCAAAACAAAAAACGCCTGTCCTTAAGTCTAACCTTAAGGACAGGCGCTTAACCTGCGGTACCACCTTAATTGATGTATGAAAACCGGTGCCCATACATCCTCTCTTGCAGGGTGCCATCACACCCTTAGCCCAATAACGCCGGCTGTGCGTCGTAAGCTACTCATTGCTTTTCGCTCCGCCCTCAGGGGCCCATTTACCCGCTCCGTTACCTACCAGGTTTCCACCTTTCCCGGCTCTCTTTAAGGCTGGTCTTGCGGTTTTACTTCCCCGTCAACAGTTTAGAATAGTTTAACACATTATTTTTCCCAAATCAACAGGTAGTTATCACTTATTTTTAAGATGTAAAAATAAAAACCGGGACCTGTCCCCGGTTTTCATCTGGCTAGGAAACACACTGATAGACCGTATTTTTGTGACTCTTGGCTACATACATCGCAGAGTCCGCCCTCTCGATCAGTGCATCTACGTCTTCAGGAGATTCGTGATTGTAAACAGTTACGCCAAAGCTACCTGTGACTCGAATCCGATGATTCATATATTCTACTTGGAGGGCTGCGACGTTCTCCCTCATCCGTTCCGCTACAACGGCGGCTTGTTCAATATCGGTACCCGGTAAGCAAATAGCGAATTCTTCTCCACCATAGCGACCAATGAAGTCATAGGGCCTGACCATAGTCCCTAAACACTCGGCAAATTTCTGCAAAACATAGTCTCCTGCTAAATGTCCATAGCAGTCGTTGACTCTCTTAAAGAGATCAACATCCACGATAATCATAGCAAAGCTCTTTCCCGTGCGTTTTGTTCGTTTTAATTCTTCCTGTAGCCGCTCAATAAAGGCTCTGCGGTTTAGCACATTTGTCAGATAATCTGTACGAGCAATAATTTCTGCCTCATCCTTTGATCTGCGCAGCTCATCCTCAGCTTTTTTGGCATGGGTAATGTCTTGGATTTGGGTAATAAAATACTTTATATCACCATTGTCATGGCGGACAACCGAAACGGTGGCCCTGACCCAAACAATATGGCCTTGTTTATGAATGTAGCGCTTAATCGAGGTAAAAGAATCTATTTTACTTAATAAAATTTCATTAACAAAAGGAGTGTCCTTTTCACGATCTTCCGGATGAATAAAATCCTTATGTACTGTAGCCATCAGTTCCATAACGGAGTATCCAATAATACCAGCATACGCTTTGTTAACTTTGATGTATTGGAAGTCCGGACGAACTATCGCCATCCCGACTGCCGTGTGTTCAAAGGCACATTTCATGACCTGAATTTCGTCCACACGTTCAACAAGGAAACGATGGTATTTGGAAACATGCCAAAGGATTGCACCAACAATAAAAATTCCAAAGGCTATAAGCCAAGTCGACATTAGAACACCTTCTATAAAATAATCAATAATTTCATGACATACATAGCATTATATTATGCGATTATAAAACTTCTTTATATATAGCATATAGTAATAGTATACTACAGGTTGAAGATTCTCATCTGAAATTTATTTGTCTTTGTCCATTCTTTTACGCCAAAATAGCCTAAATAAACCTCGATTATCCCATCAAGCAATGAATAAATATAAAATGGAGAGAATATTTCGGAATATTCCCAAATTATTCTCTCCTCACCATTTTTACGACAAATTATTTTACATTCTTGAGGGCCGTCTCTCCAAATACTGGGGTAATTATTTTATCATAGGGAGCTTTCTTGCTTAATTCACCGGAATCCTGCAGTGCTTGTTGTAAAACCTGGAGATCCTTTTCTAAAAGGATAGGATCCTTCTTCCAACTGTTCTGTTCTTTATAGCGTTTGACAACAGTGGTAAGAATTTGTTCATCCGCATCGGGGAAATGGGGTTTGATGGCTTTGGCTATTTCCTCAGGCGAATGGGATTCTACCCAACGTTGGCCTTTATAAACGGCATTGGTAAATTTTTGGATAATGTTGGGGTTTTTCTCCATATAGCTCTTCTTGGCAAAATAAGCTGTGTAGGGCACTTCTCCACTTTCTTTACCTAAGGAAGCGATAATATAGGCCTTGCCCTCTTTTTCCATAGCCGAAGCTGTAGGTTCAAAGAGAATAACATAATCACCTTGACCGCCTAGAAAGGCACCGGGCATGGCATTAAATTGCATAGTGGTATCTATAAAAACATCTTTGCCTGGGGTTAAGCCATTATTGCGCAAAACGTACTGGAGAATGATTTCCGGCATTCCACCTTTTCTCCCCCCAATGATTGTCTTGCCCTGCAAGTCACTCCACTGGAAATCGGAGTCCGGCTCGCGACCAATGAGGAAGGTGCCATCACCATTAGTTAATTGCGCAAAAACAATAGCATTATCTTCTTTGCCTTCATTATAGACATAGACAGAGGCTTCCGGACCGGCAAAGCCAATCTCAACTTGACCGGTTAAAACAGCGGTCATGACCTTATCTGCTCCTCCGCCATTGGTGAGCTCAATATCCAATCCCTCTTCTTTAAAGAAGCCTTGGGTCAAGGCTACATATTGTGGAGCATAAAAGATGGAATGGGTCACCTCTGATACTCTGATCTTTGTGAGTTGATTATCCTTGCTACTACTATTTCCACAGCCAGTGAGAATTAATGCTGCGGCTAAAATCAACACCATAAGTATGCCAAATCGACGTTTCATAATAACCCTCCCCTAAATATTCAGACTACTTTCCTTCAGGATGCTTAATAATAAGCTTTTCGAACAAAACCACCCCCTGATACATTAATGCTGCAGCTATTCCTAAGATAAAGACACTGGTCATGACCAGATCCAACTTGAATATCTGGCCTCCATAGACGATCAGATAGCCCAAACCGGCCTTGGAGACGAGAAATTCCCCGACAATTACACCCACCCAAGATAGACCCACGTTAATTTTCAAGGCATTGATGATGGTTGAATAGGAGGCAGGGAGAAGAACCTTGGTGAGGACTTGAGTTTTTGTCCCCCCAAAGGTCTGAACCAATTTGATTTTCTCTTGGTCAATAGCTATAAAGCCATTAAGAACTTCGAGGATGGTGACGATAAGAGAGATGGCCAAAGTCATCACGATGATGGCTGCCGGACCGGCGCCAATCCATACGATAAAAATGGGTCCGAGGGCAATTTTCGGCAGGCTATTGAGGATGACAAGATAGGGTTCAGAGACTTTAGAGATAAACTCCGACCACCAAAGGATAATGGCAATAATCGTTCCCAAGATAGTTCCCAGCAAAAAACCAATCACTGTTTCTACACAGGTGACCGTAATGTGATGGATAAGTACCCCTTCTTGGTGTAGGTTGATTATGGTCTTGAAGATTCTGGTAGGCTGACTGGTAATAAAGGGATCGACAATCTTTAGTTGAGCACAGAACTCCCACAGCCCGAAGGCAAGCACCAGTATCAATAATTGAGTTAGTCTGACCTTAATCCGCTCTTGGCGAACTTGACGAAGATAGGCTTTATGCTCCGGCGAAATGCTAGACATGGACATCCAGCTCCTTCCATATCGCTTGAAAGTAGGTCTGGAAGGCCGGCATATCACGCGACTTTAAAGGAGAGCGTTTTTCACACTTCAAGTCAATGGGATAAACTTTTTTAATGGTCCCGGGTCTTTTCGTAAGTACTACAACACGGTCTGCCATACTAATGGCTTCGGCGATATCGTGTGTGACGATGAGGGCGGTTTTGTTTTCCTTCTTGAGAATGGTGTAGATATCCTCATTGACAGCTAGGCGCGTTTGATAGTCTAAAGCAGAGAAAGCCTCATCCAATAGGAGGATTTGGGGTTTGGTGACTAAGGTACGAATGAGAGCTGCCCGCTGTCTCATCCCGCCTGAAAGCTGGCTAGGGTATTTGTTGCGAAAATCGTAAAGGCCATAGGTTTTTAGAAGATGCTCAGTGCGAGCTTTAGCTTCAAGGGTTAGACTCTTTTGGATCTCTAGCCCGAGCTGGATGTTTTGCAGGATGGTCCGCCATTCAAAGAGATGGTCCTTCTGCAGCATGTAGCCCATCTTGGGCGATGTTCCCTTGACGACCTCTCCATCGACAAGCACTTTGCCCTCTGTGGGGGAAATCAGTCCGCTTATAATAGATAAGAGGGTTGATTTGCCACATCCGCTTGGACCAACAATACTGACAAATTCACCTTCCTCAACATCGAAATTGATATTTTCCAGTGCCGAGATTTCGCCGTTGAGGGATTGATATTTCATGCCTAGATTATGTAGCTCCACAACCTTACTCAATGTCCCTTCCCCCTTTCCTTTCATTATGTAATAGTGTATTGAAACCTGCGGGGATGGGTGAGTGTTTAGACATAAAAAGTGCCCCTTCTCTAAAATAGAGAAGAGGCACTTTCCTTCGTGCGACCCAGGGGCACCACAGTTGACACCACCAAAGTAACCACCGATGTGTCTTTGCATGGATAAATGAAAACAGAGACCTGTCCCCAGTTTTCATTTAAGAGTCTCTTGGGCACCCTTATCAATCCGCAGAATCCGGCTACCGAGGACCTCCGCTTCACGGGGATCGTGGGTTACCATAATGAAGGGGATCTGCCACTGTTGTTGAACCTTAAGCAGTTCTTGCTGAAGCAGGGCTCGAGTATCAGGATCTAGGGCGGAGAGGGATTCATCGAGAAGCAAAAGCTCCGGTTCGGTCATTAACGCCCGGGCTAAGGCCACCCGTTGCTTTTCTCCTCCTGATATCTGACGGGGAAAACGTTGTCGCAAATGACCAATTTGAAGAATATCAAGTATCTCTGTGACGCCCATGGACTGATGAGAAGATTGGGTTTGCTTTGGCTTCCCGTAGAGAACATTCTTTTCGATAGTCATATGGGGGAATAGGGCGTAATCTTGGAACACATAGCCAATCCGCCGTTTGCGCACAGGGAGATTGACGTTTCGCTCCGAAGAAAAGATGGTCTTGCCATTAATCATAATCTCACCCTGAGAAGGGATTTGCAGTCCTGCCAAGCATTGGAGTACTGTGGTTTTTCCAGCTCCGGAGGGGCCGACGATGGCAAGAATATGGTTATCTACTGCAAAGTCGACTTCCAGGGTAAAAGTAGGAAGCTTCCGTTGCAATTGTACTTTGACCATTACGCCACCCTCCCATCGGACTTAGCGTTCTCTTTCCCTTTGCCCCAATGATTAAGGCCAAAAATAACCAGAAAGCTAAACAACACCATAATCGAGACCAGAATCCAGGCTTCCCGTGTGTTGCCGCTTTCACTAGCGAAGTAAATCGCTAGGGGCATGGTTGAGGTCTTGCCGGGAATATTGCCGGCAAGCATGAGGGTTGCACCAAATTCGCCGAGGGAGCGGGCGAAAGCCAGAACAAAGCCGGCCACTACACCGTTCCAAGCTAAAGGAATCGTAATCGTAAAGAAGATTCTCATCTCCCCGGCACCAAGGGTCCGGGCGGCTTGTTCTAGCTGCGAGTCTACGCTTTCGATCGCAGCTTTTACTGATTGATACATCATCGGAAAAGAGACAACGGCCGCTGCAATGACTGCACCCCAGATGCTGAAAACGACGGTCACCTGAAAAAACTCCGCCAACAGCTTACCGATGGGGCCATTCTTGCCAAACATGTAAAGGAGAACAAAACCAACCACCGAAGGTGGCAACACTAAGGGTAGTGTCAGCAGTGATTCCACAATGGTCTTCCCCGGAAACTGACGCTTGGCCATAAGCGTGGCAATGGGAATTGCAAAACAGACTACGATTAATACCGCAGCTGTTGCAACCTTTACAGATAAAACTATAGGTGAAAAATCAAAGTCCATCGCAAACCCTCAATGTTAGTTGTAATCTATTTTCCAGCAATCTTAAATCCGTATTTAGTAAATATATCCTGAGCTTCGCTACTTTGTAAATAGGTTAAGAACGCTTCAGCTTCTGCCTTATGTGTAGTAGCAGAGACGATTCCTGCAGGATATATAATGGGTTTATGACTATCGGCAGGGAAGGATTCTACAACTCTGGCTTTTGTTGATCCTTGGGCATCGGATTTGTAGACCACACCCGCTTCCACATTACCAGTCTCCACATAGTTTAATACTTGGGTCACATCTTTGGCCATAACAAATTTTGGTTGCAAGCTATCCCAAAGCTTTATGGAGGTGAAAGCCTCCTTGGCATATTTTCCTGCCGGAACAGATTCCGGTGTGCCAATTCCGATCTTGACAACGCCGTCTTTGCTTAGATCTTGGATGGATTTAACCTCTGTATTATCTGCTCCTACCACAAGAACTAATTCATTACCCAGTAAATTTACAACACTTTCTTTTACCATTAAGTTCTTTTCCAACAGTGCATCCACCTGGGATTTGCCAGCTGAAATAAAGAGATCGGCCGGTGCCCCTTGCTCGATTTGTTGCTGGAGGGTGCCGGAGCTACCATAGTTTATAATAAGCTTGACTTGAGTATTCTTCCCTTCATAGAGAGTTTGCACTTCTCCCATGGAGCTCTTTAAGCTTGCCGCTGCGGAAATTATTAGCTCGGTTGGTTTTACTTGAGGCGTGTTAGCCGCTCCATTAGAACCATTGGTGCTATTACCACCGCTGTCACAACCAACTAAGAGAAGGGACAAAATCAGACTACCCATAACCATTGTTCTTAATAATCTTTTCATCCTTTTTACCTCCTACGCAAAATTCTTTAATTCCTATACTAAGAAATAGAGGTAGATTCAAACTATATTCAAATCAACCAAACATAACATGATTCAAACAAATTGGTCGGGCATTTCCTCACCAAAGGCAAATGCATTGGCTTTGACTCATCCAAACTAAACCAAACATAACTGAACTTCTCTCACATTATATGATATGTTATAATAAATATCAATAATAAATTGCCCGAAGAAAACTCACTCAACTCTACACATATAAAATGTTACTTGGTCTTTTATCAGCAGCCAGTAACTAGTAGGCTATAAATAACACTGCATAGTCATGCAGTAATGAGAGGGGAGCTACCCTTGTCTAATGTCACGTACACTCCTGAGGAAGTCGCGAATATCCTTAAAATATCGAAGTTCACAGTCTACGAAATGATTAAACGCGGCGACCTAAGCGCCTATCGGATCGGGCGCAAGTTTCGCATTCAAAATTCCGATTTGGAAGATTACATTCGTAAATCTAAAGGAGGCTATTTAGCGCAGCCGGCTACAACGACATCAGAGCAATCCCCTAGCAATCCTCAGTATGCACCTGTTTCAACCATGGCAGATAATCCTAATGAATTCCCTGAAACATCGACCCACTCTAATTACGCCCGCCGCTCCTCCCTTCAAAATGGAAGCTTGGTTATCTGTGGCCAGGATATTCTCCTGGATATTTTAACTCGACACTTGCAAAAACAATTTCCGCATATTAGTTTTCTCCGCCAATATAGCGGTAGCCTCGATGGACTGATAGCTCTTTACCACGGACAAGCTAATGTGGTGACGACTCACTTATGGGACAGCCATACTAACGAGTACAATCTCCCCTACGTTCGCTACCTTTTGCCTGGGTATCCTGCGAGCGTCGTGAACATCGTTTATCGCATGGAGGGATTCTATGTAGCCAAAGGCAATCCGAAGAAAATTCTTACCTGGAGTGATTTGGCTCGGCCGGATATCCGCTTTGTCAACCGCGAACGAGGCTCCGGGGCACGGGTTCTTCTGGATGAGCAGCTTCGCTTGGCCGATATCCCTCACCAAAGGGTTCAAGGTTATGCCGACGAGGAAATGTCTCACATGGCCGTGGCCAGCCGCGTGGCCCGCGGGGAAGCAGATGTCGGCCTAGGAATTGAGAAAGCGGCTATGCAAGTCAGCTCCCTTGATTTTGTACCCTTACATAAAGAACGCTATGACATGGTCATGCTTATGGAAGATCTCGTGAAGCCTCACTTTCAGGCTTTGTTAAGCATTTTGAAGTCCGATAGCTTCCGCAATGAGGTGGCGGGGATTGGCGGATATGATATTTCGGAGATGGGGAAGATTATGGGGGAGGTTTAGGGGCTCGCCTGCTGTTGGACCCCACGATTTTTGGGGTGTCTCCAGGAGCTTGCTTTACCCGTTCACTCTGTAAGCTGCGCACACCCGTTCTAACGCTCAAGCATTCTGCTCCGTCGGGTTCCTGACTAAATCGCCATCCTTGGCTCTCTAGTCAGTTGGAAACGTCCTGTTTCCAACCCGACTCCGCTGAAAGCTTTTCGCGAAGAACGGGTAGTACTCGCTTAGAAGCCGTTCTTTGGCGTAAAGCAAGCTCCTTGGGCCGCTTCTTGAGTACGGATTACCTTGGGGACGCTTCGTGAGCACGGATTAAACTTGGTTCGAATCCTCATACCTAGCAGCTTCCTTGGTCTTTATTGAGTGAAGCGCAAGCTGCAGACCATTCCCTAAGTATTAATATGGGTATGGGCTATTTAGGCTTGTCTACAATCTGCAAAGAATATTCTTAATGTACTTTGAATCCATCCCAAGAATTTTACTTTACAGTAGAGAACGACTTTTAAGCGAGCAGCTAACCGTTCTTCGCGAAAATCTAGCTGCGTAGTCTGGTTGGAAACAGGACGTTTCCAACCCGCTAGAGAGCCAAGGATGGCGATTTAGCGGGGTACCAGACGGAGCGGGTAGATTAAGCGATTAGAACGGGTGCGCACAGCTTATCGAGTGAACGAGTAAAGTAAAATTCTGGAGACTCTATCGTTCAGAGCAACATACAACGCACAAAGCCAGCCCCCTTACAAACTTAAGAGGACTGGCTTTCATATATCCACTAGGTATTACAAGGCCAAGGCTGACTCAGCCTTACTTCATCCGAGTCTTAATCCGCTCAATGGCCTTCTCAGTGTTTTCGCGGGTGCCAAAGGCGGTGAGACGGAAATATCCTTCGCCATTAGCTCCGAAGCCTGCGCCTGGGGTACCTACTACGTGTGCTTCAGCCATCAGCTTATCGAAAAACTCCCAGGAGCCCATATTATGGGGAGTTTTCATCCAAATATAGGGGGCATTGACGCCGCCAAAGACTTTAAATCCGGCTTCCTTCAGCCCTTCACGGATGATGCGGGCATTTTCCATGTAATAATCTATGGTAGCTCTGATCTGCTTTTTCCCTTCTTCTGAATACACTGCGGCAGCAGCGGCTTGAACCGGATAGGATACGCCATTAAATTTGGTTGTCTGCCTTCTTAGCCAGAGCTTGTTAAGGCTATGTCCTTGGCCTTGGGAGTCATAGACTAGTACATCCTTAGGCACCACGGTATAGGCACAACGTGTTCCGGTAAAGCCCGCTGTCTTAGAGAAGCTACGGAACTCTACTGCGACTTGGCGTGCTCCTTCGACTTCGTAGATACTGCGGGGAACCTCTTCTTCACGAATAAAGGCTTCATAGGCTGAGTCAAAGAGAATGATCGCGTTATTCTCTCGTGCATAATCAACCCAGAGCCTCAATTCCTCTTTAGTCAACGTCATACCGGTAGGATTGTTGGGGAAACAAAGATAGATCATATCCACAGGAGTGGTTGGCAGAGCGGGTTTCATACCATTTTCCTCGGTACAAGGAAGATAGACGATTTTTCCATACTGCCCTTTCTCCGTATCGTACATACCGGTTCGTCCGGCCATGACATTGCTGTCCACATACACAGGATAGACAGGATCCGTTACCGCCATGACATTATCTAAGCCGAATATCTCTTGAAAATTAGCTGTATCGCTTTTAGCTCCATCACTTACAAAGACTTCATCCTTACCTAATTCAATACCACGAGGGCGATAATCATTGGCAATAATTCTTTCAATGAGAAAATCATAGCCTTGTTCCGGGCCATACCCTCTAAAGGACTCTGGCTTGCCCATTTCATCAACAGCATTCTTCATAGCCTCTACTACCGCCGGTGCCAGCGGTCTCGTTACATCGCCAATTCCTAAGCGAATCATATCTACATTTGGATGTTGACTTTTAAACTCATTGACCCTGCGCGCAATTTCTGAGAACAAATAACTGCCCGGTAGTTTTAAATAATTTTCATTCAGCTTTGCCATGATTTCTCAAGCTCCCTTCGAATATCCCATCTCGTCGATTCAGATAAGTCTCTTGTTTGACACTTCTAGATTATTGCTAAATTAATGCTTGATTTTACTGTTTTACATTATAGACTTTCTTCTATGTCCTTGGCAACTTTTTCAAGCTATCCTAGGTGCGTCGAGCTAGATTGTTTCCACGAAGTGTTTCACAATACGGGGATCGAATTGGGTTCCGGCACAGCTAATGATCTCCTTGATAGCAGCCTCAACTGTTTGCGCTTTCCGATAGGGTCGATCATTTGTCATGGCATCAAAGGTATCTGCCACAGCGAGAATTCGGCACTCGATAGGAATCTCTTCACCCTTTAAACCTAGAGGATACCCTGAACCGTCCCAGTTTTCATGGTGCTTAAGAATCCATTCGGATATGGGATAGATATCAGGAGCAGACTGAGCAATACGATGGCCAATTTCACAATGCTCCCTCATGGTTTTCCACTCATCCTCGGTAAGGCGTCCTTTCTTAAAGAGAATATGATCAGGAATACCCACTTTGCCAATATCATGAAATTGGGCAAAAAGCTTTAAATCAGATAAACGTTGGTTGGATAAGCCTACGGATTCCCCTGTCGCCAAAATTAGATTCTGCACCCGTTCCGCATGACCTTCCGTTATAAAATCCCGAAACTCCAGAGCTTTGGAAAGTATTTGTACTTGAGAGTTCCGTGCGCTCTTGTCATTATGCAGCTTCTCTCTGTTCATGGCATCATCGGCCTTTTTCACCAGTTGGCTTCCACTTAATCCAGAGTTTTTAGAGCAAGCATACCCTAAAGAGAGATCCAAGGGGAAGCCCACACGATCCTCTTTGTATTCTTCTATTATCCTACGGAATTGCTGGCAAGCCTGTTCAAGATCAATCGATTCATCTTGTTCAATGATCACAGCAAATTCATCGCCGCCGATGCGCGCTACCAATCTGTCCGGAAAACACGCTTCCAAAAGCCCTGCTGTTACAACAAGCACTTGGTCCCCAACTTCGCTACCAAAGGTCGTGTTGATAAGTTTTAAACCATTCACATCACACATGATTAAACAGAGTGTCTTTTCACTTGATTCCACTTCATACTTACGTAATTGCTGATCGAAAAAGATACGATTATAGAGACCGGTTAAGCTATCATGTAAACTTAAATAATGCAGTTCCGCTTCTGCCCTCTTCTGTTCCGTAACATCGATAATCGAAAGAACAGTTTGAGTGGTCTGTGGAATATGGACCGCAGAAGATATCACATCCTTAATGTTTCCTTGACTGTCCTTATATCGAGCTTCATATTGAGTAGGCACCTCGGGGTCCTTGAGTAGCCTCTTTCGGTTATAGTTCTTCAGACGCTCTACTTCACGATCCGGGAGAAATTCTGTTAAATAAGCTTGATGATCCAGCGCTTCCCGGGGTAGCCTTAAAAGTTTCTGCGCTTGAGCGTTGGAAAGAAGTATTTTAAGATTTTCATCTACAATCAGCACAGCGCTTCCTGAATGGTCGAAGATGGTGCGGTAACGGTTTTCTGACCACATTAATTGCTGATGAATTCTTCCTTGTTCCACGGCATTGGCAAGAGTATCGGTAACCAGTTTTAGGGGGTTGAGTATTTCCTGAAAGGGAAGTCCTCCTGAAGAAATATTAACAATAATGAAAGCTCCCAATAAAGAACCTTTAAAGTTGAGCGGGAAAGCTAAGATGGAATCCTTATCAAAAATTTCCTCAGAGAACATTCCGATCTCTTGAAATTCCCCTTGGTAGGCAGGTTTCTGGCAAAGAATCTCGCCCTTTTCCCAACGTTTCTTTAATTCATGGAAGGATTCCTCTGTAATTGGACTTTTGTAATTTTGTCTTTCAGATCTACAAGCCTTCGCGTATTCATCTAAGCTCTTACCAAGACGCAGACAGACGTAGTCTGCCTTAAATAACTCCAAAATGTCCATTAAGGATTCTTCTGCAGCTACTTTAAAATCCTCTTGTTGGTTAAAGCGAGCGGAAATACTGGCTAGACGCTCTTCAAACTTAAGCTTACGAATGACCATTTCCTCTGCTTCATATCTGCGCACTGTATTCTTTAAATCTTCCTCCAGATTGTGCCGATAAATCGCCTCTTCTATCAGGGGCCTGATGGTTTCAATGAATTGTAGGTCGCCCGTTGCAAACTTACCCTCTTGGGTATCGGCCATATGAATAACTCCGATAATCGTTTTCTGATGAAATAAGGGAATTACAACCAGGCTCTTGAATCTTCTTATGGCACATACTCCGCGGAAATCGGCAAGTTGTTCCGGGTTCAATTCTCCAATGTGCTGAGTAAAGTTGCGAGCATAGTAAGTGCCCGTTTCATAGATATAAGGCTGGTCATCCTCGATAAATTGTTGTCTCAGCACTCGCGAACAGACACATTCATCCTCATGAATCGAAATACAGCCTTCTGAAGAGATGAAATCCTCATCAAATCCCCGATGGACCATATAATAGGCCGCATCGCCTTCGCCGAGAACTCGAATACCGATTTTCTCACATCCGGTCCAATCCGCGAGAAAATCAATTACTCCATTCAAGTATTCTTTAAGGGTGTTTTTATTGCCGAGTTGATTAAGAAGATTAAATATCGACACAAGCTTGACTTGTCGAACATCGGGTGCCATGGCCATTCCTCCTACAGAGAAATATAAAAAAACTTTAAATTTTTTAGATCTTACAAACTTACAATTCTTCAAATAAACTTATAATCCTGCATAATTCGACATATCGTTCAGAAATATAAAGGGACAAGGGCGTGCTTCCACTGCCCTTGCCTCTATTACTCTGAACGTTTGCCGAATTTTACTGAACTTACACGTGACGAGGTTTTTCCTTATTTAAAGTAGCGATTGAGAAGTCCCAAGAAGGCTCTGCCATGACGGGCTTCATCTTTACACATTTCATGGACGGTATCATGGATAGCATCCAAGTTGAGCTTCTTTGCTAAGGTTGCGAGATCCTTTTTACCTTGAGTTGCACCATATTCAGCTTCTACTCTCATCTCAAGGTTTTTCTTGGTGTCCGCTACAACAACCTCACCCAGAAGTTCCGCAAATTTTGCTGCATGCTCAGCTTCTTCAAAGGCAATGCGCTTGTATGCTTCAGCAACTTCAGGGAATCCTTCGCGATCTGCTTGACGGCTCATAGCCAGATACATGCCAACTTCTGTACATTCACCCATGAAGTTTGCTCTTAGGCCTTCGATAACTTCAGGATCAACACCTTCAGCTACCCCAATTCTATGCTCATCAGCCCATTGAAGATTACCTTCGGTTTTCTCCACGAACTTTTCTTTACCTACTTTACATTGTGGACATTGCTCCGGAGCTTCATTTCCTTCATAAATGTATCCACAGACTGCACAAACAAATTTTTTCATCGTTCAAATCTCTCCTTCATTCTTATATTATATCTGAGCTAGTTGTTAAGGCTCTTTATGTTTATTATTATATTAGAATTATTATAAATGTCAAGGGGAAATTTGCCTTCCTATGATTTTTTTAATTGCTCTCATTCTAGACCTCAATAAAAGTGACTAGCTAAATGAAGAGCAATTGATTCATTCTAAGTTTTAGGAATGTCTTCTATGTTATAAAAGATGGACCTCTAAGTCTTACGACTCAAAAGTCCATTACAAAAAACAATTCACTCCTTCGACGCTCGTGCTATTAGGTTCCGATCATTGGCGAAACACCCATAGCATAGAAGAGATAACGACCGATAAACTCGCCGGCAACAACCAGCACAAAAGCAAGGTAAATCGCACCGGAGGAAAGCTTCTTCCCTTTTGCACCCTGCTGTAGAGCGTATATGAGCAGCCCGGCACCGGCGACAGAGAGAACTCCTCTGCTGACCAGCATGCCCATGCTTCCGCTCAGGATATTGGCGGAAGCTTCTGCAGCACTTCCTCCGCCACTTAATCCAGAGATAAAGATCGGCAGGTAGGCCATAGGCAGAAGGACTGCAGCAGCCCCCAGATAAGCCATGTTCTTTAAGCTTTTGATTAAACCAACAGCAGATGACCCTTTGAGTCCGAAGGCGAGGATACCCGCACTGCCTAGAACGCCCATAGCTAGTGTAGCCCCAAAGAAGGCGATATAGGTATTCGCATTATCCCATGCCGGACGGATCGAGGTACTGTAAATGCTGGCCATGCTGAATACCGCGGCACAGCCTAGTACAACTGCAGCCCAACCGATCGCGTTACTATCTTTCCCGTTGCGGGATAACCACCAGAAAGCGAACCAGAGTATGAGAAAGCCACTGGCTGTGATGATCTCACGGCTTAACCAAGATGATCCCAGGTTGAAGAGGGAGCGAGGAGCACCTAGGGGATCGCCGAGGTGGAATACAGAAAAAATCAAAGCCAGAATCGTGAGTGGGCCTACAACAGTAAATCCAGTATGGATTGCCTTGGATACCTGAGCATCACGGTTGCCTAGGCTGATTTTAACTAGCATGAGGATAATAAACATGCCGATAGCCAGCTGACTGAGTAGAGTAAAGGTCATCAATGGCCATTCTTCTGCAAAAATCATCCCTACACCTCCTTCACAGTGATGACGATATTAGGTCGGGTCGTATTGGAGCTAGGCAACGCAGGGGCATCGGCATTTTCGCCGTATTTTTGACGGAGCTCATCAATATCTCCGAAGTTAAGACATCTCATGACGCATGAATCCACGCAGGCAGGGTTTTCACCTTTGGCCAGAAGGTCAGCGCACAAATCACACTTGCCTACTTTACCTTCTTCCTCCTTGTATTGAGGAGCGCCATAAGGACAGGACCAGGTGCAGAGCTTGCAGCCAATACACTTATCATAGTGATGAATGACAATGCCATCCTCTGAACGCTTCTCAAGAGCACCGGTAGGGCAGTTAGCGACGCACTTCGGTTCATCACAATGATTACAGCTCATGGAGATATGGAGACGACGGGGGTCCGGGAACTTGCCCGTCTCTACATCATAGACCTTCCGGTAGAGAACACCGATTTTTAGATCATTTTTATCCTTGCAGGCTACTTGACAGCCTTTGCATCCGATACAGGTGGTTTGGTCATAGTAAAATCCTTTTTGTGCCAAGGTCACTCACTCCTTTCTATAAAACGATCCGTTGTGGCCATTTAACGTCTTCAGTCAGGGGCTCTCCATCCCATTTTTCCACTTGGCAAATGGTGGAGTTCCAAGCACCGATCCCCTGTCCAGTAGGAATAGGTCCGGTCAGAATGTTGTCAGAGCCTGCTTTATCCACTTGAGTCTTCTCATCGATCTCTACCCATGCTCCATGGGGTAGACCAACAACTCCGGGAGCAATCCATTCTACCACATGGGTAGGACGCAGGGTCTTGCCGTGTTTGCTGGAGATCAGGACAGTATCTCCTTCTTTGATGCCTCTCTCTTCTGCATCCTTAGTCGCCAGGAATACAGGGTTCGGCCAGGCTTCTCTAAGCCAAGTAACGTTATCAAAAATACTATGGGAACGTCTCAGATAGTGAGGATTGATGACTTGGAGCGGAAAATCACCTTTAATTTTATTTTTGAAATCCTTAAAAGTTGCTTCATAACCTTCTTGGGCTGGATTATAGGTAGGAATGGGGCGGATTTCAGTGAAGCCTTTACCGTTAACGAAGTCAACCAAAGCTTGGCAGTGGATTTCTAACTTACCGCTAGCTGTTTTCAGCGGATTCGCCACAGGATCTTTAACGAAGCTCTCATAGGCGATAAATCCTAAGTTGTCTCCGACCTTACGCTCGACTTGGTATATTCCCTTAGACTTTAGTTCTTGGTAGGAAATTCGACCTTGTTGAGGAGTTCCCGTTGCGCCGATTTCCTTGATATCAGCTTCAGTCAAGGTAACCAAGGTTTCCATAGTCTTGCCATCAGCGGCGACGACCTTTGCTCCGGATACTTGGTTATAGAACATCTGCTTTTCGTCGATGGGCAGAATCTGCTTGGCATCCAGCCCCATCTTTTCTGCTAATTCATAGGCAATGCGAATATCACTCTTCGCTTCATAAAGGGGTTCTGAGATTTGACGCCAGAAAATCAAGGTCTCCCGATTGGAGAAGCTTCCGAAACCGCCGATCTTTTCCCATTCTGTGGTCACAGGGAGTACCACGTCAGCAAATTTACTATTCGTGGTCAAGAAATGACTGGTGGAAAGAACAAATTCCACATGACGATGGGCCTCGATCCCTTTGGTCTGTCCAGAGCGGGTTTGGAGATGGGCTTCTGGACCATGGTAAATCATTTGGATATTGACGTCACGGACATCATTTTTTCCAGCCACATATTTACCATCGAGAATGGCCAGCCACATTTCATTATCGTTGATCGTTTCTTTAATCGGGTTGGGTACAGGGGGTAAGCCATTGCCTCCAGCTGTAACCAGCCAAGTTCCACCGTTGGCGGTAGAATAGTGGCAGCTTACTCCGGTCATGGCTCCAGATTTACCCATGTTACCTGTCATTGCTCCAAAGGTCATAAACATATGCGGCCAAGAGTCAGAGTTATGGGTACGAGCAGGACCCCAGGCTGTCAATAAGGCTACACGTTCAGTTTTTGCGATTCTCAAAGCTAATTCGCGGATCTTGTCGGCAGATATACCACAGAGTTCTGCCGCCCATTCTGCTGTTTTTGGAGTATTGTCATAGGTCCCCAGAACATAATCCTTGAAGTTCTCCTTTAGATCGGCACCTTCGGGCATATGATCTTTATCAAAGCCAACAGTATATTTATTCAAGAAGTCCCAGTCAATCAGAGGATTCGTAGCAGGATTATCCTCTTTGAGGAGAGTATGAGCCATTCCTAAGAACAGGGCATGATCCGTAGAGGGCATAATGGGAAGCCAATCAGCATCCAGTAGCTCCACTGTATCGGAATAAATGGGATCGAGGAAAACGAATTCCGCTCCCGCTTTTTTCGCTTGGAGATAATGGTAGGTTGGATTACCGGCAGCACTCCAAGAGGAGTTACCTCCGACGATGACCACTAGCTGTGAATTACGGAGATCCATCCGGTCATTGATGCTCTGCTCGAAGAATCCTTCGGCCATACCGAACTTTTCAGGACCCCAACGCCAGGAACCCCAGGAGCTGGTTCCCCAAGAACCGATATAACCACCCGCTAGGGAGAGCACTCGACCGAAGTCGCCTGCATTAGAGGCAAAGATACTACGGTTTCCATATTGATCCTTGATGCGATTGATTTCACTGGCGACAATTTCGTAGGCCTCATCCCAAGAAATACGAACCCACTCATCTTTACCGCGCAGTTCCTTTTTACCACCGCCTGGCTCCCAATTTTTGCGCTTCATAGGGTATTTAAGACGATCGGCACCAAAGACTTGCATTCGTTGGGAACGACCACGGTTGCATCCTCTTTGCTGTGGATAATCCGGTGTATCTTGGTGAGTATCGTCTGTCTTTTGACGAACTACAACGCCGTCTACCACATAGGCCTTGTTAGAGCAACGACCTCCACAGTTATGCCAGCAGGCGACAGGTACCCATTCCCCTTCTTTTCCAGCCAATTGAGCCGAAGCTGTGGTGGAATCTACAGACGTCAGTCCGCACCCAGTCAAAGTAACTGCTGCTCCAGCTGTCACAGTTGCTGTTAATCCCAGAAACTTTCTTCTGTTCATGGTGTAATTCTTTGCTTTCTCAATGAGATTAGCCACCTTTTTCACCTCCAAATTATTTAACGCAACGACGAGTTATATCCAAAAGCTCACTCAGAGCCTCTAGATCCAAGGCGAGATATCCTTTAAGAATCTTGGCGATTCCCGGATAAAAAGTGAACTTAGCAGTTTCACTTATCTTTGAGGTCAATCCTGGAACCCACTTCAATAGATGGTTCTCTAAAAAGTCCTTCTGATCTGAAAAAATCTCATTTAACTCATCCAGCTTCTCCTCAGCCATAGCTGCCTTTGCTCGTAGAGTCAGCTGATACATAAAATCCAATTCCAAGCCAAGATGGTCGTCTGCTTCCTGCATAAAATGCTTAGGTAGGAAATGATACTTAAGATAGGCCTGTCTGACTTGTAGGGTTTGCTCTTGAAAAAGGAGCCGCTCCTCGTTGAGGTAGGCAGATTCCCATAAGGGAGCCGGCAATCGATCAGGACCTATAAACATACGGGTATAATCCCAGTGTAGGAAATCAAGAACCTCTAAACTTGTTAGATCTTTCTCTTGCATGAAGACTAGAAGTTGATCAACACCCCGAGTGATGTCTTCGTGTTCCTCTTGGAAAGGAAAGCTCTCAAAAAGACCACTATCCTTAAGGAAAGTAAGAAATTCAAGGTTAGGTTCTTGGAGGAAAGCCCTTCTTAGAAGGTCATAGAGGAAAATTCGCATATCAAGTAAAGGTTCAATCTGTGCTATTGAGTTTTCTTTAATCATTTTTTACACCGCCTTTACAAAATCATTATTTCACAAATCCTTTTGTACGGTGTTACAAAAAAAGCATGTGCATTTTTGTATGCTATAAAAATTATTAATAATTATTCTAAATAAAATTCTGGCTGTATATAGAAAAGCAGCAGCTATTCAGTGTTTCCACTTTGATTAGCTGCTGCTCAATTAGGTAAAGATACTTCGCTCATCACTCAGTATGACAGGTGGAGCTAAAAAACCGGTATTAGTATATAAGCCAACACTAGTTCTTGAGCCAAAACCTTTTCTTTTCCTTCGGAGGATAAAACCGAATCGAGGGCTTCGTCAGTCGAATATCAGGAAAGCCTTTTACTGTAGAGACAGTTTCTTTACCTAGATTTTTACTGACATCTAACATTTGCAAGGCACCAGTCGGGCAAGCTGTCACACAGGCTGGCTGTAGGCCTAGTTTTTGCCGATCGATACAGTAATTGCATTTACTGGTTCGGTTGGCTTCATTATCAAATTGCGGAGCATCATAAGGACACGCTGTTACACAGGTCTGACATCCTGCACAGCGATTGGAATCGATCAGGACGATACCGTCTCTTCGTTTGACATAGGCATTCTCGGGGCAGACACGAAAACACTCCGGGCTAGAGCAGTGATTGCAAGAAATAGAAAGATAAGATCCTGAACCCTCTCCATTCTCGCTGACTCGGCGCCAAGATACTCCACTAGCTGTTTTGTTTTCATTTTTACAAGCCAGAACACAGGCATGGCAACCAATGCAGCGATCCACGTTAAAGAGAAATCCCTTGGCCGTAATTTGGGTCATTTCTTTTTCACCTCTACCCAAGAATCGTAAAAGGCCGCTCCTTTTGCTCCAGCCGTACGAATCCCCATATCTGTGCTCTGTCCTGCTAACAGTTGATTCGTCAAATCCCCTTGGGCCATCACCACAAGTCCCCGCGGAAGGTAGGAATTGATTTTCACTCTCCTAAGACATGAACCACGGTCATTAAAGACAATCACATGATCCTTTTCCCTGAGTTCCCGCTGCTCAGCATCCTGAGGGTTGATCTCCACCCTAGTCGTCTTTTGTTCAAGATCCAACCAGGTAAGCCCCCTATATTGGGAATGAATCCTAAGTAGGCTCTGAGGAGTCAATAAACGTAAAGGATATGACGACGCTATCCTCTGTTCTTGAAAACGCACCAAAGCTGGCAATTGGTTTTTCTTTGCATTCCCTGACATGAGTTGGAACTTACCCGTTTCCGTTGAATAGGTTTGTATATTGTCAGCGGCTTCATCAAGTTTAAGTTTACGTGGTCTTTGCAGCAAATCCTCCCAGCTGTCTATTCCTAACCGGCGAAGGACTTCCGGTGTTAACTCCTCCTTAATCCAATCGAGTGCTGTGTGCAGATAAGGGAAGCTAGAGAAGTTTGGTCTGTGGGCATTAAGAACTTGCGTGAGGCTACGGGCAATCTCCAGATCGCTTCGGGCTTCATAAAAAGGCGAAATGGCCTTTTGGTTAATAGCAATCCATTGGTGCCAGTAACTGCTATGCAAGTCATACTCTTCAAAAGGGGTCGCAGCAGGTAATACAAGGTCCGCTTGAGCCGTCGTCTCATTCATAAATAAGTCAACCACCACAATAAGCTCTAGTTGTCTAAAAAGCTTCTGCCAGTGTTGCAGATTTTGGGCTTGGCTGAGAGGATTATGGCTAGCGATCCAAAGAAGTTTAAGGGGAGGATCCTTTAAGGCTAAGGCCTCTTGAGCAAAGTGATTAATATCAAGACTTCGTTCTACGATATCCTTTTCCTCTTGTGGTCTTATAAAGTTCTTTATCATCTCCGGGAATAGCTTAAGGAAGTTAGAATAATAGAGCCCTCCTCCTACCTGGTGCTGGTTTTTTGTCAAAGCAACCAAGGCATCAATTCCCCGGACAGTTTGTCCGCCGTTGGAATAACGCTGAAGGCCATATCCCACCCAGGTAGCGCAGGGAGGCTCTAGATAATGTTCAGCCAGGGCCCGAATTCCTTCAAGTGGCACCCCAGTAACTAGGCTAGCCTCTTCAAGGGAAACCTCTTCGTTGAGATAGCTTTGAAAAGCCTCCCAGCCATGATGCTTTTGAATATAATCCTGATCGAGTAGTCCCTGCTTGTTCAGATATTTCAAGACGGCCATGGCTAAGAGTCCATCAGTGCCCGGGCGAATCTGAAGGTAGATATCACCTTGAGCTGCAGTCGGCGTAAACAGGGGATCAATCACTAAGAGTTTCGCCCCTTTATCCCGAGCTCGATTAATAAAATTCCATTGATGAATGGCCGTCCGAGCTGGGTTTACCCCCCAGAGGACGATGGCCTTCGCTTTGGCCATCTCCTCTGGATCACGAAGTTCAGTTTTGCCACGGTTATAATGTAGTGCATCTTCTCCAGCTGCCAAGCAAAAATCGCCATGGGTTTTAGTATGGGATCCTAGTCCCCTAAACATACCTTCTGTAGCTTGGTGAAGGATTCCTATGTTTCCCGTATATTTATCATAGCCACAAGCGAGATTGGAACCATAGCGATCATGGAGATCAATCATTTTAGAAGCAATCATCTCCAGAGCTTCACTCCAGCTTATACGCTGCCAGTTCCCTGATCCCCTGGGAAATTGTCTCAAGGGATATTTTAAGCGTTGTGAACTGTAAACGTATTCTGTATAAGCATACCCTTTGGCGCAAAGCCGTCCATGGGTATATCCGTGTTTGGGATCTCCCTCGACTTTCGTAAGCCTCCCATTTTCCACCGTGGATAAAATCCCACAGGTCTCGTAGCAATTGCGAGGGCAGACATTATGGAAAACCTGCAGATCTTCGCTCATAATCTCTCCTTAAAACCAATCAGATGCTTGATTTTGAAAGCAATGATCAAGGCTACAATGGTGTCAAAATCTTCAAGATTAACGTCTAAAATCTCCTCAATGCGCTTTAGTCGATAGCGCAGAGAGTTCGGATGAAGAAAAAGGGCGTTGGCCGTGGCTTTTAAGTCGCAATGATGAGATAGATAGTTTTCTAAGGTTTCAACCAATTCGTTTTTTTGCTTATCGTGAGTTTCCAAGTCCACTAAGATCTCCCGATAAAACTCCAATAATTCTTGCTTATCATGGTTGTAAAGAATCCTTTCGACGCCCAGATCGCGGAAGTAGGTCATATTCCCTTTGCCCTTAAGCAGGACACTAAGCCTGACTGCTACCTTGGCCTCTTGATAGCTCCGAAATAACTCGGAAGGCTGATCGTATCTCCTCCCTGTCCCGACTCGGACCTTTCGCGATACGATACGCTCCTCAGCCTGAGCTAATACTTGGTTAACTATCATATTGTTAAATTCCTTAAAATCACGGCGCTTCTTTTCTGCATAAGGCACAGCTAAGATAACTTCTTCGTTCTTTTTCATTACGATGACAGCTTTATCTAAGGGTTGAACAACGGACTCGATGATATCATAAAGGCTGGATACCAGATAATGATCTTCGGAGTAGGATTCATAATTCTCCAATTCAAAAACAGTGACCACATAAGGTTGGGTAAAATCCCAACCCCATAATTTTGCTCTCGAGATAATATCTTCATTATCTTCCATATTTCCATAGAATAGATCAAAGAGGAAGGCATCCCGGTAATGGCGGCCGGTTTCCAGTAGTTCTTCTTGCTTTTGCATCTCGATTACATAGAGGTTCCGAGCCTGATGAGTGAGGACTTTTAATCGATTATCGTCATCGGTGCCTGGATTGCAAATAAAGAGAAATCCCAAGCGTTTTGAGTTATGACTTAGTTCAAGAGTAAGAGCCTCAAGACCTTCCTCTCCTGCCACGATCTGAACACGCCCTGGTATAGGAGGATTTAGAGTAAAGACGTCGAAGCAATCCCCCTGCTTAAAGCCCTTATTCGAGAAAGTCGATTCAAGAACTCGATAAGAAGGGTTGGTGATGATTACACCCCTTTCTATGAAGCTTGAGAGGCTTTCTACAAGTTCTTTTAGACCACCGCCTATAACCAATGTGGTTAGAAGCTCATTTTGCAGCTTTAAGGATTCCTCAACATACATACTCTTGTCCTCCTTCCTGGTAATCTAATTTGCTGTCAGAAAGTATAACGACCTTGCCTAGCTTCCATCTACATCAGTGAAACTAGGTAACTGCCTTTGTTATAATATTATACCTTTATGTGGACATGTTTCAAAACATGTCCACCCTATGCATGAAGCAAAAAGGAGGGGCGAACTACTCTTTGAGTGGTTGCACCTCTCCTTTCAGGATACACCATATCGGATCCTCAGGATGTGTTTTAAATCACTCCTACTAAGAAATCCTTTTTGTGAATACTTTACTCGATTCAATCATTACTCCAGTTCGTGGATAAATAGCCCACTCCTCAATTTTGGTTCAAACCAAGTGGATTTGGGGGGCATCAACAGTCCTGCATCCGAGACAGCAAACAGCTCATGGATGGAGGTCGGATATAAGGAAAAGGCACACTTCATATCACTGTTCGCTCTTTTCTCTAGCTCCTTCAACCCTCGAATTCCGCCTACAAAGTCAATGCGTTTATCCGTTCGAACGTCTATGATCTGAAGAATCGGCTTCAAAAGGTGATTCTGCAACAAAGATACATCGAGGCCTTCTACAGGATCAGCCGACCGAATCTCTTCCCGAGCCGTCAGTTTATACCAGGTTCCCTCTAGATACAGACCAAAGGTTGCTTTAGCGTTGGGTTTATAAGGAGTGTCCCCTAGCTCTTCCAGCATAAAGGACTTGGTGATCTCAGTCAGAAATTGTTCCTTACCGAGGCCGTTGAGATCCTTGACCACCCGATTATAGTCCAAGATCATGAGCTGGTCATGGGGAAAGAGCACCGAAAGGAAGAAATTAAATTCCCCTTCTCCCGTATAATCAGCGTTTTCTGCCCGGCGTTTGAGTCCAACCTTGACGGCTGAAGCGGTACGATGATGCCCATCCGCAATATAAATGCTTTGAATAGCCGCAAAGCCCGTCTCTATTTTTCCCAGATCGTGTTCTTCAGTGATCACCCAAGCCCGATGTTTGATCCCGTCGGGGGCTGTGAAATCATAGAGGGGCGGTTCTTTTTTTACGCGCTCAATCACTTCATTGATCACTGCCTGCGAACGATAAGCCAGAAAGATGGGACCGGTCTGGGCGTTACATACATCCACATGATTGATACGATCAAGCTCTTTATCTTCTCTGGTCTTTTCATGTTTTTTGATGACATCATTCAAGTAATCGTCGATGGCTGCGCACCCTACTAAGCCCGTCTGAGCTCGCCCATCCATGGTGAGCTCATAGATGTAATAGCAGGCTTTTTCTTCTCTAACGAAAATACCTTCCGTAATCATTTTCTGCAGAAGCTCACTAGCTTTCTGGTAGACCTGAGGATCATAGGGATTAAAATCCTCGGGAAATTGCGTCTCAGCGCGGTCGATTTGCAAAAAAGAAAGGGGTTCCTTCCGTACTTCCTCGAGAGCCTCCTCTCGATTATAGACATCATAAGGGAGGGCCGCCACTTGGTGGGCGATATCTCTCCTAGGTCTTAAGGCTTTGAACGGTCTAATGGTTGCCATCTTCTTCCCTCCGTCGTGCTTACTTAATGACTCTGACCCGTAAGACCCCTTCGATTTCCCGAAGCTTATTGATCATCTCCAGTTCGGCTTGAGTCTCGATATCGATGAGCGTATAGGCATAGCCGCCCTTACTCTTGTTCATGAGATCGGAGATATTCACATTTTCTTTGGCTAAGGTTGAGGTGAATTGTCCCAACATATTGGGAACGTTTTTGTGATTGATGGCAATCCGGGCTGCTTGTGTGCAGACTCCCATATCACAGTTGGGATAGTTTACGGAGTTCTTAATATTTCCATTCTCAAGATAATTCATCATTTGTTCGACGGCCATCACCGCACAATTCTCTTCCGACTCAGCAGTAGAAGCTCCCAAGTGTGGAATAGCGATAACTCCCTCAGTCCCACAGACTTTTGGATTAGGGAAGTCCGTAACATATTTGGCGACTTTACCTGTCTTGAGTGCTTCTAGCAGCATATCCTCTTCAACTAAAGTATCCCGGGAGAAGTTCAAGAGGATGACTCCATCCTTCATTTGTTCGAAGGCATTTTTATTGAACATACCCTTGGTGGAATCTGTTAAGGGGACATGGGCCGTGATAAAATCGCATTCCCGGAAGATATCATCTACGGATTTGATGGGTTTAATAAATTTAGAAAGCTTCCAAGCATGCTCCACGGAAATATAAGGATCATAGCCATAGACTTCCATCTCCAGTTTATTGGCAGCATTGGCGACGAGAATTCCCACAGCGCCTAAGCCGATGACTCCCAGCTTTTTGCCCTTGATTTCGGTACCGACAAACTTAGCCTTGTTCTTTTCCACGAGGTTAGCCACATCAGGATCGGTCTGGCAGGAGGTTACCCAGTTTACTCCACCAATAAGATTACGGGCGGCCATAATCATCGTGGCTAAAACCATCTCTTTTACACCATTGGCATTGGCACCCGGGGTATTAAAGACGACGATTCCTTTTTCAGCACATTTTTCTAGGGGAATATTATTGACTCCGGCCCCTGCCCTAGCAATTGCTTCGATGGTGTTGGGTAGATCCAGGTCATGCATCTTTGCACTGCGCACAAGAATTCCATTGGCATCCTCGTGACGATCGACATTCACGTAATGATCTGTAAAAAGCCCTAAACCTGTTTCCGAAATTTTATTTATGCAATTGATTTTGAACATATTAAACACTCCTCTTCTTTCGGAACGACACTGTGCCGTTCCCCACATAAATTACTTCCTGTTTTTCGAAACGACACAGGATTCCTTCATTACTTGTTTTCTGCTTCGAACTTTCTCATAAAGTCGACGAGAGCTTGGACTCCTGCCATGGGCATGGCGTTATAGATACTGGCTCTCATTCCTCCGACTGTGCGGTAACCTTTAAGATTTTCTAATCCTGCAGCCTTTGCTTCCTTGATGAATTTAGCGTCCAATTCCTCAGAGCCGGTTACAAAAGGAACATTCATTAAGGAGCGGTCCTTCTTGACTACAGTTCCTTTAAACATCATGCTGTTGTCCAGGTAGTCATAAAGGACGGCAGCCTTTTCCTCATTGATTCTCTTCATAGCTTCCAATCCACCGAGCTTCTTAAGCCACTTGAACACTTTGCCGCAAATATAGATACCATAGACTGGTGGTGTATTGTAGGCAGAGTTATTGTCGACATGCACTTTGTACTTCAACATAGTAGGGGTTCCGGCTAAAACATCCTCGGTGATCAAATCCTCGCGGATAATTACAATCACGACTCCAGCAGGTCCTACGTTCTTTTGTGCTCCGGCAAAAATCAGGCCGTATTTAGAAACATCGATGGGTTCAGAGAGGAAATCCGAGGACATATCCGTCACTAAGGGTTTGTCCCCCACCTCCGGAAGCTCGTTAAACTTGGTACCAAAGATGGTGTTGTTGTGGCAAATATAGACATAGTCGGCATCTTCAGAGAACTTTAGATTTTTAAGATCGGGAATGTAGCTATAGTTTTGATCCTCTGAGGAAGCGATAACATTGATCTTCCCAAAAATTTTTCCTTCGCTGATGGCTTTCTTGGCCCATTGCCCGGTATTGAGATGATCTGCAACTCGATTTTTCATGAGATTCATGGGGATCATGGCAAACTGCTGGGATGCTCCCCCTTGAAGAAAGAGGATTTTATAATTGTCGGGAACCTGGAGCAAATCTCGCAAATCCTGTTCTGCTTCCTGCATCATCCCTTCAATAGTCTTGGAACGATGGCTCATTTCCATGACGGACATACCTGTTCCCTGGTAATCCAACATTTCTGTGGCTGCTTCTTGAAGGACTTCTTGGGGCAGAACAGCAGGGCCCGCCGAAAAATTGTAGACTTTCTTCATCTTGTAATATCCCCCTTAATTATAAATATTTATGTGTATTAACATATATTGGGTAATTAAAAATAAACAAAACCCACCCCAGTATTGGGGCGGGTATTCCGCGGTGCCACCCAAGTTCTAGCCGATCTCAGCACATGGACAATGATGAATGCCACCTTGCTTCTCCAAACTGAAGAAGCAAAAGCAGTGCATTGCGGAAAATAAATAAAACCTCTCGTCCCAAATTAGGGACGAGAGGTTACTCCCGCGTTGCCACCCATGTTGCCGTATACGGCCAACTTATGTCCGCAATATCGGGCGGAACCCGTCACAATTCATCATTGGCCACTCCCGGATGGAATCCATTGGCTTCATAGACTGACTTGCACCACCCGTCAGCTCTCTATACCTAATCAGCGTAGGACGTCCGTTCATTGTGTTCAGCTATAGTTTAACGATGTTATGATTCTAATCTATTACACTTCGACTGTCAAGAGCTATTTTGTATATTTTTGCTAGCGTATTTATTTTCCAACTTCTTGACCTGCTTCGATGTTGCCTTCTAAGCCAATTTCTGAAGCGATCGTGCGCATTCCTTTGATGGTTTCTTCGATAATCTCATCAAGAGCTTTACCGAGGCGGTTTGCTCCTTCTTCGATGACTTCACGGTTGACATTCTCAGCAAAGCTCTTTTGTTTCCATTTCTTTTTGACAGATTTTGTGGTTAAATCATGGATGCTTTTGCTGGGGCGAAGCAAGGCAGTTGCCGAGATCAGACCGGTCAGTTCATCAATGGTAAAGAGAACCTTCTCGACATTCTCTCGGGGTTCCACATCATGGACTAGGCCATAGCCATGGCTTTCGATGGCCCGGATGAATTCATCGCTTAATTCTTTGGGAGTGAGAATTTCCCTCGTTTTGCGGCAGTGCTGATCGGGGTACATCTCATAATCAATATCGTGGAGGAGGCCAATATTACCCCAGAGGTTCGGATCCTCTTGATAGCGGGTAGCAAAATGACGCATCACTGCTTCTACCGTCAGCGAGTGTCGCAATAGGGTCTCACTTTTTACATATTCATTAAGAAGCTGCCAAGCAGCCTCCCGATCCTGTGCGTAGTTTGACATTTTTGCATCCTTCTTTCTTGTCTGATGATTAGTTTGAATTCTATTTGGGGATTTATTTAGATTCTTCGGATCTTCTTACCCTTGACCCTGATATATTATCTTAAGATACTTTTTCACTTTATTTCGTCCAAGTTATAGGGGGTTTCTTGGTAGACGTAATAATTCAACCAGTTAGCAAAGAGCAAATTGGAATGGCCTCGCCACTTGACGGTGGGCTGCCTGCTCGGATCATCTCCAGGGTAATAATTCTGAGGAACATTGATGGCGAGTCCCTGTGCCACATCGCGATCATACTCAGATTTCAAGGTGTGGGGATCATACTCAGAATGACCGGTCACGAAAATCTGCCGTCCGCCCTTGGTCCCGACTAAATACACCCCTGATTCCTCAGACTCAGAAAGGATTTCCAACTCCGGTACCTTTAGGATATCTTCTTTTCTGACTTCCGTATGCCGAGAATGAGGCACATAAAACAGATCATCAAAGCCTCTGAGCAAACGGACATCCCGGCGATTGAGGGTATGAGGGAATACCCCAAACATTTTCCCCGGCAAGGGATACTTGGGAACCCCAAAAAAGTGGTAAAGCCCAGCCTGCGCTCCCCAGCAGATAAAGAGTGTCGAAAACACATTGTGTTGACTCCAATTCATTATCTTTTGGAGCTCCGGCCAGAAATCTACTTCTTCAAAGGACATTTGCTCAATGGGGGCACCAGTAATGATCATCCCGTCAAATTTCTTGTCCTTAATACTATCGAAGGTCTGATAATACTTAATCAGGTATTCCTCTGGGGTATTCTTGGTCAGGTGGGTTTCCGGATAGAGGAGAGTAATATCAACCTGCAGGGGGGAATTCCCTAACAAGCGAAGAATCTGAGTTTCGGTGATTATTTTATTGGGCATAAGGTTAAGAATCACAATACTCAGGGGTCGAATATCTTGGTGCTCGGCGCGACCCTCTTCCATGATAAAAACATCTTCCTGGGTAAGTATTTCGGCAGCCGGTAAGCCATCGGGTACATTGATCGGCATGTTATCTCTCCTCCAAGTGTTTCAACACATAAGTGATAATAAAAAAACCTCTTTACAAGAAAGAGGTTGCGGTCTTAAGTTCCTCTCTCATCTATCAATGGCTCCATCGCAGGAATTAGCACCGCTGTATTCTAGGGAATACCGGTTGCTGGGCTTCATTGGGCCAGTCCCTCCACCACTCTTGATAAGATATTGGATTGTATTTAATTTAAGGTAGTAGGTCAACGCTATAGAAATTATATTATTACATCTCTTTATTTATGTCAACTGATCTATAACAAAAGCCTGAGAAGACTCAGAACGTCACGGGGGTGTTCCCTACATGTAGGGAACACCCCCGGAAAGCAAGTCTCAGGAAAATGGTGAAGAGATTTCTAAGCCGACGGGGCAATGGTCGGAGCCCATGACTTGGGAATAAATGAGGGCATCCTTCAGATGGTCCTTGAGGGCTTCCGAGACGCAGAAATAGTCGATACGCCACCCCGCATTATTGGCTCGTGCGTTAAACATGTACGACCACCAAGTGTAGGCCTCAGTTTTATCTGGGTAGAAGTAGCGGAATGTATCGATAAAGCCATTTTCTAGCAGCTCGGTGAATTTAGCCCGCTCCTCATCGGAAAAACCAGCGTTCTTGCGGTTGGTTTTAGGGTTTTTAAGGTCTATCTCTGTATGGGCAACGTTGAGATCGCCGCAGAAGATAACGGGTTTGGTTTTTTCCAAGCTCTTTAAATAAGCTAGGAATTCTTCTTCCCAGGTCATGCGATAAGTTAAGCGCGCTAATTCTTTTTGAGAGTTGGGGGTATAAACCGTTACGAGATAGAAGGTCCCAAATTCTAGAGTAATGACGCGGCCTTCTTGATCATGCTCTTCCTTGCCGATGCCATAGGTGACCTGCAAGGGCTCCTGTTTTGTAAACACGGCTGTACCAGAGTAGCCTTTCTTCTGAGCATAATTCCAGTACTGGTGATACCCCTCCAGTTGAAAAGGAACCTGATCTGCTTGAATCTTCGTTTCTTGAAGACAAAAGATATCCGCTTGTTCCTTTTCAAAGAAGTCCATAAAGCCCTTGTTCAGACAGGCTCGGATGCCATTAACATTCCATGAAATAAGTTTCATCTATTTCTCTCCCCTATATTGCTACAGCTTAGTCCCAATCTCTTGAGCTAACCAAGCCTTTTCTTCATCATCCAAATACGGCTCCAGTTTGGTATAAGCCATCGTGTTATAGTCAGCGAGCCACACTTTTTCCTCATCAGTGAGTAGGCTCTGGTCCACGCCCGCAATGTCAATCGGGCAATAGGTCAGGGCCTCGAAGCGCATAAACTGACCACATTCGGTCTCTTCATCCTTAACGACCACCATCATATTCTCGGTACGAATGCCAAATTTGCCTTCCTTATAAATACCAGGTTCGTTGGTCAATATCATACCTTCTTCAAGCTTTACAGTGTTGGGAGTTTGGCTCAATCTTTGGGGACCTTCATGGACATTTAAGAACATCCCCACGCCATGGCCGGTACCGCATTTATAATCGAGTCCATATTTCCAGATAGGTTGTCTCGCCAAAACATCTAGATTAGAGCCTGTAGCGCCATGGAGGAATTTCACGGTAGCTAAGGCAATATGGCCCTTCAACACGAGGGTATAATCTCTTTTCTCTTCTTCGGTCAGGGGGCCTAAAACAAGGGTGCGAGTGATATCTGTGGTCCCTCCGAAGTATTGACCGCCGGAATCCACGAGGAGGAATCCTTCTGGGTTTAGGGTATAGGCACTTTCAGGGGTGGCTTTATAATGCATCATGGCCCCGTGATCCTTGTGTCCGGCGATAGTATCGAAGCTAAGGCCGACACATTCCTTGTTTTCTCGGCGCAAATTATCCAGATAATCCCCGGCGGTAAGCTCAGTTATCGGTTCTTTGCCGAGATTGGTCTTGAGCCACTTAATAAATTTAACCATGACAACCCCATCTTGGATAGAGCTCGTCCGAAGGTTCTCCAACTCGGTCTCATTTTTAACGGCTTTGAGCAGAGCGGTAGGATTTGCTCCCTCCACCTTCTTCACCTCGGAAGGGATGGCATGATAAAGAACAGCGTTGAGCGATTCAGGATCAAAGAGAACAGAATCCTTAGCTAGCAACCCTTTCAGGAGCTCCACGATGGCTGCGTACTTTGCTATCCGGATACCTTCGCCCTCTAGCTCTGCTCTCATGGCACCGGAAACCTTAGCTTCATCGATACATAAATAGCAAGCCTCTTCAGTGACTAAGACATGGGCTATGGTCACTGGGTTATTCGGGACATCAGCACCTCGGATATTTAGAAGCCAGGCGATATCATCTAAGGCTGTGAGTACGTGAACATTGGCTCCCTTGCCCTTCATTTTTTCACGGAGTTCGTTTAACTTTTCCCCACGGGACCGACCGGCATATTTTGTATCATAGATAAAGGCATCTGTGGTCGGTAGTGGAGGACGATCCTGCCATAATTGCCCGATTAAATCGGAACCGAATTTTAAGGTGACTTGACCTTGGAATTCCTTTTCCATATCTTGAACCTGTTTAGCGGAGAAGACATGTCCATCAAAGCCCACAGATGCACCTGTCGGCAAAAGGTCCTTTAACCATTTTGTATAACTAGGAACCCGGGGATCTGCTCCACGGAACAGACGGATTCCAGAATTCTGGAGCTGTTTTTCGGCTTGAATGTAATAACGGCCGTCTGTCCAGAGACCTGCATCCGATAAGGTAATCACCGCTGTACCTGCGGAGCCGGTAAAGCCCGAGATCCACTCCCGGCATTTGAAGTGATCTGCTACATATTCACTGAGATGAGAGTCAGAGCTCGGCACAATATAGGCGTCCATCTGATTCTCTTGCATTAGTTTTCTTAGTTTTGCAATACGTTCTTGTACCATCATTTTATTCCCTCATTTGCAGTTATTATTTTAGTCCGAATTAATATATTAAGTTTATAATAGAACATCTATATCTTTTATAATCGACATCTATATTTTAAATAAAATTAAACTAATTAAAACATTAGTGAAATTAGTCTATATTAATTATCCTAGTGGTTATCAAGAATCACAATTGATTTGCTGATAGGTTGTTCCCTTCTCAGTGGTTATCGCTTGGTAGATCTCCGCAAAAAGGATTTCATTTTCTGACAAATGAGCACTTGCTGATTGGGCATCGGTGACCCGCAAAGCAATACCACAGCCAGCTTTAATGCTGGAGGGTATTGGCATAACGCCTACCGAAAAACCTCCTTGCTGCAGGGATTTCTCAGCTAAAATAGACATATGAGTGTTGGGGAACGTTATGATGTAGAGCACATAATACCCCCTAAATATTGATCAAGCGCTTGGCTCCGGCCATGATGGTCACGATGCCGTACATATTGGCAATCTCGCCAACTCCAAGCTTATCGGAGATGCCATAATAGTTGGTGCAGGTACCGCAAGTTTGAATGCTGGTGCCTTGATCAGCCATAGCTTTCAGGTCTTCCAAGCTGTTCGAGTCACTGCTGGTCAGCTGGGCCCCCGAATTAAAGAAAAGGAGATGAGTGGGTGGCGGAGTCAGTTCTCTCAAAGAAAAAATAAAGCTCTTGAGGAGGATTCGCCCGAGCTCCTCGCTGCCTTCTCCCATCGTATCCCGTCCGATAGCGATGACTAGCCCGGAATCCTCAGCGGTCTGGTCATTCTCCAGCACACAGCCTTCACCGACTACTATCGTCACCTCAATGACGCCATTCTCTTTTTGCGTGTATTCACTTTGTAGACCCATTCCCGAGGCCATCTTTTGCAGATTTTGGCGTGCTATATCGTTGTCGACCAATACTGCGACAACTCCCCCCTCTTCACCTAATCCTTCGATAGCCTTTTTGGTGCGGATCACAGGGATAGGGCATACTTGACCTAAAGCATCAATGGTTGTCATTATTATTCCCTCCTCATTGGGTTTCCCCTTAGCTTGGTTTGTTTGCTGATTTCTCATCTCAAGATTATAGGCAAGTCAAAACGCGGTAGAACCTCACCAATGATTCTGGCCTGAGGCTCTGCCTCCTGGATAGCACTTAAGGCCTCTTCCCCATAAGCCTTGGGTACGCTGAACAGTAAACCGCCGGAAGTCTGAGGATCAAGCATTAATTCCTGTAAAGGAAACGATGTCTCGCCAAAGTCCACAGCACCCTCCATAAAATTTCGATTGCGCTGACCGGCAGCAGTAAGTAAATAACCTTCTGCATAGGTGTAGGCTTGGGGCATGTAGGGTAGTTGAGAGGGATAGAGAACGACCGAGGTCTCTTTCCCGGCCATTTCCCGAGCATGGGCAAGCAAGCCAAAGCCGGTAATATCCGTGCAGGCGTGAACAGGGAAGTGGTGCATTTTTTCGGCGGCATATTTGTTAAGGCGTTGCATAGAGGTCAGGGCAGCTTCGATAGCCTCAGGCTCTGCCATCTCCCCGCGCAAAGCTGCCATTATGATACCAACTCCTACGGGCTTGGTGAGTATCAGTTGATCTCCCGGTTGGGGAGTATTGTTCTTCCATATCTTCTGCGGATTGAGGTAACCCGTGACTGCCAAGCCATATTTCGGCTCTCGATCGTAGATGGAATGCCCACCGCAAAGGACCGCTCCGGCTTCTAACAGTTTTTCTGCCCCGCCTGCTAAAATTTCACCTAAAGCTTGGAGCTCTTCCCTTTCAGGATAACAGACAAGGTTGAGAGCAAAAAGAGGCGATCCCCCCATTGCATAGACGTCGCTTAAAGCATTGGCGGCAGCGATCCTGCCAAAGGTTCGCGGATCTTCTACCATGGGTGTAAAGAAATCTACCGTAGAAACAATAGCTGTATCTTCACTCATCTGATAAACTGCGGCATCGTCAGAGGCATCAAACCCTACAAGGAGATTCGGATTATGAAAGGCGGGTAACGCCGAAAGAACCTTCGATAGCTCACCGGGGCCTATCTTTGCTCCGCAACCACCCGTGGTACAGCTTGATAAAAATGATTTCAAGAATAGAATCCCCTTTCCTGTTTTCATCCTACAAAGTATTCCACAAACTATTTGGGGATTCCTTCGTAGCTTAAAAGAATAACAATTCTATCATAACGCTTTTTTTTGGTTTATACTATAATAGAACTGATTCTTACTGCTTAGCGATAACGAATTGCGGTACTATCGTCCCGCTTATTAAGTGTTAGCATCTCATATAGTGGAGGAAATTATGATTTATCTTGATAATGCCGCTACAACTTTGCAAAAACCAGCTGAAGTTAAAGAGGCAGTAATACAAGCCATGAATACTTTAGGCAACGCCTCCAGGGGAGCACATCCTCCTGCTTTAAATGCTCTGCGCACCTTAATGGATGCCAGAATGGAGCTTGCTGACTTTTTCGGTCTTCAGGACCCCCTGCGGGTCATCTTTACCGCCAATGCCACTGCCGCTCTAAACCTTGCGATCGGTAGCATCCGCGGACATATCGTCACTTCGGCAACTGATCACAATTCCGTCTTGCGACCTGTTTATCGGCAAGGGAACTATACTGTGGTCCCCGCCGATGAGAAAGGGCGCATCCCTCTGGATCAGATAACCGCTGCCCTCCGGCCCGATACAGAAGCGGTTGTCATGACCCACGCCTCCAATGTAACCGGAAATGTTTTTGATATCGAAGCCATCGGCGAGTTATGCGCCGCCCGTGGCGTTCGCTTGATCGTGGATGCCTCGCAAAGTGCAGGGCTTTTGCCGATCAGAATGCATAAAACAATCTCTGCACTGTGCTTTACCGGTCATAAATCTCTCTATGGACCCCAAGGTACTGGTGGGCTTTGCCTTGGGGAAGGTTTTCAACCCTCCTCTTTGTTGGTTGGCGGAAGCGGTCACCACACCTTCGACCCCCGTCATCCCGAGGAGCTACCTGACGCCTTAGAGGCCGGTACCCAAAATGTCCATGGTATCGCCGGGCTTTTGGCAGGGGTGCGTTACATCCGTTCCACAGGTCTCACGACTATTTATCAACAAGCTGATGCCTTGGCCCGTACCTTTGCTCAAGCTGTGGTTAACTTGCCTAAGGTCACCGTCTATGGGGATATGCAAGCACCGGTGCGTGTGCCTATTGTCTCACTTAATATCGAAGGTTATGACTGCGCCCAAGGAGCCAGTCTTCTTTATGAAAACTATGGCATCTGTGTTCGAGCCGGAGCTCACTGCTCCCCGCTCATACACAAGAAACTTGACCTTGATGGATCGATTCGCTTCTCCTTTTCACATTTTAACACCCTGGCAGAGACAGAGCGTGCTATTGAGGCTGTCCAGGAGTTAGCGAAGTAAGCAATTTGCAGTGAATAATCAAATCGAATGTTTTGCAATGAAGGTTCTTCAGTGAATAATCTTATCTAAATATTATAAATATAATGTCGGATATGCAGGAAATTACTATCGGAAATCGAAATTACTGATAGCCACACGAATTGCAGTTCATATATTGAAGGAGTGAATTTTTGTTGCTTAAAAAAATTATTGTAGCTCTTGCTTTTGTCATGGTTGTTGCTTTAACTGGATGTTCCTCAGACACACAGCTTACACTGGAAGACTTGGCCAAGGAGAAGAATCTTAGTGTCGGTGAACTCAATACCGATTATCTGCTAAACCACCAATACAAACATGATGATGGAACCTTTATGTCCATCAATATTACCGATATTAAAGTCGAGAAGGAAATCGTTCTTGAAAAGACAACTCTGCACCAGTCGATTGTCTTGGCTAGTACTGAAACAATGGACCGGGCAAAGAAAATGATAAATGATGCCCTTTTCTTTGAAGTCTATACCGACAAGGGAAGAAAAGGCAATCTGGACATCCGGATGTATTTACGCGAAACTGAGGATGGTAAGAGCGATATCATTCTTAACTGCGAGAAATTCGATATGACTCTCTTTGACTATCTGGTCCTAGGTCCTGCTGAGGAAGCCCAAAACGAACGCTTAGTTTTTGCAATACCACACTAACAAAGCTACCCTTCTAAAAAAGCAAAATCGGCATAGGAAAAGACAAAAATGCGACCCCTCAGGTTATACCTGAAAGGTCGCATTTCTAGTGTTGTCAGCTTAACATCTTGTTTTCTAAAAACAGTTCTCTAAAAACTAAAGGCAACAAATTCACTGGTAAGCTGTTCACTGATCCGTGTCACACGGCTTAGCGCCTCAGAAATTGACTGGGCCTCCGTTTGATTGACCGTGGAACTTGCTAGGATCTTGTTAATAATCTCATCCATTTCCGTTATTTCACTAGCCAGAAATTGCAGTAACGGCACGGTACGGTTATTGGTCTGCCTAATATTTGTCACCTGCTGCTGGATAAATTGGATGGATTGTTTACTTTTATCCGCTAACTTTTTAACTTCATCGGCGACTACAGCGAATCCTCTCCCAGCATCTCCGGCGCGAGCCGCCTCAATAGCTGCGTTGAGGGCGAGCAAATTGGTTTGGTCGGATATCATTTTTATGGTATCAATAAGCTCTTCAATTTTTTGGGCGTTGGTATTGAGTTCTTTTGTAATTTCAATGGTCTCGTCAATTCGATTCACTTGTTTTTTCACTTGGCTGTCCGCTTCTAAAATCCGCCCATTCGTCTCAGCTAGAAAATCAACAATACCCTCCATCGAACTCGTGACCTCTTCGATATGAGCATTCAAGTCAAAGCTTATACTTTGTGTATTGAAGAGAACTTGGTTAAAGTTAAATTCAACGACCTTCTCCGTTAGGTGCAGAATATCTTCGGGTTTTATGATTCGATTAAATTCAATGACAGAGGCCTTATTTCTGTCAAAATAACCTCCATACTTGGTCCAAAGGATATCCCGATTTCCTACAAAGCCATGCATACCAACGATATAATCAGCAGCTTGTAAGATTTCCCTAATCTGGGTATCATCCATTTCAGCATAGGGTGCTATTCGATATTGAACATGATTAACTTCATGTTCCAGAAGGTATTTCTCTATGGCCTTACCTTGGGAAGAATTATTGTTGAAAATAACGACATTGGAGCCTGCGGGAACTCGGGCAAGTCTGATGTAAAGCATGTCTTCTGGGATGAGTTCCAAAGGAAAGATCTGTTCCCTCTTCACATACTTTGAGGCTTCCTCTACTCTTGTAGGAAGTGCAATATAGAGGTCGTCGTTTAAAACAGCGGGCATTTCTTTAATCGAATACCGATTTTTCATTTCGACTTTATGCCCAAAATAAATTGACACCACACGATACAATTCATCAGCAACCGCTTGGGAGCTTCCGATGGTTGAGATTTTCATTAAGGTTGTATTCATGATGATTTTAGCTCCTTTTTTGTGAAAGTGCCTACATGTGCCATTATTATGACAATTTGACATTCTTCTCACAAATCCTCTAATATTAACCATCTGAATTCTTAATGTCATCATTAAGGAAATCACAGGATGAGTAACCTTGCCCACACATGCCTCAGTAAAACAAACAGTTTCTGCCAAGGTAATAGGCAGAAACTGTTTGTTTCAAATCAAGATGAGACTTACACAGGACATGGTGTTTTTACCGTTATTATAAGGTATTCCGTATTGCTTGAGTAAGTTCGTTACATCGATTCCATAGGACTCCACCGAAGCAATAGCTGCATCCGGAGAGCGACATTCATCGCCATCAAGTATAGAGCAGCGCTCACAGGCAGTACACGGCCCCACATTGAGTGGCAAGAAGTCTTTAAAGAGACCCATTTCCCTGAGCTTAGTTATTACATTCAACAATATCTTGGTGTGTTCTGCCGTCCCCTCTTGCATTCCTTCCAAATCAAAGGAGTCCTCCAGCTGATACACCTTTTGGAACAGAATGCCCTCTTGATAGTATAGAGCCTTCTGGCGAAGCTCTTCAAAATCTCCCACAGCGGGGGGACACATCCAGTTTTTCTGGTAGTTCCCACAGACGTTTTGCTCGCAGGGCTTTCTAAAATCAATATTAAAGGGAATATCTTGGGTACGAATATGTGCACAATGATCTACACCGAGGGATTTTATGTAGGACATTAAATCTGCGATGCCAGAACTCATATATTCACCTCTCCTCGTGGAAAAACAAGGCCTCCGAAGACCAGCTCCGAAGGCTTTGCTATTGATGATTTAGAACACTTTCTTGCTAAACTTATCGATTTCTTCGCTTACACAATCGTAAACTCCGGGGAAGGAGCTAAATCCCAGGCCTTGAGTTAGACAGGGGATAAAATAGTGTTTTCCACAATTGGTGCATGCTCTTTCCACTTCTCTGGCGGCAATTTCCAGTGTCCAAGTTGGGAAGTCAACGACACCGCTGTCGATATCGCCCATAAAGCTGATCTTTCCGCCGTATTTTTTGATGAGCTCAGGAGTGTTGTTAGTGGTCATGACACCTTGCCAAATATCAACGCCCATTTCGATCATGAAAGGCACGAAGGTTGCGGCATAGCAATCGCTGTGATGAACCAGCAGCTCAACCCCATGTTGCTTGTAGTAGCTATAGATCTTCTTGTAAGCAGGAACATAGAATTCTTCAAACATCGCTGGGGAAATGAAGGTGCTCTTTTGGCTACCCCAGTCATCATGATGGAAGAGGGCATCGGGTTTAAGACGACGGCAGATGACTTCTGCTAGTTTCAGTTCATATTCTGTAAGATAGTCGATCAGCTCGTGCATATATTCCGGTTCTTCATATAAGGCCATCAAAGCATCTTCCATGCTCATCAAGTGATGGCACATTTCGAAAACCCCGGGGGCTACGAAGGCCGTAACGAATTGCTCATTGCGGTCGATTCTGTTGGCGTGCTCAACGGCAGCAGCCCATGCTTCATCGGTATCAGGAATCACAGGGGCTTTGACTTGCTCTCTCCATTTGGTGATATCTTTAAGAACCTTATGCTCTTCATCATGGACAGGGAACTGACCGATTTGTCCTTCGGGCCATCTGAAGGTGATTCCCCAACCCGTCTTGACTTCGCCTCCGGGAGGAGCCATGAAGTCGATAGGGTTTTCCAAGATGATGTCCATAAACTCATACTGGTTGACAAAACGATCCGGATTACCGCCGCGAATGGTTTCCAATAGGTTTTGCTTTTTGGTTAACATGAATATCCGCCTCCCTATTCTCTTGGTCCCGTTTATAGGTTCATTTACGCCATTAAGCGCTTACTAATTCCTTCGCTTTTACAGCTGCGCCACCCGCATCAGCAGCAAAGCCATCAGCACCGATCATATCAGCCATTTCTTGGCTCACCGGTGCGCCACCGACGATTACCTTGACACCGGAAAGGCCACTGCTTTTCAGCAGATTGACTGTTTCCTTCATAGCAGGCATCGTGGTGGTCAAGAGACCGGAACAAGCTACAAGTTTAACGTTCGCGTTATCCTTGGCAGCATTGACAAATTTTTCAGCAGATACGTCCACTCCTAGATCCACAATAGTAAAGCCAACACTTTCCAACATCATAGCCACGAGATTTTTGCCGATATCGTGGAGGTCTCCTGCGACTGTACCAATAACGCATGTGCCTAAGGACTTAGCGCTATCGCCTGTGAGATGAGGCTTCAGGACTTCTACGCCCTTCGACATAGCTTTGGCTGCCATGAGCATTTCTGGTACAAAAAGTTCCCCTGAGGAGAACTTATCCCCAACGACACCCATGGATTCAATCATGCCCTCAAGAATATCTCCCGCCGCATTACCTGCATCAAGAGCTTCTTGAACAAGACCCGGTACGAGTTTCGCTTTACCCGCTTCTACCATAGCTTTGACTTCTGCGATTTTTGACATTTTAATTCCTCCTTGTTTTTAATCCTTATGTTATTTTTTGACGCCAAATTTACCTTCCCGATAGGCTCCAATGTATTCCATGCAGTATTCATCTTGACCGAGAAGAGCTTCGGTCGCAAAAATCATGCCCATTAAATCCTCTTTGGTCGGATCAATGATGGCACTATCCATTCCTGCACTCATGGCCATGACGATAAAAGCCTGATTTACTAATCTTCTTACGGGAAGATTGAAGGATATATTGCTGGCTCCTCCGGTGATATGGATTTGGGGATACTGTTTTTTGATTTCTCTCATGACATCCATAATAGCTAGGATACCATCTTCTGAAGTACAGAGCATTTGCACCAAAGGATCGATGTGCAGACGCTTGGGTACAATATTGTATTGCTTTGCTTTATCCATAATAGTCGCAAAAACTTCCAAACGCTTTTCTGCATCTTGAGGAATCCCGGTATCATCATTCAGAAGCGCTACACATTCCCATTTTGTATCGGCAATCAATGGGAAAATCAAGTCAATCTTATCGCCTTCCATGGACACCGAATTAATCAGACCCGGCTTGTTGCAATACTTAATCGCCTCAGCAATGATATGAGCGTTAGGACTGTCTATGGAAATGGGGACATCTGATACTTCTTGGACCAGATCGATGAGCCACTTCATGGTTTCTAACTCGACATCATTATCTACCGAGGCACAAACATCAAGATAGTCGACACCCGCCTCGGTCTGCACTTTTGCTAGATTACGAATATAATCTGCATCTTTAGCGGCAATAGCTTTAGCCACGGATGGGATCGCCCCATTAATTTTCTCTCCTATAAGAATCACACGAATCAACCTCCTGATTTTATTCTTCACTACATAAGTGCGGTTGTCTATACAACTGTACCCTATGTATTCGCCGTCCGCCGTAGATATCCCTTTTATAATTTTGTGAATTTTATGGGATTTTATAATAATTTTTTTCTATAATTCGACAATACACCTCCCATGCTGTTGAATAATCCTGTTAAAGAAAAGCAGACTCAGTACATATGAGCTGCTTTAAAAAACTACTTTCATATGTAATTAATATGCATATATCCCTAATATACTACTAAATCTGTGAAATCTGTCTTACTTTACGACTAAAGTAGTACAATGAGCACGAGAAAGCACTTTAAGGCTAACGCTACCAAGGAAGAACCGTGATACGGCATTCATGCCACGACTCCCAATAATTATTTCCGTAGCTCCCATTTTCTCTGCTTCATCGCAGATGACTTCTGCTGGATCACCTGTTTTTATTAGAGTCGTAAATTCGACACCAGAATCTTTAAATTTGGCAATACCCTGAGCAATAACTTCTTCAGCTTCTGTGATGAGTTCCTTCTCCATTTCGTTTGAATCAAAAACAACTCTGCTTGGATAGGATGTGACTGTCTCCCGTACATGAAGGATCTCTACTGAGCCATCGTTGCATTTTGCCATGGATATGGCATAGTCAGCTGCCTTCAAAGCGTTTACCGAACCGTCAAAAGCAAGTAAAATCTTCTTAAGCAACTTGTCACCCCCTTTCCTTGAATATACCATAGATCTTAATCAATCTAAATATAATATACAAAGATTTTGTAAATTAAACCAAATAAATAAAAAAGCCTTCCCGGAGCTAACTCCAGGAAGGCTTCTCTTAAACAATTACCAGTTGTTACGGGTGCGTGGTTGGAAACAATCGCGGCAATATACGGGTTTATCACCAGAGGGTTGGAAAGGCACTGTGGTGTCTTTTCCACAACTAGCACAAACTGCAGGGAACATCTCACGTTGTGGACGTGAAGAATATCCGCCATTGCCTCTGGATTGTTGCTTTCTAGCTGCACGGCAAGATGGGCAACGTCCAGGTTCGTTGGTGAACCCTTTTTCTGCATAGAATTCTTGCTCGGAAGCGGAGAAAACGAAATCTACTCCACAGTCTTTACAGGATAAAACTTTGTCTTCAAACATTAAAAAAACCTCCAAAATCGTATTACCCGCCACCTGGGAAGTCTTCAGTCTTCCTGGAGCTCTAGGCAACAGGGAAGTTTTTTCGTAAATCCACAATATTAACGAGTTCCTTTATTATAGCCATAATTTACAAATTTGTCAAACGATTTGTTTAAAACAGAACATAATCGTGCTCCTTATAAAAAGGACCATTGTTCCTTGTCCTATTAGTGAAACTTAATAATTTATGATAATATAATTTCATGAAGGTTAGCGATTGCTGCCTTATGTACATAGCTTTAGAAAAGGAGCGGTATAAATGATGAAAGAGAATGTTGAACTTCTGCTAAACCAACAGGTCACCCACGAATTATATTCAGCTCAGCTCTACTTATCTATGTCAGCATGGTTTTCCGCCAAGGGCCTAAGCGGATTTGCAAAATGGTACTATGTGCAGTCTTATGAAGAAAACGCCCATGCCATGATTATTTATAATTACATTCTCAAAACTAACGGTCGGGTTGTGTTAGAGCCAATCAAAGCTCCCCCTCACGAATGGGACTCGGTCCTGGATGTATTAACTGAAACACTTAAGCATGAGGAATTCGTCACCTCTAAGATATACAATATTGTTGATGTCGCAAGACAGGAGAAGGACTTCAAGGTAGATCAATTTTTCCAATGGTTCGTCAATGAGCAGGTCGAGGAGGAAGATAACGCCAATAAGAATATAGGGAAATATGAAAGCATGGGTATGGATGGAAAAGCTCTATACCTTATGGACCAGGAACTAGGGACCAGAGTTTATGTGGCTCCCGCGTTACTCACGACCATGGAAGCATAATATGGCAAAACTTTATTTTCATTTCGGGGCCATGGGAAGTTCCAAAACTGCCAATGCTTTATTGGTATACCATAATTACATTGATAAAGGACAGAAGGCTTTGATTGCTAAACCAGCTATTGAAACACGGGATGGGAATCTGATAAAGTCTCGTAGTGGTTTAGAAGGCCCCTGCCTCACCTTAGAAGCACTGATTGAAATGCCTGTTAAGGCTTTACAAGAATACGACTGTATTATTATTGATGAAATCCAGTTTGCTAATGAACAGCAGGTTGAATTCCTCGCCGACATAGTCGATACTCTGCACATTCCGGTCATGTGTTACGGCTTGCGGACCGATTTCCGAGGATTATTATTCGAGGGGAGCCGGCGCCTGTTCGAACTCGCCGATAAAATCATTGAAATAAAAACAGTCTGCTGGTGCGGACGCAAGGCAACCCATAATGCCCGTTATAATGAACACGGAATCATCCGCGAGGGAGACCAAATTGTTTTAGGGGCTGATGACAAATACATATCATTATGTCGTAAGCATCATCAGCAAGGCCTGGTTAGAAAGCCACAATAGGATTAAAATAAAAGTCGATTGCAAAAGCAATCGACTTTTTTAACACAATTTTGGTGTCCATTTATACCTTCTTAACGAATTCGGATTTTAATTGCATAGCTCCAAACCCATCAATTTTGCAATCAATATCATGATCTCCATCGATCAAGCGTATGTTTTTTACCTTTGTACCGATCTTTATAGATGAAGTACTTCCTTTTACTTTAAGGTCCTTAATAATGGTCACTGTATCACCATCGCTTAAAACATTACCATTTGCATCTTTAACAATCTTGTTATCTTCATTATTCTCGGTATTCGATTCTGCACTCCACTCGTGTCCACATTCCGGGCAAACGAAACCACTTCCATCAGTATAGGTATATGATGAATTGCATTTTGGGCAATTGGGAAAATCAGCCATTCTATGTTTCCTCCATTCTTTTGTTAACAGTATACACAAAAATCGGTCTTAAAACAAAAAAGCCTTGTAACAGCACACACTCTTATACGAGCATGTCCCCTCAAATTGACAAGCGCTTGACTATTTGCCCCCCGCCTCTATACGGATTTAGTGCCAAAGTCCGGTTAAATCCAGTATGGACTTGACTAGCCCTTTAGTGGGGGTGAATCCCCCTCTGAAGGAAATTTCATACAATAAAATCCTGAAATGCCAACCATTTTTATTAGCTGATTCAAACAATAAAAGTGCTAATGACCTAAAAACGATCATTAGCACCTATGCGGAGTCTCTTCAAACCTTTTGCCTCAATCCAAGACTCTATGGTCAATCGAATAATAAAGTAAGGCTTCTTCGTCAACCTCTACCCCTAGCCCAGGCCCTTTCGGCACATGGATGCGGCCCTTTTGAACTACAATCTCAGGCTGAATCACATCTCTGGCAAAATAGCGTCGGGATGAGGATAAGTCTCCGGGAATATAGTTATCTTTTAAGCTCGCCAAATGGACGTGGAGAATTTTCGATATGCCAGTTTCCATCATGCTCCCTATCCAATAGTGAACCTTGTGCTTTCGACAAACCTCTATCATTTGTTTAACATAGGCTAGGCCACCAACCCGACCCACCTTAAGATTCACTACCTGACAAGCCCTTAACTCCACTGCCCCCATCAACTCCTCTAAGGTTTGGATGCTTTCATCCAGACATAGAGGAGTTGTCATTTGCTCTTGAAGTCTTTGATAAGCAGATAGGCTACCAAACCCCAAGGGTTCTTCAAGACATATCAAGCCCAGTTCATCTATTTTCAATAGTTCGGGAATCTGATCTGCCTTAAAACTTCTATTGGCATCGCCCAACAGCATAAGATCAGGGTATCTTGCACGGATGGCCTTTAGTTTAGCAAAGCCATCATCAGGCTTTATTTTTATTTTAAAACGGATATAACCCTCTCGGAGATACTTTTCAATCTCAGTGAGTAAGGTTGTAAGATCCAGATCTCCCAAGACCATCCCCCCATAGATCGTATCCTGGGTCTCCTCATCGAATATAATCTCCATAATGGACTGATGGTGCCGCCGGGCAAACCCATCGAGAAGAGCGTTCTCCACTCCCGCTCCAGTCATTGGGTAGATCATATCCGGCCAAGAGTGAATCTCAAAAGGGTGTTGGATTTCCTTTTGCAAAAGATGAGGGAGAACTTCCTTAAGCAGTAGCTCTTTGGACTGAGGAAGGGTCTCCCGAGTATAAAAGGGTTCATTAAAGGCAACCACTTCTCCATACCCTGAATTCCCCAACTCATCGGTCACCTTTATCACGAGAGTTTCTCGATGCATCAGCGAGGCTTGAGAGGATTTAAAGGCAAACTTCATCGGTAACCTCAAATGAAAGACCTCAATCTTTTCAATCCTCATAAATCATCTCTTCCAGATTCTTTTTGAGTATTTTCCCCGTAGTATTTTTTGGGAGTGACCGCAAATGGATTATCCTTTTGGGGAGTTTGTATTTGGCGAGTCTTTTGGACAGATAGTTCATAATCTCTTCATCCCCCAAGGTGGATACTACAAATAAAGCAGGGACCCGGCCCCATTTTTCGTCCTTCATTCCGACAAGGGCGCATTCTGATACATGAGGGTGGGCATACAAAAGGTTCTCGATTTCTTGAGGATAGATGTTTTCTCCTCCGGAGATAATGATATCTTTACGCCGATCAAGGATATAGAGATAGCCTTCCTCATCCACATAGCCAAGGTCTTGCGAGTTGACCCAACCCTCGATTGGTTCTTGGCTAAGATATCCGTCCATAACCATTGGACTCTGAATAAGTACTTCACCGATTCCCTCGGGGTCCGGGTCATGAATACGGATTGTGACTCCCGGTAGAGGTATGCCCACGGAATTCAGCTTAGAAGGATTCTCTGACACGCAAAAGGTCGTGGACTGACTGGTGGTCTCAGTCATTCCATAAGATTTAAAGATGGGGATCTTTTTATTCAGGCAAGTTTCTACTAAAGACCTGGGAATGAATTCGCCACTCACTAAAACCACTCGTAAATGATGGTGGTGGATACGATCTACGATCCTTTTTAACATGGTGGGGACGAGGGATAGCATATTAATAGAACCCTCTTCTATCCCTTTTAAAACCTGCTCTTCCTCGAAGGTTTCCATCAAGGTGACTCTAGTGCCATTATATAAGCTGCGCACTAAGATGGTTAAGCCGCTGATATGATACATAGGAAGTACCAATAACCAGTTATCCTTTTCCGTTACCCGAAGAGTTTGTTGAGAGGCATCCACATGGGCAAAAAACTGTTTCCAGCGAAGTGGGACCGACTTGTATTCGCCAGTGGTAGCACTGGTATCCATAATGACCGCAATGTGTCGAGGATCATATTCTTCTGCACATTTTACGTTTATATCTAATTCAGCGTCAAAAACTCTCTGAAAGGAAAGAAAGGTATCATCATCAGAAAAAGCTACCTTGATATTTAAGACATTTAACTTCTTTGCCCTCTCCTCCGGGGTTAAATGGGTATTCATCATGAACACTTCGATGTGCAAAGCCTGCAAGGCCAGATAAAACAGGACCATTTCCACAGAGTTGCGAGAGTAAAGAGCTACTCTGGTTTCATCTTTGACAAAGGGAGCCAAACGACCCGCCAGGTCGGTGACGCGACGGTCCACTTCCTTAAAGGTGAGCTCATTCAAGAATTTCTTGTTCGGTTTTTCCAGAGCATGCTTCTTAAGCCAGTTCACTTTGCTCCACCTCGCTTATTCCTTAGTCTCAAATAAACCATGATGACTTGTTGCCTAATTCCAATTCATCTTTCTTTAAGTCATTAGCGCTATTCATCAGCGCTCTCAAGGAAACTTCGGAAACTGCTGAAAATCAGGTCTGCGTTTCTCTTTATAGGCGTCCCGTCCTTCTTTCGCCTCATCCGTTGTATAGTACAGGAGGGTAGCATCTCCGGCTAATTGCTGGAGACCGGCTAACCCATCGGTATCCGCGTTAAAGGACGCCTTGAGGAAACGCAGGGCTGTAGGTGAATGCTGCAATATCTCCTTGGCCCATTTTACTGTTTCCCCTTCCAATTGCTCAAAGGGAACGACTGTATTCACTAAGCCCATGGCCAAGGCTTCTTGAGCAGTATATTGACGACATAAATACCAGATCTCCCGGGCTTTTTTATGGCCGACAATACGAGCGAGATATCCTGCACCATAACCGGCGTCGAAGGACCCGACTCGCGGTCCCGTCTGACCAAATTTGGCGTTTTCCGAAGCAATACTTAGATCACACACAATATGCAAGACATGTCCGCCACCAATGGCAAAGCCGTTGACCATAGCAATGACAGGTTTAGGAATCACTCGAATTAAACTCTGAAGATCTAAAACATTAAGCCGGGGAATCTGATCCTCTCCTACATACCCACCATGGCCTCGCACCCTTTGGTCTCCCCCAGAACAAAAAGCTTCTTTATCTTGACCCTGACCATGGTTCGCTCCTGTTAAAATGATTACACCGACTTGACTATCTTCCCGAGCAACGGTAAAGGCATGAATCAATTCCATGACGGTTTTGGGACGGAAGGCATTTCGGACTTCTGGTCGGTTAATGGTGATTTTTGCGATCCCTTCATAGATCTCATACACAATGTCTTCGTATTTTGTGCTCGACGGCTCCCAAGCAATTTTCATAATGATACCTCCAAATATTCATGATAAGACAAAAACTCATTGACCGCTTTCATAAAAGCAGCGGGATTTTCAACATGGGTGTTATGGCCAACACCGGGGATAATCTCCCGCTTGATTTTGGGGTTTTGATTCATGAGCTCTTGCCCGATTTTCTTATACTTCTCATCGTATTCCCCATTGATGAACAGGATGGGCATGGATAAATCCAAGATTTTATCCCTCAAGCAGGGAAAGATTCCTTGTCCACTTCCCAGCAAAGTATTGGCAAGTGCATGGGAGACATTCCTGAGGCGTCTTGCGCTGATTTTTGCACGGATTGCTTGGGGCAATTGGGTTTGGGAGGCAAAGAGGTCGAGTTTAGACCAGTATTGATCAAACCACTCTATCCCCTTTTCTTCAATCGCCTTGGCTAACCAAATATCCTGTTGGCGCCGCTGTGCCCGATCTTCCCTATGGCACAAACCATACGATGAGCTCTCAAGGATCAACCCTTGGACCTCCCTTGGGTAAGTCTGGGCATAGGCCAAGGCAAAACGCCCACCCAGGGAATAGCCGAGTATAGAGTATTTAGCAAAACCTAACTGGTGGATCAGTTCATGGAGATGCGGTAGCACCACCGCTAAGGTATAGGGTTCAAGAACATGGGGCTTGTCGCTCTTGCCGTGGCCGATTAAATCCACCAGGACCATTTGCCGGTCCTTCAAATGAATTGATTCCCAGGTGCTTGAGTTCTCTGAAAAACCATGAAAACAAACTATAGGTTGTCCAGAACCCTTTACTTCTACGTAATATTGGAGGTCTTCAATCACAATTAGCATTACTTTTCTCCTGCTTGATTCTCCCATACCGTGATTTTTTCGTCATAATTCCTTGACGCATAATTCTCGAGTCTGACTCCTCTATTCAAGTTCTGGTCAAGATTTAGTCAAGATTCGTATATCGATCATGCAAATCTTTGCTTAAATCAGCATCAATCTTCACATTGAGAATCTTAACCCCTTTCAACGTGAGTGCCTCCTGAAAATCCTGCTCAAAGCTATCATAATTAGCAGGCTCATAATAAGTCAGATTATATAACGTCTTAAGTCCACTAAAATCGATCCCGTGAGGAGTCATAAACAGAAAGTCGAAGTACTTGTTCTCTCTTTGGGGTAGATATTTAAAAATCGCACCGCCATTATTATTCAAGAGGACAATAATTAGATTCAGTTCATGGTTTTTTCCGATCATCAGGCCATTTAAGTCATGAAAGAATGCTAAATCTCCGGTCAACAGCACGGTGGAATGCTGACTGGTGGAAACCCCAAGAGCGGTGGAAACCATGCCATCGATTCCGTTGGCCCCTCGGTTGCACAAGACTTTGATTTGTTGCTGGCGTGCCTCTAAGAAATAGTCCACATCACGAATCGCCATACTGTTGGCGACAAATAAGCGACTTTCATCGGGCAGGATGTCTTGTAGCCTTTGCACCAATTCTCCTTCAAATAGACCCTCTTCATTTCGAGCGAGATTGAGGCGCCTGCGCATTCTAGCTTGGTAATGCCGCCACAGGCCTAAGTATTCATTACTTGCGTTATGAACCTGAATTGCTTGAGCAAAGTGCTGAGGTGAGGAGAGGATGTACTGATTGATGGATAAGGAGGGATCTCTGTATTGGAAGGTCTCATTAACTTGAAAATACTGGACGTCTTGATGCATGGCTACAAATTGCTGTAAACGCTTAGAAACGGGAGTCTGTCCAAAATGAATAATAAATTCGGGCCTTAACTCCTTCTTGACAGAATCGCATTTCAAAAAGGCATCATAGCTATCGATAATAAGGGGACTGTCATAATTGCGAAAGTTGGAAATAGGGTCGGCTAGCAGGGGCGCTTTTAAGCGCTCTGCCAACTCTAAGACCTCACGATGGTAATCCGCGTAGGCATCGCCCCCACAGATAATGATCCCCTTTCTATCCTGAAAAACCGAACTATCTATATCTAGTAGCTTGTCTCCTGTTTTCCATTCGAAAGGAAAGGCTAGGCGACCCGAGGTAAAGTTCACATCATCTAAATTGGGACTTAACGGTTCACGTAGTGGAATATTGATATGGGATACACCATATCCTCCTGTCATGGAACTCACATAAGCTTTGCGCATTGCCCCACGCACATACCGATGCATGCTTTCAGTCTCTTCAGGAAGGGCCAGTTCTTCAAAATATTTGACATACTCGTGATAAAGCTTGATTTGATCAATGGTTTGGGGTGCACCCACTTGACGCAATTCAGGAGGTCGATCTGCTGTTAAGACTATTAGGGGAACATGAGAATGCTTTGCTTCAATGATAGCAGGGAAATAATGAGCCGTAGCAGAACCTGAAGAGCAGACAAGGACCACAGGACGTTCTTTTTCTTTGGCTATTCCCAAAGCAAAAAATCCCGCCGATCGTTCATCAATGCTGACATAGACCTGAAAGCCGTGTTCACAAAAAAGAACAGATAACGGTGTGGAGCGTGACCCGGGACTAATGACGACTTCGCGTACTCCCAGCTGATATAATTCATCAACCAACGCTGCAATGTAATTTGTCATAGTTGTTCACCTTCATCATAGACTTTCCAAGATTGTTTTTGCTTTATTGATAGTCTCCTGATATTCCTCTTCGCAGTCTGAGCTTTCTACAATGCCACAGCCTGTATAAGCATACACCGCATTCCCAGCTATAAGGGCTGAACGGATTCCTACCACAAAGATGCCATCTCCATCTTCATTCATGATACCAATGGGTGCAGCATATAATCCCCGCTCATGGTTTTCATAACGAGCTATGATTTCTAAGGCATCCTTCACCGGATACCCGCCTAAGGCGGGTGTAGGATGCAAGCGTGAAACCCAATCGGTTAAGGAGCTATTGTCCTTGGTCTTTGCCTTGATAAGAGTCTTTAGGTGATATAAATTCTTAAGTTCTAAAGTCGTAGTCTCCCCGATCATGACTTCATCACTATAGGTCCTCATCACCTTTGCTATAGAATCAAGGACAATTTGATGCTCATGACGGTTTTTAGGATCCTTTAGGAGTAGCGATTTTTGCTTCTCATCTGCTTCATCGGCATTTCGTGGGATCGTGCCTGCTAAAGCATAGCTCATAATTTGTTCCTTTTCTTTTTCCACGAGTATTTCCGGAGTGGCCCCAAGGAACGTCTTCCCATCCTTAAAATAGGCAAAAACGAAGGAATTCGGATTTTTGTCCATCAGATTTTTTAAGACACTCTCAATAGATGCGGTTGTTGCACATTGAATTTTTACCTCTCGCGAAATCACCACTTTCTGTACTTTTTTAGCAAGGATCTGTTGTCTTACAGGCTTGAATAGCTCTTGCCACTCTTTATAGTCATTGGCAAGAACCTCATAATCATGCCTACGGGAGATAATCTCCTTTTCAAGAATACTAGGTATTTCATTTGCGTAACAAAGCCTTTGCTTACCGTTTTGCTCAACCAAGTAGTATTGGAAAGCTATGGTTTCATTACCCAAACCCGACCATTTTGGGTCCTTAAGTGAGGGAAAGAAGGTTCTTGTGGAAAAGACATAGGGATAACCCTGATAACTCTCTCCCACCCCAAAGGTTTTTAGGCGTTTGGCGCCCATAATAAGCTGTTGTTTTTGCGGATGATAGAACAACAGCCGTTCCCCATCCTCAAAGCTCTGCCAAAAGGAAAGTGCATCATTTAAGTTCAGTTCCTTCTCATGGTATTTCAAAATCATTATCTCCTACCCGAAATTCATTTAGGACTTGAAATTCGTTTGGTCAAGAAATGAACCTAAGTTCATTCTTTCAAGTAGGATATTACTCTTGTTCCAATATCTTGTCAATATAAAATATTAGTAATTTTCGGGAAATAGATAGGTTCCAAAATCCACTATTCTCACCTTGAATTTAATCAGCACTATCGAACTACGAAGATTTGAGCCAGAAAAAAAGCCATGAATCTGCTAAAAACACAGTTCATGGCTAGCGGGCTATTAGATTGAATTATTTTCAATTATTGAGACTTGCGCGATCCTTTTCCGTGACAAAATCCTGTCCATAAACTAAAACTCCAAGACCTGTCAGAACGACGTTTACCACACAATGTTTGCCGTGGACTTCACTTGGGCAATCATCACAAATACTCTGAACTGCTTCGAAAGCATCATGAAGATCCATGGGGTTATAACGTTCGGGGATAATTGGCAGTGCTTTAAACATCTCGAGGATGTCTTTTGGCATATCTTCTGATGTTTTCTTACCGCTTTCTGCAGACTTACTCAGTATTTCCTTGGACATATATAATTGGCACAGGGGAGTACATTGACATCCTGAAGCACAAGCTTTGTCCATCTTCGAATAGGCTTTAAAGGCACTCATCTTCGTAAATCCTATTTGATTATTCACAATAAAATCTCCCTTCAATTTGCATTCACTTATTAGACGGTAAAATTATATCATTGGATAGGGGTTTTATAGCACTTTTTGTTTTTTCTCGTTTAAAAAAGGTATAGGAAATCTTTGCTTGCCCTTACTCAACGCAGAATTTATACTTAAAAAATAGCGAAAACACACTTTGGGATTGGGGAATTAGCAGATGGGCATTCGTGAAAATATTTATCGCCTTGAAAATCTAAGCGATATATATGACTTTGAAGACATCATTAGCGAAAATGAAGCTAAAATTATAAACTTGATTTTTGGAATGACAGGGGATTATCACATCGCTCAGGACTTAACTCAAGAAACCTTTTTAAAAGCATTTCAGTCAAGACAATCATTCCATGGGCAATCCAAGGTTTCCACATGGTTATATCGGATTGCTGTTAATACTACGATAGATTACCAACGTAAGACGTGTGTACGAAAGGAAAACCCCACTGAAGAAATCGAAGTCGAGAATGCTGCAAATCAGGACCCGGATCAGAATTGCCAAAAAACTGCCATAAGAGATATCCTCTTTAAGGCGATTTCTCAACTTCCCGATCAGCAGCGTGAAATTTACATCCTTAGAGAAATTAATGGATGTTCCACCAAAGAGGTAGCGGAGATCCTCAATATATCCAGCGAATTAGTCAAATGGCGGTTGCATAAAGCCCGGTCAATGCTCCGCAAGTCCTTAGGAGAAGGTAATATCTATCAAAATATTGGTTCTGTTAAATTGAGCAGCGAAGGAATCGAGTAAACACAATACGCGCATTATAAAAGTCGATTGCAAAAGCAATCGACTTAGCAACAAAAGATGTTATGACAACCCGTAGATTCTCGTGAGATACAGGGATAAGGGGACACTTATCATTGGCTGCGGGTATCGTTTCCTGCTGAGAAATAGTACCCCTTTCCTCTGGCGCTGCAGATGAATGTCGGCCTGCCCATATCGTCCTCTATCTTTTTCCGTAGGTTATGGATATGAACCATCACTGTGCGCGAATCGCCAAGGCTGGGCCTGTCCCAGATAAGCTCATATATGTGCTCCAGCGTAAAATGCGTATCCGGGTGTTCCATCAAGAGATGCAATATGTTATATTCAATAGGAGAAAGCTCCAGTCTTATACCTTCTTTTACAATAGAGTGCGTGGCAGAATCGAGAAGCAACCCATGTACCTCAAGCGTTGCCGGTGGGAAGTGTTTTTCACGCAACATGCGGCGCAGGTTGGCTTCCATGTGTGCGTGAAGAATTTCACAGGTGAAGGGTTTAATCAGATAGTCGTCGCCTCCCATGTGTAAGGCCTCAATGATGGTTTTATCATCACCAATGCAGGAGATAAAAATGATCGGGCAGAAAAGACTCTTGCGCATCTGGGAACATAGCTCAATGCCATCAACCTCAGGTAGCATAATATCCAATAAAATAATATCATATTTGCGCTCGCGGACAGCTGCCAAAGCCGTGGGCGCATCGGCGACATGGTCAGTTTTATAGGCGCTATTTTGCGCTAAATAGTACTGGATAATACCAGCTATATGTTGGTCGTCTTCGACTAAAAGTACTCTGGCCATAAAAACCCCCGGAGTGTGAAGTTTATGAACGACAGAAGGACTAAGTTCATTATATTGGAGAAACCTGGGACGCGCAAGTTTCTTACTGCCCTCGTCTATTACCTTGTTATCACATACGTAGTTCAATATGGCATGTTGGCGCTGGACGCAAGCTTTAAACCGCCGGAAATGCTCACCCCCTTTTGGTTGGGTACGTTTGCCTGTGGAGTTTGTTTCATGATTGCCGTATATAGCCTTTCGCTATATATACAAAAATCCAGTGAGCGTTACCTGCTATGGTTATTTTATATTGCCCTTATCACCTGTTTACGTACGTTGTTGGGTACGGTAGGCAATGCTTCGCCTGCTTTCTCCACTATGGAGACCGCCTTTAATATCTTTATCGTCGTGACCTGCTATGCCCTTTGCTTCTGGTTAACCGACACGAAGCTGCCGGGTAGATGGAATTTCTTCCTGACCGCTCGTGGATTGCTGCTGATTTATCTTGTCTTGCTGATCATCCGCTTCTCATGGCCGGACACGACTTTACAGCGGTTCATCGCTACACTGCCTTATGCTGTAGCCTTATTTTGCCTTGGCCAGGCCTACATAGCAGGAAAAAAACAGGCATTACCGCTGTTGGTGGGACTCGCTGCCCGTTTTGGACTGCGTGGTTATCTTCTGCTGGCTATCGGACCAGGTACGCCAGAAAACTCATTGTCCCATTTTGTAGTTTCTTCACAACTGGACTTCCTTGCCTTTGTGTTCGCCTGCATGTTTGTGATTAACGCTAAATTTGTTACTAAATTCAATGAAAGTGACAAGCTAGTCGTACAACTCGAGGCAATTAACGCTAATCTCGACTCGATAGTAGCGCAACGCACAAAAGAGTTACAGCAAGCCAATGAGACTATTATCGCGCAGCACAAAAGAAGTAATACGCTGATGACCAATATATTCCACGACCTGCGTAGCCCATTGTTTGTATTAAGGGGCTATCTGGATATGCCTCTGACAGGAGAGGAAGGGGAAAAGCGGGTTACAGTTATGCGTGAGCGCTCGGCATTTTTGAACCACCTTATAGAGGAACTATTTCTGGTCGCCCGCTTGGAGGAGGGGGAAATCCATTTTGAAAGCGAATTGATTGATGTTTCAAGGTCGTATCTGTCCGCCCTCGAGGCGGTAAGGCCCGCGGCGGACAAGCAGGGCATAAGCCTATCGTTTAACGGCGAGGGTAAAATTGTGGGCGATGCCTTCCGGCTCGAACAAGCGTTGCAAAATTTGTTGGAGAATGCCATAAAATATACGCCGGCAGGAGGAAAAGTGCGGATTTCCTGCGAGCAAAGAAATGACACCGTAATAATCAGTATAAGCGATACAGGAGTGGGGATCCCCGCCGAGGAATTACCCCTCTTATTTGACCGATACTATCAAAGTTCCCGCGGCGGCAAACGGGTTAACTCTAGCGGGCTGGGCCTGTATATTGTTGACCAGATCATAAAGGGAATGGGCGGTAATATAGTTGTTACAAGCACACCTGGAGACGGCAGTACGTTCACGTTGACTCTCCCCGCCAAAATAAAAGAAATTGGTTAGGGTGCATGGAGGTGTGCGTGGGTGTATCGGGATATAGACGATATGCGAACCGGCACCGGACCTTTCTCCAGTGCCGGTTCGCATTAATTATTTATCCCAGTTCGCATACTCAACGAGCTGCCTAGCGGCAATACGGGACATAGCGTAGCCTCCGCCTGCGCCGTGGCCACTGCCAGGGTAGTTGCGCCCCAACCATCCGCCGGCGTCGATGCCTGCAGCGTAGAGGCGGGAGATCGGTTTCCCGAAGATATTGATAGCCTGGCATTTCTCATCTACTTTGATACCACCATATTGCACAACTATGGCAATCGTCCAAGGCAATTTAAAAGCATAGAATGGAGCCGAAAGCGGCTTTACGGTGCCGCCCTTCTTCTGGTAGTCAGGATCATCACCGTTGGCTGCGTTTTGATTCCAGCGGTTTAGGGTGTTTACCAATCCGAGTTCGAAAATACCGGTCTTTTCTGCCAATTCCTCAATGCTATTGGCCTTAATCAGCGCCTCCTTATTTTGTGCGCTCACGGCTCCTACGGACTGCCCATCAAAGATTTGCCAGCTCAGACCGTCTTCCTGACCCTGAAATAGCTTACCAACCGTATCGGAATGATAATCCTCGTTGACGTAACGCTGACCCCATTTGTTAACGATGATGCTGGGGAAGCTTTCACGCTCGATGCCGCGCGTAGTGGTGCCAAGCTTTACTGCTGTGGATGGAGAAGTCAAGGATTCGTGCATATTCACGAGATCGGCGCCGATAGCCTGAGCCATTTTAATAGTGTCACCTGTGGAGCCTTTGCCACCGGCAGCCATACGTAGTGCACCGTAACGCATATACTGGGCCATCATTTCCGGGTTATTGCACATTCCGCCGCCAGCTAAAATCACACCTTTGCGGGCTTTGATGTTGATGCTCTTGCCACCACTGTCGGCCCCAACACCAACAACTTCGCCATCAGGATTTGTAATCAACTTAGTTGCGGAGGTTTCCATAAGGAGGCGCACGCCAAGTTCTTCAGCCTTCTTGGTCACATACTCGTGAATGAGCGCGCCACCCAGCGGATGTTCCTTGTCAGTTATTATTACGCCATGCTTCACGGGTGGCGTGACATTGGCGCAATAGGGCTCTTGCTCGGCACCGGTGCAATACATATTATCAGGGCTAAAAGGAATGCCTAGTCCGGCCAGCCACTCAAATGTATCGCGGAACTCGGTGGATAGGACGGTAACCAACTCTTCGTTCGCTTGTCCTTTGGCGCAAGCTAATAGGTACTTGGCATAGGCCTCAGGAGTTTCTGTGATACCGGCTGCTTTCTGAATAGACGTACCACCGCCACAGGCTATAACACCGCTGTGCATTGATGTTGAGCCACCAACTCGATTCATCTTTTCTAAAACAATTACATCCATGCCAGCTTCGGCTGCCGTAACAGCACCAGCCAGTCCACCGCCAGAACCGACGATAACCACATCAGCTTCATCGTCCCAGGTAGCAGGCATCCAGTCTTTGGACTCTGAGGCAGGTTGGGATGCTGAAGGCGTGCTGCACCCGCCCAGGAAAACACTGGCTCCAACAACTGTGCTGCCGGCTAATATTCCCGCGTTTCTTAAGAAAGTTCTACGGGAAACATCTTTAGATTTGAATTCCTCATTTTTCTCTACAGACATTTTCAATCCTTCCTTCCATGCTTTTATTTACCTACGAAAACTTATACGGGGTATTTGTGACGTCTTATGAATTCCACGCTCACCTCCCCTGATGCATTACAATTTTTTCTGTTCGAACGACTCCACTTCATACTTTACTTTGGCTATAAGCCTATCATATACCACATTGTGAATTTTTTAGCTTAAGATAACCTTAAAGTTCTGGACCAAAGGGTGATACGTCTATCTGCCATGATCCATAGGTCCTTTTGAGCATGAAAAACAAAAACTTAGCACCTGTTTCGGCAATCTTCCCTAAATTCTGCGCGCTCTGCTGACAAAACTGTTTTCAATCCCGTTTTTCTACGCCCTGCTTGCTCATGCATAAATGCTCAGCTTATATCCCATGTATTGAACATGAACTCTTAATCATCCAGCTATCCCCAACCCATCCACAGTTTGTCCAAAAAAAAGAAGAACCCCGGCTAACAATGTAAACCGGGGTGTCACTATATCAATCCGTCTTTTTAGACACTTTAATAGGTTAATAGCGGCATAGATTTAACAACCTTAATTTTCTTTCTTTATTAAAGGCGGTTTATTCCTTAACAAAAACATATCCGTCATGACGCACCGTTTTCAGATATTGAGGATTATCAGGGTCCGGTTCAATTTTTTTGCGCAGATTATGGATATGGACGAAAATCGTCCGGACGTCACCGATACTGCTCTGATGCCAGACTTCAGAATAAAGTTCCTTAAAGCTGATTAATTTTCCCTTGTGCTGCATCAAGTAGTACAGGATTTCATATTCAAGGGGCGAGAGCAATACTTCCTGCCCGTTCCGAAAGACTGCGTGCATTTCCTGATCCAATATGATGTCTCGCACGCGAATTTCTTTTTCTTCGCGAAGCATACGGCTCCTCCGTAAATTGGCCTCGATATGAGCGATCAACAAGGGACCTTTAAAAGGTTTCACCAGATAATCGTCGCCTCCCATCTTCAGGGCGCGAATAATTGTTTCTTCATCTCCGAGGCAACTAATAAAAATGATGGGGCAGTAAATATTCTTTCTCAGCTGTTGACAGAGTGTAATGCCATCCATATTAGGCAGCATGACATCCAACAGGATGGCATCAAATCTAATATGGTCTGTCAGCAGGAGCGCGTCTTCCGCACTTTGAATGTAAGTTACGTCATATTCTTTCTCCAGGTAGTACCGTATAATTCCACCGATCTCCTGGTTGTCCTCAACCAAAAGAATTTTATCCATAACAGTCTCCTTCCCTGCAGAGGCGTTGACAAGGCATTCGGTTACTTTCATAATAATTGTATATGATTGTTTGCTGTTTTACCAAATATTCTTGGATTATTAATCAGAATGATTAACCCGCTCGCAGTACTGTTGAGGTGACGCTTTGGAATCAAAAAAATGGCTTCGCGCCTTACTATTAATACTGGGAACCGCTGCTATTTTCTGCCTGCTTCTCCAGATCAATTTGAATACACCCAAAGTCCACGTTGACAACGGCGGCGTCATCGATCTTCGTGATTTAGGAGATGAAACCTATCTTCTCACCGATTGTTGGGAAACCTTCACCGATAATAGCCAAATCATTTCTACCGCTACCCTGACTTTTCGCGACGGCAGTTCTCCTTATGCCCTGTATATGCCGCGCGGCAGCGCTGTCGAGCTTCTGATCAACGGCAGTTCAGAGAATGTGATTGCCTACGGATCCCATTTGGTATCAATACTGGATCTACCCGACGGAGACCAGACCATCAATATAAAAATTACCCTCTCAGCATTGGCCGACTCCAACTTTTCTGATGCAAGTATTTTTATCGGCTCTTACCGTAACATTCTTTCCACCATCCAGAACGAGGGAACTCTGCGTATTTTTATCGTCGGCCTGTCTTTTGCTCTGCTGCTGTATGCCGTCAGCCTTTATTTGCAGAAACGCAGTGAGAAATATTTGCTGGTGCTTGCCGCGATGGTCTACTCGACTTTTTCCTATATTCTCCTGAGGAATTTTCCTTTCCTGCAGGAAAACGATGTACTGAAGTTTCTTCTGTTGGGCGGAGTCAATCTGCCAGTACTACCCGCTGCAATCAACGGTAACCTTCACTTAATCTTCTATGCACTGCTTGTGGCGGTTCTGAACTATTTCCTGCTGCGCAATTTTGTTTCCACTAGGCTGTTCCGCCGAGAATATATTGACTATGTGGTTGTTGCTTCCGCCGTTATGCTGCCGTTGGCAGGCACATCGTATTTTTCTGATCTACATCAGATCTACCGCATTCTTATCAATCTGCTGGAAGCCGTCATTATTGTCAAGGGCAGTTATAAAAGCCGGAGTGACAGCGCCGTTTTACTAGCCGGAGCTATCGGCACACTGGCTTTCCGCTGTTTTTCCTCCGCATGTGCCATGAATCTGGTGGCACGGGGCACTGCCGACCTGTTGTACAGGCTAGGCGGCATTACGGCTTCTTTCTATGCGATAGCATTTGTCATTGCTATCAACGGCATCTTCGCTCGCAAATTTAACGAGTCGGAAAAATTGGCCGGCCACCTGCAGATTGCTGTAGAAAAGCGTACTGCAGAACTGAAAAACGCATACGAAAAACTTACCTCGGAGCAGAAGGCACATGACGCTTTCATGGCCAACATGGTTCACGATTTAAAGACACCCCTGTTTTCACTCAGTGGCTATACCGATATGGCCAGAGATTCCATCTGCACAAACCCTGAACGGACTGAGCGCTGCTTAAACCAGATTGATGAGACTGTCAGCTATGTAGGCACAATGGTTAACAACCTTTTTCTTTCGCTACGGCTGGAGGACGGGCGTGTCAAGTTCATGCGGGATACCGTCTCTCTCCATGCAGTTGTATCGAGGGTCTTTGATACCACACTTGCACTGACCGGCTCTATAGGCATCAAACTATCAACTGACCTGCCAGAGGATGTCGTAAGTTTGGAAGGTGATCCCTATTATCTGCAACAGGCGGTCCAAAATATCGTGGATAACGCTGTCCGGCACACTTCTGCCGGCGGCGAGATCACCATTCGCCTGCACTCCGGCTCCGGCCAGGCCGTCATCACAGTCTCAGATACCGGGGACGGCATTCCTTTGGAGAATCTCCCGCACATTTTTGACCGTTATTTCAGCCATTCTGAAAAAGGCACTGCTTCCAGCGGCCTTGGCCTCACAATTTCCAATGATATCGTGCGTGCCCATGGGGGCATTATAAAAGTTGAAAGCACCACCGGCAAGGGCAGCACATTTACCATCATCCTTCCCAAAGCCGGGGGCTTGAAAAATTAAATCAGAATTATGAAAAGAGCTCCGCCCGAAAAAAGCGGAGCTCTTTTTTTCAAAATGAAGTACATCAGAAAGGGCTTACTTGACTGCCAGGGTCTTGCCTAGTACATAACCTGCGGTTACACAACGGCCGATGGACAGACCGGCAAGATGCAAAGGATAATCCGGGCTGCCGTAGAACTGGCCGGAGCAGTTGCCGATGGCATACAAACCTTCGACGGGGTTGCGACTCTCATCCAGCGCCTGGAAATCAGAATTGATATTAATACCGCTGCACAGAGCGGAAACACGAAGGTTCTTTTTGATACCCCAGTAAGGCGCGGTCTCGATCTTTTTCATGAACTTGGGATTCTTACCGAAATCGGCGTCATACCCCAGATCAACCAACTCATTGTAGCGGTCAACGCTTTTTTTCAGCTTATCAGCCGGAATCCCCAGCTTAGTAGCCAGCTCATCCAGGGTATTGGCACGGTAAGTTGCAATTAGTTCGGCTGTCACACCTTTGCGCTCCACATCAACCTCCGGCATGTAAACCTGCATCCCTGCTTTGGGAGTAGGTCTACCTCCCCAGCCGGTTACCTGGGCCTCGTAATTGTCATCAAAGATTTGACAATACTTGCCTGTGTTTTCCTTATCGTAATGGCGCATATAGTTATTGGCATAGCTCATATCCACATCTTCGTTATGAAAGCGCTTGCCGTACATATCCACCCGTAGGAAAGGCTCGTCAAACATCGTGCCGGAATCGAAGTCATGGATCATCTTGGTATGGCCGATTGGTTCGATGGTGCCCCCTGCGGCAATGCCCATCAGGATGCCATCGCCGGTCTTGTGGAACTGCTTTTTGTGGAAGTCCTTTACATCAGGACAGTATTTGGCGACCATAGCGTCATTGTTCTGATAGTCGCCGGTTGCCAGGACGACACCTTTGGCGGCGGTGAACCTATAATATTTGCCAGATTTGTCCTTGGCATAGACACCGGTAACTTTACCGCCCTCCTTTATGAGCTGAACGGCAGGGGTGCTGTAACGAACATCCAGCTTGGTGGCATTGGCCTTTAATATGCTGGCCAGGACTGTGCCCGTGTTATCTGGCTTGCCTGCGCTTCTGACGCTGATTTTCTTGTAAGCTCCGAAAGGACTGCCGTAATCAAAGACTGCAGGAGCAATGGTTGCCGGATAGCCTGAAGCAATGGCGGTATCATAATACCACTGAACAGCTTCTCCTGAATTCTGAACATAGACCCTCACCTGATCGCGGTCACTGCGGTAATTGCAACTTACAGCAGTTTCCTGTTCCAGCTGCAGCATGGCCGGGGCATTAGATTCACCCGGAATAATCCCGGTGCAGGTATTGCCTTGGGCGACAACGCCATCCTCCTTCTGCAAAACCAAGACCTTTGCGCCGTCTTCCGCCGCTTTCAGAGCACAAGGCACTCCGGAGGTTCCGGCGCCGATGACAATGACGTCGTATGTGCCTCCATCTTCTGCGCCCGTAATCTCACCGAGTTCGCAGGTAGAAGCTTGCAGTTCGGCCGCCGTAATGCCAGGAGGCAGATCGCCTTCCGAGACTGGAGCTCCCTCCGGAATCACAACCGACTCACCCTTAGCCTGAGCGATGCAAGCAGCTACAGCTTTTTTGACGGCATCGCTGGTAATAGAAGCTCCGGAAACCCCATCGATTTCTGCGCTTTGCTTGTCTAAAACAGCCTGCCGGAGAACTGGCGCGGCTGCCTGACCGATGGTATCGGTCTCGCCCTTGACATCCAGCTGGACGTCAACAATAGACTCAGCTTCAAAGATCATTGTGACAGTAATCGTGTCCATTCCCAGGGAAGTCGCTGAATAGGTGCCTGGGATGTAGGTACCGGCTTTGCTTGCAGTGGAAGCAGTGCAGCCGGCCAGAATACCGGTGGCGGCAAGGGTGACCGCCGAAGCAGAAGCCCCTTTGAAGAAATCCCTGCGTGACATTGGTTTCATAGCACTCATCTCCTATCTCATTTTTTGTTGTTTACATAGTCAACTACGGAGTTTCCGGCCATATAACCGGATGCAGTCATCCAGCCAAGGGTTGTGGTATCAACGAAATAGGACGTTCCGACCCATCCTAATGCATCAAAACCAGTGGAGTACAGGCCCGGAATCAGCCCTCCTTTGGTGTTGTATACGCCTAAAGTTTCATCTGTTTTGATCCCGCCCCATGTACCGAGATTGCGAATCTTGGTTTCAAAAGCATAGAACGGGCCGTTTGCTACGGGATAGACAAGGGTAGAAGGATCGCGGTCAAATTCGGGATCGGCGCCTGTTCCGACAGCAGTGTTATATTTGGAAACTTCCTTTTTAACCACATCCGGATCCAATCCGAGCATTCCGGCTAATTCTTCGATTGTGCCGGCTTTGTAAGCGTATCCCGAATCATGCTGCATGGAATAACTCACCACTTCGTCGATTTGCTGCTGAAGATTCAGACCGGTATAATCCGGTTGGTTCATTGGCTTTTGATATAGCTTTGACCGCCAGGGTTTGGTTTTTGAACCATTTTCCATTAAGCTGTCGATTGCAGCCTGATCGACAATAACCAACGCTCCTTTGGAAATCATGCTCGTATTGCCCTGATAGTGCGGCGTATACATAATTGTTTCATCAGAGATCCGTCTTCCCGTATCCCTGTTTATTCTGAGCATCGGTTCGTAAACTAGGTTGGCATACAGGCAATTGCCATTGGTGATATCAAGATCAAACAAGTCGTGCAATTCAATGGGCAATCCTTCATTATGGGACTGGGATCCGAATGCCGCCTGTTCCGCGCCGGCTTCCCAGGCCATCTGGACACCGTCGCCATTGGCCGTGGGCGATCCCCAGTTCATATATTCATCATTATAATCTGCCAGATATTGCTTCATTAACTCTGTGTTGTTAGCCGAGCCACCAGTAGCCAATACTACTGCTTTGGAATTAATGGTTATTTTGGCGCCGGTATCCTGATTTACTGCTGTAACTCCAGTAATTTTACCGTCAGAACCCATGATGAGATGTTCGCCCCTGGTCGCCATAAGCATGGTTGCCCCTTGATCTTCAAGCTGTTTCGCGACTGCGTTCCATCGTGTTCCCTTAGCTGGATAATTGATTTTATTGGGGGATACTGCCGTGAATTTCATACCATATTCTTCCGACAGAAAGTCGGCAGCATCACCTGATGCTAGGAGGAAATTCTTGATCATCAGGTAATCGGCCTGATAATGGGTCGAATCCTGATATTGCTGGATAAATTTTTCAAGCTCGCCGGCAACTGTCGTTCCCTTTTCTTTATACAAATCTTTTACGCTGCCGTCCGGTTGCACGGCATTTTGCTGAAGATCTGTGCCGATTGCCAGCGTACCGCCCCCGGCAATTTCCGAAACGCCGCCCCACCTGTCGGCTGCTTCAATGACGATTACCTTCAAACCATCGGAAGCGGCAACTGCAGCGCTAATCAATCCGGAACCTCCACCGCCGACGACACATAAATCATAACCGTCATAGACCTTGTCCTCACCGGCCTGCCGAGGTATGCTGACTTTCTTTAAGGCTGACACCACATCAGCCGAACCGGCCTGCTGAACACAATCCGCCACGGCATCAATAATCGCCTTCGAACCCCATGTGGCGCCGCTTACGGCATCAACATCGAGGCTTTGACGGGCGACGATTTCATTTGGTATCTTTTCAGCGCATAAATCCCTTAGATAAGGAGTTTCACCGCTGTTGTCCTTCACCTTTACGGACAGGATTTTATCGGCTGAAAATTCCGTTTCCACCGTGATATAACTTGTAAAGCCGAACGCTTTTCCGGTATAGGTACCGGCCGTGTAAGCGATCGCTGCTGCCGGTTCTTCAGAAGCAATGACCTTATCTGCCAAAGCTTTATTTACGGCGTCAATAACGGCTTTGGACGTGAATGTGGCCCCTGATACGCCATCAACATTTGTTCCGTTGGCTGCAACGATGGCTTGCTCTAATGTCTTCATCGCCGTTCCGCCTCTGTTGGGCGTTTCGTTTTCCCCGCTTAGAGCAACCTGCGTGATCTTTCCGTCTTGATCCACTGTAACCTTGGCTTCGACTTCGCCGCCGAATCCCTGTGCAGTCCCGACATATGTCACACTTGACGATTGAGGAGCCGTATTCGAACACCCGGCAATACTGAAAACAAGTACCCATGCCATTAGACCCACGATTATTCTTCTCACGTTATGTATCATTCCTTTCCCTATGCTCCTTGGACTACCGTACTTACTAAGAAAAATCATTTGTTTATTTGCCCTTTACTCCCTCCTTATTTTTCTTATCTTGCGAACACTTTTATTGTAATTGCAATTTGGTTAAGGTGGGTTTAAGAATGGGTTGAGGTGATTAAGGTTCACTTAAGTTACTTGCTGCTTATGTGCTAGTCAGTATTGCCTTAGTGAATTGGCATGGTCAATATTCTTTTGGGCCTCATCTCTTACTTCTTCACAACCCACGCTCTGGGTGACCAGAATAACTCTTAAAAGCAAGGATGTCCCCTCATATTGGCAAGCGCTTGCCAATATGAGGGGACATCCTTGTTAGGGTTTTAGACTCTAACAGTAAAGAAGCTGAGTTCTTGTTCCGGATGAGGTCAGTTGGCTGTCATGATGTCACGGCTTTAGGCGTCAGCCCGATCGCTCTATACGAAACGTTCAAGAGGTAAAAGTCAGGCACCATATGCCACGAAATTACTAATGCCATGCGGAATTGACCGCATGGCATCTTTTATTACTTAAAATTTTGTCTAATGACTCAACTATTGATACAAATTAACGATGCACCTCCGTTTTAATAAAGGGGGTGCACCTTGCTTTTGGGGGGTGAAAAATCCAGAGATGCGTTCCATCGCACATATTTCGTCGCGATATTAGTATACATAAAATCAATAGAAAGGCAATTTACTCCAACGACTCATTGTTCCACTCTGCCACATTACGACGTATCCAATCCGCCCAAGCATCAAATCCTTCCCCGGTGATGGCTGATACTTCAAAGATTTCAATCGTCGGGTTTAATTTCTTAGCTCTTTGATAAACAGCTTCCCGGTTGAAGTTAAAGTAAGGAAGAACATCAATTTTGTTGATAATCAGGACATCCACCACCTGAAAAATCAACGGATACTTTAAAGGTTTGTCGTCTCCCTCCGGTACGCTTAAAATCATAGCATTCTTGGAAGCACCGGTATCAAATTCCGCCGGGCAGACTAAGTTTCCCACATTTTCCAGAACGACAAAATCAAGGTCTTCCGTACCTAGTTCATCAATACCCTGTTCGGTCATACCTGCATCTAGATGACACATGCCACCAGTATGGAGCTGAATACATTTGACACCAGTGGTGGCAATGGTTTCTGCATCCACCGCGGAATCGATATCAGCTTCCATAATGCCTATACGCATTTCATCTTTTAATCTTTCAATAGTACGCATTAGGGTCGTGGTTTTTCCTGCTCCTGGCGAAGACATCAGGTTTAAAAGAAATGTTTTTTTCCCACGCAGGCGTTCTCTAAGACGGTTAGCTTCTTTGTCATTGTCCTCAAAGATGCTTTCTTTAACTTCGATAATCTTTATTTTTTCCATAACTTAAGCTCTCCTTTCATTTGAGCGATCTTACTACTATTTTACATTGGATGCGGAAGTCCCAAATCTACTAAAAAATCTCTTGTCTTTTGTTCTGCCTTCAGCACAAGCTTTTATTACTTCCATCATTCTTCTGGACATTACGAAGGACGGAGTTCCAAGTAGAAAGATAACAAGAAATTTGCGCCAACCCTTAAAAGGGGCAAAGCTACAATCACAACGGGTAATAAAGCGTGTCTTCCCCTGCCCTGCATCCAACAGATGGAAATTCCAGGTCCAGGCAAAATATTTCAAGGAGAATGGGGGAATAAAACCTATAGCTCCTTGGAATTTAGATGGGTTACGCGAATCAGAAATGGATGTAAAATATTCATTTTTCTTAACTTCTTGGATTTCTGAGCCAATTCCATCTTGGTGATAAAACATAAACTCGCCTGGATATTTATTTTGCCATTCTTCTATAATGTTATATGTGTTATAGATATGAAACGTAAAAATTCGTTCCAAAACCCCGAAACTATAAAACCCTGCTCGTCTTTGTCCAAGCTGCGCCAAATAAGGCCAGACTTTTTCCCGGGGTGCGTTAATCGTTAGCGCTAACTGCAGCCGCATTGTTTGATCTTTTTTCAGCAATTCATCACCGGCTAGACTCATTTGTTTCTCTTTGTCTGTTAAAGGCAGCCCTAACCCATATTTCCATAACCCGGCAACTAATAAAATTCCAAGTACCGCTAGACAGATGAGTATAAACCAACCGGTATAATTGCTTATAAATGATTGAATCAATTCCATACTTCTTTCCTCCATTTTCAGATTAGTTCCGTATCTTTTTTCATAAATAGCTTAAGATTTCTGTGCTGCGGCATTAATCCTGGGTTCTGCCAAGTATTTTGTTGGCGGCATACACACCGCTGATGGCTGCAGGCTCCATTCCCAAACCATTATGATCGCCAGCCATGATTAACCCGGGCGCCAGGTTCTGTGGAAGTACCAGGTTTGGGTTAGTAAACAGTGCATGCTCAAAATGCTGATGACCTAAAACCTCCCATTCATCAAAATATTTATTAAAGTGTTCTTCAAAAGGTATTTCTGTGAAAATTTCATAGATGCCCGGACGCTTCCATGCGGTAAAAATAATGGGGATGGAATCATTAAAGATATGGACGGTGTGCTTCTGGTAGCGGGCTTTCATTTCCCCTTTGATTAGATAAGCATGCAATACGGAAGCATTTCTTATTTTCAATGGTTTTACTTCCTTTACATTGGCGAGCAAGTCTCTAGTCACATTGGCGGGCGTAGCCAAGACAAGGTGCTTCGCTGTGAAATTGTCGCCATTGACGGTAGTAACGCGCCAGCCACCTTCGATCTTCTCAACGCCGTTCACCATATCAATAACAACTTTTCCTTTTTTCTCGGACAATTCCCGGGTTATTCGATCCGCTTCAAAAGTAAAACGCTTCAACTCCATAACCAAAGCCTGAACACAATTCAAGTAATCCAGAGCCGACAGCTTCTTGATCGGGGTGCCTGTGCATCCATGGGCAAACAGACTCACAAGATCATCGGCAATTTTCTGAAAACCGACCTCTTCAATCATCTGATCAGCTGTTTTGTAGAATAGATCACTAATAAAGGGATCGTCCTTGAGAACAGAGGCTAATTCGCGGGTTTCACACTCTTTCTTGAACTTAACGTAATGGGGCAAGAACTCCTTCTTCATATAGCGCATAAACTTCAACAGACTGCCGGCATGGCTCAAAGTGTGAGCTGAGATTGCCGAGAATTGCTTGTGTTCATCCGGGTGGCAGCATCCCTGACGCAAACTTGGAAGAACATCGGATCCGGGTGTCAGAATCTTTGAACTCAACATATGCTGGTAGCTTCCGAAGTAAAAAACCGCACCATAATTCATGTCAAGCTCGGGATCATACATGATACGCCCGCCCATGCGGTCGCATATAAGTGTATAAGCCCGGTTCTCCTTCCTGAGCCCATAAGCGCAGTTCATTCCCGCAGCACCGCCGCCAACTATGATGGTTTCAGTGTCAAAACTACTCATAATAAACTAACCTCCTTGTATCATTTCGATATATTTGCATTCTTCATAACTGCTCTGTCTTCATCATTATTTCGCCTGAATACTTTTTATCACAAGCACAGCATGAATCGAGTTTACCAGTGGGATAAAGAGAGCACAGACTTGTGACTTCCTGTGCTTCTTTCACCCCAACGAGGCTCCTATAAAATCCCTATATCCTCGATGAAAAACTCATTTCCACTTACTAGTTCAAGATTGTTTGAACCACAGTGATTACACTTCATATCGGCATAATTACCGACATAATCCTGGTTCTCCTTCCCACACTCAACACAACGAACCACAAGAGGGATCTTGATGATTTCCAGTTCGGCCTCATCTGCAATTGTCCCCCTGGCAATGTATCTGAAACACTTTTCCATCATATCGTGGATTATATCTCGGATTTCGCCAATTTTCAGTCTGACATGCACAACCTTTTTGGCTCCTGCCAATTCGGCGTGCTTCAGTACAATCTCCACAACATTTTCAGTTATTGCCATTTCATGCATAAAACCTTACCTCACAGACAGGTTTATTTTTTCGAGAGATTTCCAAAAGACTTACGATATTCCTGCATCTCACTGTAAGCGTCAAAGATCGAATCAGGCAGCACTTCGACGGATTCTTTCTTCACCAGCACTTTAGCCTGCACCGGACAGACTTGAACGCATTGACCGCAACCGACACAGCTTGAGTCAGAGACAGGTTTGTTTTCTTCATTCATGGTTATAGCATGCATTGGACACCGCTCCACACACTTACCACAACTGATGCAGACGTCCTGATCCTGCTCCAGGTAATAGTTGCTGATGTTCTTTGTAGCAGGGCCGCCGAAGAGTTTGGCAGCCTGAAGTATACCACAGCCGTCAACATGACAGGAGCACACTATCTCGCTGTTCTTGGAATAGACACACTGAATAACCATTCCTTTCTCAGTACTTCGCTTCAGAATGTCCAGCACTTCATCAATGGTAATTTCCCGTGCTATGCCATTTTCGATATAAAACTCCGCCATTTCACCGCAAGTGATGCAGGTCTCCATTTCAAAGCCCATATCCGGCGCGCCGCAAGTTTTGTTGAGCTGGCGGCAGGTACAGGGAGAGACGCCAAAAACGTTATACTGTTTGACTTGCTTCACAATATCATCGTAAGGATAGACCTCGCTGCCCTTGACTACGTCCATATTGATAGGAACGGCACGATAGAAGGGAATGTTTACGTCATATACCTGCTGAAGCATACCCTGCCCAAAATGGCTGGCAAGCCCCATTGTCCATTCTTTCTCATCCAGATGATTAAGATTAAACTCATATACCCCGTGAGCTACCGGAACAACATAATACTCAGCTCTTCCGCCGCGACGTACTCTATAGAGCAGTCCCCTATGGGACATGTCTTCAAGAATTTCAGATGCCTTTTCAATGGATAGATCAGTTATTTCTGCGTACCGCTGAGCAGTGAAGTAAGTATCCCTCTCCATCTCCAGCCAGTATGCAACGTCCTCTGGGCTGAAAAAGCGTTTAAGCAGAACGAATTCGACACCGGATTCCGTCGGACAATAGCCGAAGCTCAACTCGTTCATCCTGTCGCGCAGCTTGACATAGTTTTCTTCAATTTCCGCTTGAGTTAGGTTTTCAACTTTTAACACGCTAACATCTCTCCTTTAATGTTTTACTGAATTTTGTTGCTATTTAATATGCATGACTCCCTGTTTCTCAACGGGATTACCTTAGGAAATACAGAGGTTAATGAAATATTGTACAATCTTAATGTATTTCCATTCCTTTAAACGGTCAACAGACGATATAATTTCAAAGTCTAAATCGTTGACTTTTTGCTGAATAAGTCTATTGGTTTTTATGAATTTTATTGCTAGAATAAACTTAGTGATATCTGTAACTTTCTTCAAACCACAGGTATTAAGAACCCATAGTTAGTACTAGTGGAGGTAACAGTATGTCCGTATGTAAAGCAACGAAAGAATTGTATAAAAACACCCTTCTCTCCCTAGCAAAAAAACGCCCTCTCGCTAAAGTCACCGTCAAAGATATACTTAATTCCTCACAAACGGCCAAGCAAACGTTCTACAACCATTTTGAGGACAAGTACGATCTTATCAACTTTGTACTGTATGATTTTGTCGAGGGAATCGAAAAGTCACATGCCATGCGTTCCTATGAGGGAATACTCTCTGTTCTCGATTTCACAAGGGAAAACAGTTCATTTTTTTCGTCCATAGTCAAGAAAGGCAACCCTAGTAATTTCCCGGAATTTTACTATCGTTGGTGCGTAAATTATTATGTAGTTGCTTTACAGAAGGAATATGGACTCAAGGTTATCTCTCCGGACATAAAAATGGCTATCGACTTTTACTGTCACGGCGCTGTGGGTATTTATATTGATTGGATACAAAGCGGGATGACAGAAGGAAAGAAATTAATAGCAGAAGCTATCGTAAAGTGCCGTCCCAAGGCACTGGCTTTTTACTTTCCTATTGACGACTCACGCTGCTGTTCTAGCTGAAATGGGTATCCTAAGTACCTATAAGATTTTTAAATGAAAATCTTTTTAAGCATGATAATGGAACCATACTTTTTCCTTGGGCAGATAGAGGAAGTATAATAATTCCTAGGAGAATTTGAATAGCCACCCTAGCGAGATGGTAGGAAAGTCCCGTACTTAGTGTCGCCAAGGGAGGGTAGGTCTTCGATGATTCCCGCTGTTTGACCAGCCCAGTCGACTTCCATTTGCTCGCCAGGCTTATGGCTGATATGCATGGTTGCTTTGGTCTTTGTCATATACTGCTGATAGTTTAGCCTGCTCTAGAATGAATACTGTGAATTTTGCCGGTTAAGTAATGATATCCCTCTCATGTATTCTCAATTCTGTTACTACGAAAGGTAGCTTTCGCCCTCAAAGGGGATGCATCTTTTAACGAAAAGGATCATAAACACAAAAAGGCACCGCTTAAAACGATGCATTTTCTCTCCTAAACAGCTGAAAAGCCCAGTAACACTGGGCTTTTAATTGTATCAATAGTTGAGTGCTTATTTGGTGGAGACGAGGGGAATTGCACCCCTGTATCGAAGAGCTGCCACAAAAGCGTCTACGCGTGTATCCTTCTCTTTAAAATTCGCCTCTTGGTCTCCAGAAGGCAGGATACTTCCAAGGCTATCTCGATAATCTTAGCTAATGACTCCGAGAATTGTCATTAGAGCAGTCCTACTAATTTGACACCCTGACCCCTCATCGTAGGCCTTGAAGGCAGGATGCTAGAGCACTTAGGCTGCTAGAGCGTAATTATCGTTGTTAACTATTAAGGTCCACCGTTTAACGAGACCAGGTGGAATCTCGACGCGCAACTCTTGCCACCGCTTCCCCGAGCGAGTCTAAAACGTCCCCGTGTTTGATGTTACATTCATAGTATATCAGTTTTTAGTTTAAATAACAGCGGTACATCTTTCAATTTCTAGTTTTTAATTAGATTTTTTTGATATTAATTCCATTGTAGATTATGGACCATTGTCGACTCCTGTGTTAGGATGTTTTTGGGGAGTTTAACTGTTGACAAGACAGGAAAACAGCCCCCTTATTTAAAAAACTCTAACCTTTGGAGGCTAAAATGAAGCAGGACATGATTGTACTATTGGATCTGGGTAGCCGGAATAATTCCGCTATGGCAAGGGCAATTCGTAATCTTGGTGTCTATAGTGAGATTCACCCTCACGATATTACGCCGGAGCAGCTTGCCCAGCTGCCAAACGTTAAAGGCATTATTATCAACGGAGGGACCAACAATCACATCGATGGCGTAAAAATTGACGTCGATCATGGAATCTATGCATCCGGTTATCCCATTCTGGTCGTTAATCATGAGCCGGCAAAAGGTGAACACCTTCTAGCAAACTGGCCGGAAACCGACGACGAGACGAATGAAGTTTTGCGTTCTTTTATCTTTGATACTTGCCAAGCAGTATTTAATTGGAATATGAAAAACTTCATCGAAGATCAAGTAGAGCTAATCAAAAGACAGGTGGGTGACAAAAAGGTTTTACTCGCCTTATCAGGCGGCGTTGATAGCTCAGTGGTTGCATCTTTGCTCCTCAAAGCTATTGGCAAACAGTTAGTGTGTGTGCACGTCAATCATGGACTGATGCGCAAGGGTGAATCAGAAGGTGTCCTTGAGGTATTTAAGAATCAAATGGATGCCAACCTCGTTTATGTGGATGCTAGCGAACGCTTCTTAAACAAGTTGGCAGATGTCGCCGATCCGGAGGAAAAACGCAAAATTATTGGCGCTGAATTTATTCGCGTCTTTGAAGAAGAGGCACGGAAATTGGAAGGCATCGAATTCCTGGCTCAGGGAACCATTTATCCGGATATAGTAGAAAGCGGTACGAAAACCGCCAGCGTTGTAAAATCCCATCATAATGTGGGTGGGTTACCTGATGATCTTCAGTTTGATTTAGTAGAACCCCTATATCATCTCTTCAAGGATGAAGTCAGAGCCTGCGGTATTGAGCTAGGGCTGCCCGCAACCATGGTTTATAGACAACCTTTCCCCGGACCTGGCCTCGGGGTACGTTGCCTCGGTGCTATCACCAAAACACGCTTAGAGGCAGTCAGAGAATCCGACGCCATTTTAAGAGAAGAGTTTGAGCTTGCCGGTTTAGATAAAAAAGTTTGGCAATACTTTACTATTGTCCCCGACTTTAAATCTGTGGGCGTCAAGGACCATGCCCGCAGTTATGAGTATCCTGTGATCATTCGAGCCATCAATACTATTGATGCCATGACCGCCAGCATCGAACCGATCGACTGGCCCATTCTTCTCAAAATTACGGATCGAATTTTAAAAGAGGTTCCCGACATTAACCGAGTCTGCTATGATTTAAGCCCTAAACCCTGCGCCACCATCGAGTGGGAGTAGTACCGGGCACACCTACGAGCGAGCGACCACCCTTCAAGGGAATGGTCGCTCGTGTTTTTTTAAGAACCTACTCAACTAAACAGCTCCGGTTCCCTGCGGAGAGTGCAGGCTTCCTCCAACTCCTGCTTATGGTTTAGGTAACCCGCATCATCAAAATACTTAGCCTCTGCTGGGCATTTTTTCACACAAGCACAACATTTGATACAGGGTCCGATGATGCGGGACACATCTTCAAAGTCAATGGAGCCCATCGGACACAGTTCGGCGCAAAGCTTGCAGTCGGTACAGGAACTGCTGGTTTTCGGGGTGATCTTACGAAAATCAAAAGGATTGCCCTGTTTGTCTTTTGCTACATAATAAGGGCGGTAGGGCTTCATCCCTTTGACCTTGAGATCTGGGAAAGATTGATCAGTATTCATTTTCTCATAGATCCGGCGAGTAAATTCCCTAACCACAGCCATATCCCTATCATCGGGACGACCCTGGGCGAGTTCCTTGGAAAAGGAATGTTCGCCGACGAAGGCCCCTGCGGAAATTACAACAAAGCCATTGTCCTCCATAATATCCTTAAGCTCGATTAAGGCATCATCATAATTTCTATTGCCGTAGACTACGACCGGAATTCCCAAGGCCCCCTGACCCCTCACTGTGTTCAGGTATTTTAACAAAACGTTAGGCACCCTCCCCGCGATAACCGGAACCCCCAAAATGACGAGATCGCCTTTCGTGTAGGTAACAGCCTGCTCTCTTGCTTCGGGCAAGGTGAAATCCATTTCATTAAACGAGATCATCTCATCCAGGTCAGTCAGCTCAGTCAGTTCAATCAACTCTGCTAGCTCAGTTAACTCTTTAGCAATTCCCCTGACGATTTTCTGGGTGGTGTCAGTTCCGCTAAAAAACATGGCCGTGATTCTTTTCTTCATCCTCTTCCCCCTCATATTTCCTTTATCTATGGCAACATTATACTACTTATCTGTTGCTTAATTCAGTATTTTAGTTAAATATTCTGAATATTTAGCAGCACAGTCCTAAACTCCATAACTGCAGATATTATAAAAATCCCTTGTTTTATGTATTGCTTGTCTATTAATAGCAAAAGAGATGGGAGAAGTGATTTAACTTCCCTCATCTCTTTTATTAACACAAAAAAAATTTACTCAAATTGCTACACCATTACAAATACACTATAGTGCATTCTTATCACACTGCACATATTAGAGGCTTTCATGGGTCCCGTCACAGTATGGAGGATTTTTGGTATGCTTACATGCACAAAGATAGGCAGTTCCATCCTCCTCTGCTTTAAATGCCATGGGCTCAAAGGATGTTCCTTGATGTGCTCCATTACAGAAAGGCTGAGTAGCGCTTTTCCCACAAGTACAGTAATAATACTCCTCACCCTTTTTCAGTTCAACGGGAATAGGTGTTTTTTGCGCGATGACTGGTGTATCCAATATATTTCACTCCTTTGACAATTTCTATTAGGTTATCACGAAAAAGGCCTAGACATACACTTAAGACAAATATCATAGAATACAATGCTATATACCATTTAGTGGAAAAAATCAGGACATGATCTTGATATTTTATAAGAATTGCCTTATTGGTATATCGGTTTATGAATCTATCTTATGATTTCTGAAAGGGCTGAGTTAAATGTACAATGGATATAACCCCTATGGCCATCCCTCTCCTCCTTCAAGGGACTGCGGACCAAATCCCTTTGTCGTAAATATTGAACAAGCTACGTTGCAAAATAACACCTTCCGTACCACTTTGTGGACCGGGTCGCACCTCCAGCTTACCTTAATGAGTATCAATGTGGGCGATAGCATAGGCCTGGAAATCCATCCTAATGTTGATCAATTTCTTCGTATTGAACAGGGCCAAGGCCTTGTTATGATGGGAGACAGTAGAGACAGACTTTATTACCAGCAAGGAGTAGGCGACAATTATGCTGTATTCATCCCGGCCGGGAAATGGCACAATGTGATTAATACTGGTCGTGTCCCCCTTAAGCTGTACTCTATCTATGCACCACCTCAACATCCACACGGCACTGTTCACGTAACAAAAAGGGACGCCGAAGAGCATCACACGTACTAACTAATCAACTCATTAACTCATCGACTGATCGACTGATCACCAGGACAAAGTTCTTTCTAAGAATAAAGATCACTGCAGGTGTGTACTTCTGCAGTGATCTTTTATTAGTTTATTAGAATGAGGCGAGGGGAGAATTATTTATCCTTACGGAATAAACCCTCTACTTTATCTTTATATTGTTCTGCTTTATCTTCGATTCGATCAACAATTCTCTCCGCTTTCGCTTCAGCAGCGTCTTTCCATTCTTCGGCGCGGTCCGCGATGTTTTCCAGCTTATCTTCTAGGGTATCTTTAAGCCCATCAGCTCGAGCGGCGATACCTTCCGCTTTATCCTCTACTAAATCTTTCACTTCATTGACCTTTGATTTAACCTGGTCACTTTCGAGAAATTCCTCAGCTTTGCGGACAGTTTCATTGATAGTTCCCTTGGCTGTATCCAACGCTTTATTAAGATTGCTCTTGAGGTTATCCATGCTTAATCCACTCGCTTTCTACTCATCTTGTCGTTCTGTTCTTAATATATACTCCATCTTTTCTCAATTATAGCATGAGATATCATTACTTTTTAAGATGGTAAGGTACTATAGTGACAACAAAATTTCGTCTGTAAAGCAATACCGTGCGAATCAACAAGCTCGATTGATTATGAAGAATATTGTGCCAGCCCTTTTTGGGGATGAATTCCGGAATCAGAACAGTCACTTGATAATTACCTTCCAGAGCTTTGCGCTCAACAGCATCGATAAATTTAGTTAGGGGCTGCACGATACTGCGATGCAAAGAAAACAAGGTGACCAAACGCACCCCTGTATCCCATTTCTCCCACTTTTCTTCCAGCCTTTTTTCTTCTTCCTTATCAAAGGTCACATGAACAGCAATAATCTGGTTAGCCGACAAGGATTTAGCATAGTTTAGGGAATGCTCAACGACTTGGGTGATCCCTGCGACAGGAATGATGATGACATTCCCTCGAGGAGTCAAGTCGGGCAGTGCTGTGCTCACCCGGAGTTGCTCGGCTATTTCCTCGTAATGTTTATGGATTTGACGAAACATATAAATCATCAAGGGGACGAAGAAAAATACCGGCCACACTTGGTTGAGCTTCGTTATAAAAAAGATCATCGCCACCGTGAAGCTAATGAAAGCCCCTATGGTATTGACAAGCAACTTAGGAAGCCAACCTGTTGGCCTTTCTCTATACCATTTGACCATCATACCGGTCTGAGACAGGGTAAAGGGGATAAATACCCCTACGGCATAAAGAGGAATAAGATGCTCAGTCTGTCCCTTAAAGGCAATGATAAGCAGGATGGATAAGAATCCTAAAATGATAATTCCATTCGAATAGCCAAGACGATCCCCTCTGATGGTAAACATCCGGGGAATAAATTTATCTTTGGCAAGATTAACAGCCAGCAAGGGGAAAGCTGAGTACCCTGTATTAGCTGCAAGAACCAGGATAAGGGCAGTTGTTCCTTGAATAAAGTAATAGATGGCATTTCTTCCAAATACATTCTCAGCGATTTGAGATACCACGGTCACCTCGGCACTGGGGGCAACACCGTAAAAATAGGCGAGTAGGACAATTCCGGAGAATAAGATGGCTAAGAAAACCCCCATAGCAATGAGTGTTTTGGCAGCATTATTGGGAGCAGGCTCTTTAAAATTTGGAATGGCGTTGGATATGGCTTCTACTCCAGTTAAGGCTGAGCTACCTGAGGCAAAGGCTTTCAGAATTAAAAATAAACTAATTCCTACCACTGGCGTTCCGACCTGTGTGTGAAGTTCTGGAGGCACCTGTCCTGTAAAAACATTAAATAAACCAGCACCAATCAAGATGAATAAAGCAAATACAAATAGATACACTGGATAAGCTAAGATGGTTGCGGACTCGGTTATTCCTCTTAAGTTTAGAAGGGTCAAGAAAAGAACAAACAGCACGGCTATGATCACATTATGCTCATGTAAGGCCGGCAAAGCTGAAGTGATAGCATCCGTACCTGCCGAGACACTTACGGCAACTGTTAAAATGTAGTCCACAAGCAAGGACCCTCCAGCGATTAGCCCTGGAGTTACACCCAAATTATTTTTCGAGACCACATAGGCCCCGCCACCATGGGGATAAGCAAAAATAATCTGTCTATAGGACAAAATCAAGGCGACGAGAAGAATCAATACCCCTATGGCAATGGGTATAGAGTACCAAAAGGCCGCCGCTCCAAGTGTAGCTAAAACAATGAGTATTTGTTCCGGGCCATAGGCAACGGAGGATAAGGCATCTGAAGAAAGAATCGCTAAGGCCTTTCTCTTGTTTAATTTTTGTTCTCCCAACTCTGTTGATTTCAACGGTCGCCCAATTAAATGATTTTTTATAGAGGATCTCATGGTAATTTTTCTCCTTCTAAGCTAAGCACTTAAGCAAATCATTTTGCATTCTGTCTCTACTTTATAACATCAATAAAGTTAAGACAGGATTAAGATTGGCGCCGAACACATTAAGATTCTATAAAGATCCTCTTGGCTCCAGATGGAGCTTGCCTAACAGCAGGGAGTCTTACGGCTAGCAGTCATCGAACAAAGAAAAGAGATTATCCCGAGAAATAGAAAACTGCTGAGCTTTGGTTTTATTTTCTCCAAAACTCAGCAGTATATTTCTTTTTCAAACTACAATGTGTTCAGGGCTATTATCTCTCTTCAACCATACGATAACCTACTCCGACCTCTGTAAGGATATATTGAGGTTCCCCGGGATTTTGCTCAATTTTTCTTCGAATATTGGCCATGTTAACCCGGAGGGCTTGTATTTCATTGGTATAGGGTCCCCATACCTCCTTCATTATATAATCGTGAGTGAGGACTTTACCGATATGCTTAGCAAGAAGCACGATAATTTTATACTCAATGGGAGTCAAATGAACTTCATTCCCGGCAAGGGTCACACGTCTTTTGCCATAGTCGATGGTGAGGTCTCCCACCACGACTTTGTCATTCTCCGCAAAGCTGTTCATTATATTGCTTAGATTATGCCGAAGGGCTGTGCGAATTCGTGCTAAGAGTTCCATGGTCCCAAAGGGTTTTGTGATATAATCATCTGCACCACAATCAAGAGCTTCTACCTTTTCACGCTCATGCCCACGAGCTGAGACCACCACAATAGGAATACTTGTCCACTGACGAATCGTTTTTAAGACTTCAAGGCCGTCCAGGTCGGGTAACCCGAGATCCAGCAAAATTAAGTCCGGACCATGGGAAGCAGCCATAGCAATGGCTTCTTTACCCTTTGTTGCTTTTATCACCTTATAATGGTTCGATTCAAGGATCGCTGATATGAAATTACTAATCCCACCCTCATCCTCAACGATGAGTATTAAAGGGTTATTGTTCAATTTCCTTCCCCTCCAGTGGCAGTGTAAACTGGAAAACTGCCCCACCTGTCTCATTGTTGGCTGCCTCCATGGTTCCATGGTGAGCCTTAATAATGGACATACAAATAGATAAACCAATCCCCATTCCTCTTGTCGCATCGGCGCTGCGTTTTCCACTGGGAACGTAGCTTGCAAAGAGATAAGGAAAATCCTGTTTGACTATGCCTGTTCCGGAGTCAATCACTTCAAATACTGCATTGCTTTTCTGCTTCTTTAACGTGACCTCGATGTCCGTATTCTCAGGTGAATGCTTAATGGCATTTTCAATAAGATTGATCAAAACCTGCTCGATCAAGATCCCATCCATAGGGACCATCAGCAGCTCATCAGGTACCCGTACCCTTATTTTCTGTTCCGGGAACCTTATGCGGATCCGGTGTACTGCTTCCGCAACAATCTCCTCAGCAGCTTCCGGGGTTTTGGTGACATTCATGGTTTCTTCCTTGATTCTTGTCACCGACAGTAGATTTTCAACCATTCTTATAAGCCACTGAGAGTCTTCTTTAATGTTAGAAAGCAATTGTTGCTGAGTCTGTTTATCTAAGGAATCGACGTGTTCTAAAAGGGTAGAGCTTGCACCCAAGATCCCGGTTAGAGGAGTGCGGAGGTCATGGGATATAGCCCGCAGGAGATTGCTACGCATTTTTTCCTTTTCCGACTCCACAAGCTGGTTTTGAGCGCGGATGGTCAAGGTGCTGGTCAGAAAAGCCACGACCAGCATAATGGCAAAAGTTATAGGGTAATGGCGTTGGATAGCATGAAAAGTATAATAGGGGTAGGTAAAAAAGAAATTAAACAGCAGTACACATAAGGCGGATGCCACAACACCATAGACATATCCCCTAGTTACTAGTGAAATAATAAGTACGGACAGGATATACACCATAATAACATTAGGATCCCCAATCTCCAGCGCGCGTAGCCCCATGGATAACAGGGTGGCAGCGGTAAGTATACCAATGGTTTTGATGGTGTCTGTTAAGGTTAAGGATAGATTCTTCATTATTTCATCACCTTTAGGTTGATATTACTCGTCTTTATGTCGTTGGGCAAGGGGAGTTTCTCAATTAACTAAAGAACATAAATTAAATTTTTCTCATTAATAGATTACACTTGACGATATGACGCACCTGTCATAATATTGTGGTGACAGTGGTGTCATATTTAAAAAAGCACGTCATAAGAGTATAAAAAATTAAGACATAAATCAGGAAAGGAGATGTCCTGATCTTGCCAACCCAGACTTTTTTTAATCTACCCGAAGAAAAAAGAGAGCGCATCACTGAGGCTGCCATGAGCGAATTCTCGGCATATCCGTTTGCTCAAGCGAGCATCGCTCGAATTATTGAGCAAGCTGGAATTCCGCGAGGTAGCTTCTATCAGTATTTTAAAAACCTTAAGGATCTATATAAGTATATTTTTAATCTGGCGGTAGAAAAAAAACTCCAGTATTTTGAGGATAGAATTCCCAATCTGCATGGCGAGGGCTTCGACTTCTTTCAGATCTTGCACAGGCTTTTTATGGTGGGCATCGAGTTTGCTCAAGAGCATCCCGAGCTTTTAGCCCTGGGGGATCGATTTATTAAGGATAACAATCAAAAACTGCGGGAGGAAGTGCTGGCGGAGCAAAATCCCAAATCCCTGGATTTCTATGGAGAAATGTTGCGCAAAGGCTATGAGCTGGGACAGCTTGATCCAACGACGGATTTCACGGCTGCCCTACTGATGATGCAAGCCTTAAACAAGGCTCTTCTTGACGCCTATCTTACCCTCAGTCAAAACAGTCAGGGCTCAATCTTAGAGGATAGCCGTTATCTGGACCTGATTGATAAATTTCTCTACCTTTTCGCACATGGTTTAGAAAAGCGAGTCGTTAGCAACGAGTAAGCGTTAATCATTTTCAATCGTCACCATTTGAGGAGGAAGCTTTATGGCTATACTGCTGGAAGGTAAAGAGATCCGCAAAGTTTACCAGACCGGGGAAATCGAGGTCGAGGTACTCAAAGGACTTAACTTTCAAATCATGACCGGAGAGTTCATTGTTATCCTCGGGCAGAGCGGATCCGGTAAAACCACCCTACTCAATATTGTGGGAGGCATGTCCCCGCCCACTTCCGGTGAACTGTACTATCAGGATCAGCCTCTCCATGAGCTGGATGATAAGGGATTAACACTATATCGTCGCAATGCGGTGGGCTTTGTTTTTCAGCATTATAATCTGATGCCCAATTTGACGGCTGCGGAAAATGTGAAGCTGGCGGCAGAGATTGCCGAGGATCCCCTGCCTGTGGAAGAAGTACTACACGATGTGGGACTCGCGGCTTGGGCGGATCATTTCCCTTCCCAGCTTTCCGGGGGACAGCAACAACGGGTGGCCATTGCTCGGGCTATCGTTAAAAATCCGGCCTTGCTCCTTTGTGATGAGCCCACGGGAGCCTTAGATATTGAGACCGGCATTCAAGTCCTCAAAGCCTTGCTAAAACTCAACCAGGAATACCAAAAAACTATTATCCTCATTACCCACAATTCAGAGATCTCTAAAATGGCGCACCGTGTTTTCTATCTCAAGGATGGTCGACTTGACCGTATCCAAGTCAATGAGCACCCCCTGCCGCCGGAGGAACTGCAATGGTAATGTTGCGAAGAAAATTATTCCGTGAAATCAAGTCAAACCGCGGGGTTTATCTGGCCTGTATCATTGTGATCATGATCGGCTTAATCACCTACACTTCCTATTCGATTATCATCGAAAATCTGGAGCGAGCTCAGGATCACTTTTATGCCGAAACCCAATTTGCGGATGGCTTTATTAAGCTCAACGGTTACCCCGAGAGCCAAGTAGCCAAGCTGGCCAGCCTAGCGGGAATAGATAAGGTTGAAGGTCGAATCGTCAAGGACGCCCGTCTTTGGGAGGAGGATGCTGAAAGCAGTCGCTACCTCCGCCTGATCTCCATGAACTTTTCCCAGCAGCCGGAGGTGAACCGAGTTCAGCTCTTTAGCGGTCAATGGCCGGAAGATGACAAAAGGGAAATCCTCGTGGACCCTAAGTTTATGGCGGCTAATTCCCTAGCCTTGGGTGATACTTTAACCTTGATTCTCGAAGGGAAGCGATCCAGCTTTAACGTGGTCGGAACTGCCCAGAGCCCCGAGTTCATCTATGCTATGCGTACCGCTCAAGAACTCTACCCTGACCCCTCAACCTTTGGCATCGCCTACATTCCCCAACGCTCACTTAAGGCCTTGGCCAAAGAATCAGGGCAGGTCAATGATATCGTCTTTACCTTGGAGCCTGAGGCTAGATTTGAGGATGTCAAGCTGCTTCTGGAAAGGTCACTGAAGCCTTATGGGGTGCAAAGTATTTTTCCTCGCGGAGATCAGACCAGTCATGCCGTCCTCGAAAGTGAGTTAAGCTCCCTGCGTAGCATGGCCCAAACCTTGCCCCTAGTCTTTCTTGCGGTGGCCGCCATCATTCTCTATACCATGCTGAGACGATTGATTGAACAGCAACGAATGAATATCGGCAACTTGAAGGCCTTTGGGTTCACGAATCGCGAGATCATCCTGCACTATTTGTCTTATCCCCTTTTGATTGGGGGAATCGGCGGCATCTTAGGGGGCTTGGCTGGAATTGCCCTTACTTTTCCCTTAATGACTATTTATGAAGAATTTTTCGCTTTACCTGGCATGGCAAGCAGCTTTTCCTGGAAATATCTTTTCTTAGGCTTAGCACTTTCTCTAAGCTTCAGTCTCCTCAGTGGCCTAAAAAGCAGTTTGGACATCCTGCGCTTAAATCCCGCCGATGCCATGCGCCCAGCGGCTCCCGCTTCCGCCGGTAAAACGCCCTTCGAAAACCTGACTTGGTTATGGAGTCGTTTGTCTTCCCAAGGTCAGATGGGGGTTCGCAATGCTTTCCGCTCACCCATGCGCAGCATTTTTACGGTGGTCGGTATGGCTGTAATTTTTAGCCTGATGACAGTTTCCTGGTCCATGGATAACATGATCGATAAGCTAACGACATTTCAATTCCGACAAATCCAAACCTATGATGTCAAGATCTCCCTCAACAGGCCCGGGCCTGCTAACTCCCTACAAAATACTCTGGCCCACGAACCCGGCATCACTCACCTCGAGCCTCTCTTAGAGGTTCCTGTCACTTTGCGCAATCAATGGCATGAGAAAGAGGTTATTGTGCTCGGTCTAAACCATGGTTCCACTCTCTACAACGTGTTAAATAAAGAAGGTGAACAGGTACCGATTCCGCAAGACGGGGTTTTACTCTCGGAACGTTTGGCTAATCTTCTCCAAGTGCAGGTAGGGGATGCTATCCAGGTCGAAAGCCCACTGCAGCGCCAGTTCCATGCTGAAAAGAAGGGACAGTTAGTCGTGCGCGGGGTAATTCCTCAATATGTAGGCCTTAACGCCTTTATGGAGATCGGTGCTCTGGCAGACTTTCTACAACAAGGCGAGATTGCCACCTCCGTACTCATCCAGATGGATGGACAGGCGATCCCCGCTCTTAAAAGCAAATACCGGGATGCGTCCCAGGTGGGTAACATCGAATCTGTTCAAGAGAGTGCAGACAAGATCGAGGAAATGATGGCTTCCTATGGCTTTACCGTCTACTTTATGGCCTTGATCGCCGGTTTTGCCGGTTTTGCTTTGATCTATAATTCCAGCATCATCTCTCTTTCCGAGCGCCAAAGGGAGCTAGCCTCTCTACGAGTGCTCGGTTTGACCTCAAAAGAAGTGCTGAAAGTGATTACTTCCGAGCAATGGTTACTCACACTGTTTGGGGTCATCTTGGGAATTCCTCTCTCTTATGGCCTTCTGGCCGCAATGGGACAGTCCATGAGCACAGATCTCTACTCCATTCCCACGGAAATCCCCCTTGTAGCGCTCCTTGGGGCTGTCGGTGGCACTGCCCTCTCCGTCTGGATTGCCCAGAATCGCACTTATGTTAAAATCAAGGCTATGTCTTTTGTGGAGATTTTAGCAACGAAAGAGTAGATTAAGCTTGAGGTTAACTAAACGCAACGACTAATTCTATTGAGGAGGTATTCTTATGTCAGTTGAACGTCCCTCTCTCTTAAAAAAAATACCATTCACTTTTTTCAAGAAAGGTCCGCTGGGAACCGGAAAAGTCAGCGCTAAAAAGTCCAAGCAAAGAAGAATACTCATTTACGGAATTATTGCTCTCCTCATCCTAGCCACTGTGGCGGTTAATAGTCTAAAACCCTTGTCCGGAACACTTATAACAGTTCAGCCTCAGGAATTTATTAAGGGCTTTACGGAAGAGGGGCAAATTTTGGCAGCCCGGGAGTGGCCGCAGTATAATACGGTGAACGCGAAGATTACCTCTGTTTCGGTACAAAACGGGGATAAGGTCGAGCAGGGACAGGTTCTTCTGGAGCTCAATACCCAGGACCTTACTTATCAGTTGGAAGCCTTAGAGGCACAGCGCAAAAGCGTGGAAGGGCAACGTCTCCAAGCCTATAGCAATCCCTATCCGGCCTTAATTCAGCAGCAAAATCTGTTGATTGCCCAGGCTGAAAAGGATAATTCGGCCCAGGAAGGAAATCTCGCCCGCAGCAAGGCTCTCTATGAGGCAGGGGCTCTTCCTCTGGTGCAATATGAAGAAGCCCAGCGTCAAGCGGAAAGGGCCAAGAATTTCTTGACCCAACAGAAAACGGCCTTGGCATTAATCTATGAACAGCACCAGCCTCAACAAGGCACTGAACAGTTTTACGCCGGTCAGATAGAAGCCCTTACTGCCCAAATTGCCCAACTGGAGGAACAAATTGCCCAGGGCCATGTGACTGCTCCCGCTGATGGCTTCATTAAGGACTTGAACCTGAAGGAAGGAGAATGGGTTACCCCAGGACAGCTTTTGCTCAATCTTTATCAAAGCTCTTCATATAAGGTAGAAAGCTATGTTTTAGCCAGCGAGGCCTCTGCAATCAAGCCGGGAGACTCGGTGAAAACAGTACAGGATAGTAGCTTGGAGGATTTAGTCTTGGCGGGACAGATCGAATATGTCGAGCCTGCGGCGGTGGAACGTATTTCTCCCTTGGGCCTCAAGGAGAATCGAGTTAAGGTAAGCATCCTTTTACAGAGTGAAACACCTCTGATTATCGGCAGCACTCTGGATGTGGATTTTATAACTCATCAAGAGTCCGCTCAAATCATGGTTCCTAAATCAGCCCTTTTCCCCTATGGAGAGGGTGAGGCGGTTTGGGTAGTTCGTGCAGGAGTCGCCACCATTCAGCCCGTGGTTAAAGGCATGGAAAACAATCGTGAGGTTATTATCCAGGAGGGACTAGCCACCGGTGAACAAGTCCTTTTAGATACGGATCTACCGGGACTCAAGGAAGGGAAGAAGATTAAAGCCTTGTAAGATTGATGGAATGAGTTACAAGATCATCACCGTCATATAAATAGCCCGCAGTGGTCTCTTCATCATGAAGGACACCGCGGGCTATCGTTCTACTTAATCCATGACTCGTCTAACGGCCTTTTTCCAGCCTTGGTAATACTTTTCCTTCAGCTCCTCCTGCATCTGAGGCTTAAAGGAACGGTCAATCCTAGCCTTCCCCCTTAATTCCTCTTTATCGCTCCAAAAGCCCGTAGCTAGACCAGCAAGATAGGCAGCCCCTAAAGCTGTGGTCTCAATGCATTGAGGCCGCTCTACTTCTACACCCAGGAGATCCGCCTGGAACTGCATGAGGAGATTATTGGTTACTGCTCCCCCGTCCACTTTCAGAAGTTGAAGGGGTAACTGGGAATCTGCCTCCATAGCTTCTAAGATATCTTTCGTTTGATAGGCCATAGATTCTAAAGCAGCACGAATAATATGGTTCTTATTACTGCCTCGGGTAAGGCCAACAATTGCTCCCCGAGCATCCATATCCCAGTATGGAGCGCCCAAGCCTGTAAAGGCAGGCACTACATAGACGCCACCGTTGTCTGCCACCTTGGCCGCAAAATATTCGGAATCAGCTGCCGTTTCGATGAGCTTTAGTTCATCCCGTAGCCATTGAATCACTGCTCCGGCAATAAAAACACTTCCTTCTAGGGCGTAGACAACCTTATCCTCAATACCCCAGGCAATGGTGCTTACAAGGCCATGTCGAGATTCACGGACCTTTTCCCCAGTGTTCAGCAGCATAAAACAGCCTGTACCATAGGTGTTCTTCGCCATGCCCGGCTCGAAGCAAGCTTGGCCAAACAAAGCTGCTTGCTGGTCCCCGGCAATTCCAGCGATAGGGATTTGATACCCAAAGAAACCTTTCGGTGCCGTTTCTCCGTAGTTGAAACTTGAGGGCCTGACCTTGGGAAGCATCACTGCAGGAATATTAAGCTCGCGAAGCAGCTCAGGGTCCCACTCCAGAGTCTTAATATTATAAAGCAAAGTGCGGGAAGCGTTGGAATAATCGGTAACATGAATCCGACCCTTGGTTAGATTCCAAACTAACCAAGTATCCATGGTCCCAAAGAGCAGGTCGCCCTTTTCTGCTTTTTCCTGGGCACCGGGCACATGATCGAGAAGCCAGCGGATTTTCGTTCCCGAGAAATAAGCGTCCAGAACTAAGCCAGTCTTTTCCTTGAACAAAGGTTCTAATCCCTTAGCCTTCAATTCATCACAGAGGGGAGCAGTCCTTCGACACTGCCAAACGATAGCGTTGCTGATTGGTTTGCCTGTGTGCCTATCCCACACCACCGTGGTTTCACGCTGATTGGTGATGCCGATTCCTGCAATCTCCTCAATTTTCACCTGGTAACGAGCCAAGAGCTCAGCAATGACACCATACTGAGTGCTCCAGATTTCTTCAGGGTCATGCTCTACCCAGCCTGGTTGAGGATAGATCTGGGTAAATTCTTTCTGGGCCACTCCCACAATATGACTCTCCTGATCAAAGAGGATCGCCCGACAACTGGTTGTCCCCTCATCCAAAGCTAATATGTATCTTTTCATTCTTCTCGCCTCACAGCTCTAACTTTACAACTTCTACTTTCTTTATATCATGAGAAGAATCCTTTTTAAAGGGCAGCATCTTTACCCCATTCTTTTTTCATTTATAATTGGTGCAGCCGATGCAGAATTAATGCCTTATACGCCAAGTAAGGAGGGCATAGCCCTCCTTTGTAGATTGAATCAAGGGATCTGTCCCTTTCATTCACTTGATTTATTATATCTGCTTAAGGCACGAATGGCGGTAAGAGCTGTGCTAATAGGCTCCTCATAGTCCCATCCTTTAGCGTAGATCGCCTTATATGAAGGTGTAAAGGAACCCATGATATTCTGTGAATTAGTAAGATTGATGATCCCTTTATCAAGGACCTCCTTGGGAACTACTCTACTATAGCGCAAGAGGCCTGACAAGGCCAACCCCGTCTCTGCTGCTGAGCCCCAGCCACCATCTTCTCCCTGGGATTGTATGATAAAGTTGATGGCTTTTTGCCTTGCCTCCATAATGTCTCGTGTCAGATAGAGTTGTTGCCAATTAAATTTCCATTTGCTAAAAAGTTCGATAGCCTGAGCAGTACTATAGATCGACCCTTCATACCAAGAGGAGGGAAAAGCTCCATAAACATCCTGCTGGGATAGTAACCAAGTAAGCCCTCGGTAAATGGCTCCTTCTTGGGATCGTGTTTGCTGCCATAAGGCTTCTAAGGCATGGATCGTCACATCGGCGCTTGGAATATACACAGGAAACCTTGAGGTGATCTGTGGTGGTATTCCTTGAAAACTCGGAAAGGTACCCCAGCCTCCATCGTCATTTTGCATTGTTTTAAGCAACTGAATTCCTAAAGAATTTGCTACGCCTACCTGACGGAGGCCAATTAAGGCTACTGCCGTATCATCTAAATCCGGATGAGTATAGGGTGGTGTGCTGCCATAGCTACCATCTGCATTCTGAGCCTGCTTAAGCCAAGCCACACCTCGTTGCAACCAGGGATTCCCTCCCCACTTATCCTCTATTTCCGCAGTGATGCCGATTGCCCAGCCCATGGCCCAATTTTTAAGTTGATCAAATGCAGGCCATCCTCCGTTGACATACTGCTTACTCAAAAGCCAGCGTCCAGCTTTTTGACAGGGTTCTAGATTTCCGCCTAAACGCATAATAGCTAGTGCGGCTAAGCTAGTACCAATAATATCTTCAGACCAAGAACCATCTGGCATTTGGGTGTTGAGAAGGTATCGAACTCCTCTCATCAATCCCTCCTGGGATTCAGTAGCAAGGAGTGAAGCTGCTATCACTACCGGTCGGCCATAGATGGGCAATTTGGCTAAAACCTTTTCTTCTAGAATATTGGGAATCACAATCTCCTCAGGTGTGGGCCCCTCCAGACCGGGTACTACCCTTTGTCCTAAGGTTAAAATCATCTGTGAGAACTGCCTAGCCTGGGATAAAACCTGGAGTTTAGTCATCCATCCTCCCTGACTCCCCTGCAGTGCTAATCTAGCAATCTTCGTTATTTCTTCATCGGGCTGACCTCCGGGAACCTTCCCCCAGCCTCCCCTGTTATTCTGCCACAGCCACTGAATCCCTCGCTGCTGCGCACCTTTAAATTCTCGTCCTAAAGCCAACAAGGCTAAAGAAGCTAGCGCCGTTGCCCCTGGACTTGGAGAGACACCATGGTCTTGATCCAGTTTGTCCGCTAAAATCTGCTCCACACCATCTGATACATAATGGGTCGCTTTATCTATAGATTCATTTAAAATCTTACCATAATCCAATCGCTCACCTCCATCCATCTCTGCATCTTATGCTATAAAACAAATAATGTTAGAAAGTAGAAAACAGGAGGCCAACTTCAATCATCGAATAATTCTAGATATTGCGCAAAAAGCCAATACATCCAATAATTAAGATGTGTTGGCTTTTCATTACTCTGCTCTATGCACTTTTTCTCTGCAAGCTAAGAACTGCTTCAACGACCTTTTCCCGCTCAATATCATAAGCCTCAAAGGTCTTCAAGGCGTTTTCTACATCCTGATAGACCTTCCAATACTTACAGGCTAGGCAAGGTGCTCCATTACTCTCGATAAAGGCGGTAACATCCTCCACAGGGTAACCTAAGAAAATTCCTAATTCGTGGGGACATTTTTCTTCAAAACGCTTCTTTAACAAGCATAGCCCATCCTCAATCTGCTGCAAATCACCATAGCCTTGTTCTTTGAGAAAGGCTTTATTTTTCCAGATCATAAGACAGTCGGTTAGGGACTCATCCCGATAAAATAATACGATGCAACGTTCGTCCTTACGTCGAAGCTCATAATAGCGAACCTGAAGCTTCTCGCAGATCTCTTCCTTATAGCAATCCCAAAGGGTTAACATTTCTCGTTTATGATTAAAAAAAGTCATCAATGAGGAGGGCTTGATGCCAGCTAAGGTCGGAGCAATATCATATCGGATTTTATAGTAAAGAAGTTCTCTATCTTCAAGTTGATCCAAAGCTCTAAAAAAATCCCGAACATACGCTTTGCTCATCATACCACCTCCAAAAAACCATTAAATTACTAACGCATTCTCTTCTAATTTACAGAGCTCCCGTTCTAGAGCATTTAAACTACTACTATGGCTGCGGATAATGGGAATGTTCCGGTTTTTGGCTATCTTAACCGCTACCTTGACCATGGCATGAGAGACTGTTCCGGTAAAGAGGACAATTCCATCGGGAGCCCCCATCACTTTTTCAAAACGTGTGGGGAGCTGAGTATAGACTTTTACATTATGCCCACGCTTTGAGCCAATATGTATGTAATCCTTTTCCATACGATCAAGTCCGCCAATGAGTAGTATAGACATGGGACCCACACTCCTTTTGCCATATCATATTCTTAGTTTTTCGTTTTGCTTTCTTCAACTATACTATAAATGATAATGATAATCAAACGAGTGGATAATGGTGAATAATGGGATCTATCCCCAATTGTCATCCAAGAACAAGAAAAGGAAGCCCCATATTTGGGGATTCCTCGTGTTTGTGCAGATTCTGCTATTATGATTTTCGATCAAAAACTTTCCCCTCAGTCAGCATTGCGGGTGGCATTAAAGACCAAGCAGTTCGTCTAACAGCTGCGCATCGATTTTAAGAACTTGCTTAGTTAAGTCAGCCATGGGCGGATAGAAATTGTGGGTTTTACTTTTTTGGATGTCCTCAGCAAAGTCACCAATCCACAATAGTAAATGCTCTTGTAGAAAGGCCTTTTGATCCTCTACGACCGTTATGAAATCCTTAATACTTCGCTTTTCAAAATGTTCCTGGGCTAGTTGCGATAAATGAGCCATGAAGTCCATTTCTAAACCGATATGGTCATCCGCCTCATGAGGGTAATTCGAGGGCAAAAAGTTGTACTTCAGATAAGCCCTACGAACATTCAGCGTAGATTCTTGAAAGAGGACTCGTTCCTTAGTCAGATAGACGGATTCCCAAGGAGGAGCGGGCAAACTATTGGGGCCAATGAACAAATAAGTGTATTCACTTCTCAACTTGTCTATGGTTTGCTCAGGATCAATTTCCATTGCTCTAGCAACTTCACTCAAAACTTCAAAGTGTTTATCGAAGAGGTGCTCATCATCCTGAAGCAAAAGCTGTAAGGCCTCTTGGGTGTGTGAGTCTGTGGCAACCCTTAGTATTTCTGCTTGGGGTTCTCCACCAAAAATCCGTTGCAATAATCTATATAGATAACTTCGATTGGCTAAAAGTATTGTAATAGCATCATTTTGTTGATTCATTTTTCATACCGCCTGTTCATATGATCGTCTTGTTATTGTCTTATTCCTTAATTGTTACTACTGCTCTTAATCCCTAGGTTACATGTTATAGCTTCATGTTGCTGAGGCTTAGACCCGCTTTTACTCCTTATCACCAAATTTATATCCAATCCCCCACACAGTCTGAAGGTATTTGGGTTTGGAAGGTTCCTCCTCAATCTTTTCCCGAATCTTGCGGACGAATACGGCGATACTTGTCAATTCCCCTACATAGTCTTCTCCCCAAATATAGGTCTGGAGTTGTTCCCGAGTGAATACCTCCCCCGGATGGTTGGCCATGTACGCAAGGATCTTAAACTCTTTGGGTGTAAGCTCCACACGTCTTCCCTTTAGTTTAGCTTCATAACGATGAAAAAAGATCTCCAATTCCCCATACTTGAATCTTCCTTTGTGCTTATTCTCTGTGCTTGCCCCACTCTGGTGCCCTCGCCGCCGCAAAAGAGCCTCGATACGCAGAGAGAGCTCTAAGGAACTAAAGGGCTTGACCAAATAGTCATCAGCTCCTGCCTTGAACCCCACACTTTTGTCGACGATATCCCCTTTAGCCGATAGAATAATGATGGGAACCATGCTACCTCCCTTGCGAAGCTCAGCACACACATCAAAGCCATTCATTTTCGGCATCATCACATCAAGGATTACGAGATCTGGCTGTTTAGCATCGTAGACTGATAAGGCTTCCAGGCCATCTGAGGCGTAACAAAAATCATAGCCATCTTCTGTGACGATATGCTCTACCACAATGCGAATGCTCTCTTCATCATCAGCCAACATAATCTTCATCCAGAGTCCCTCCCTCTCCCTCGTTTACTGGGATTCCTACCGTAAACAGGCTTCCTTTGCCGCATTCACTTTCAACCTGAATCCAGCCACCGTGTAACTCTGTCAATTCCTTCGTTAGGGCTAGCCCTAAACCGCTGCCATTATACTGACGATGTAATGAGCTATCGCTTTGTACAAATTTCTCGAAGATATAGGGTTGATCCTCCTTGCTAATGCCAATGCCGTTATCTTGAACGTTGATTAACACTTCATGGTACTTTTGATCATAAGACACCCACACCTTAATCTGACCGCCATTGGGTGTAAACTTCATCGCATTACTTACCAGGTTTTCCACGATCCGGCGTAAGCTATCCCGATCACCCAGGATCAGGGGCACATCCCGATAGACGATGCTAGAGAAGGAGATACCCTTTTTCTCCACTAAGGGCCCAATGACACTCTCGACAGCGTTAATTACGTCCACCAAGTCAATGGGTTCTAGAACCAGCTCTTTTCTACCTGCTTCGATGCGTGCCATCTCAAGAATATTATTAATCATACCTAAGAGAACTTGGCTATTTCCTTTTATCTCCTGTACAATCCGCTCTTCTTTTTCTGTTTTAGGGTTTTTACCTCTTTCCAATACTTCGGCGAAAGCAATAATCGAGGTCAGCGGTGTCCGCAGCTCATGGCTCATAATCGCCAAGAAATCCGATTTATACTGATTATCCTCCTGTAACCGATGATTCACGGCCTCTAATTGAATACGTTGGGTCTCAAGTACATCCATAGCTCGGGCTAAGTCCTGAGTTCTCAACTCAACCTTGTTTTCAAGTCCACTGTACAAATTTCGAAGCTCTTCAGTCATAACTTCAAAATGCTCGGCAAGATCACGAAACTCCCCTTGGGCCTCGATACCCTCTAAATCCACCTTTAGATCACCCGTTCGAACATGTTCCATAGCGCCCTTTAATTGGTTTAGTGGTTTGGTAACCAATTTTGACATGGCGTAGAAGATGATTAATACGAGAAGAAAGGTAAGCAGCGAAATATAGGCTACTTGCTTAACCACATTCGATTGGATGTTTGACTTATACATATCGATAGGCATAACGATGCTCATTGCACCTGCTAAATCCCCGGTCTGCCAACCTTCTTTAGGATAGCCCAAAATATCAAACTCACCAGCTGGTTCCCCGTGACATTCTAGACAGTTCTCCTCAATTCGCATAGGTACGGTATAGCGAAATGCCTCTTTCCCCTCATATTCTGTCACCTTATAGAACTCTGCGGTCGACTTATCTTGGGCAAAAAGATTTAAAGCATCCAGTTCAAATTCATCGGGAACATCCGCCTTGTTGCGTGGTTGGAAATTCGTATAGCGAATAGTGTAACCCGTTTTTTTACCAAACAGTTTGCCAATGCTCTTGCCCACTAAAGAACAATGTAGCTTTTTAAAATTATAGTCCCCATCGGCATCATAGTTAATTACATCTTGATTGATCACCATAAAATCCCATACAGCATCCATTTGTTGCGATAGGACATAAGCCTTTTCTTGCATTTCTCTTTCGGCTTGCTTTTCTTGAGTAATAAAAATCCATACAACATTCATAAGTAGTGAAACGGCCAAAATCCCTGCCAGCAGTATGATAAATCGGGTCCGTATGCGGATATCCTTTAACTTCAACCCAACCACCTCCAGCTATTCCGACAGATACTATTATTATAACAGTTGCTTCAAACAATTTGATATGGACTTCTTTCTTATCGCGCCTTCAAACTTATATACTCAAATTTATACTTACTGAATCGATAATGGGAAAAGGGAGTATCGACAAAAAGATACTCCCTTTTATGGATAATGAAAAGAGGGGATACCGATTAGGTTAACCCAACTCCAGACACAACCATAGCCGCGTAGAATACATATCTTCCGACCGCTTGACCAACCAGAATCAAAGCTGCACCACCAACAACAGCATTGGAAACGGATTTGGACAACTCGTCTTTAGCCATCCAAAGAACTAACCCAGCCCCAGCAAGGATGAACAACCATTTGATTATAGTAGCCGTCTTTAAACTGCCGAGAATGACAAGGCTTGTTTGCAATGCGGTACTGGTGCTAGCTCCTAGGGAAATGAAGTAAAGGGATACTGCAACTACTTGAACAGCTACAACCCCAGCTACGGATATTGCTACAAATTTCTTCATCTTTCCTGCCTCCTTGATGCCTAGAACCAAGAAGATCATTGCGCCCATGGAAATGGCAGCAGTATAGAACTCAACAGTGGTAGTAGCACTTTCCCATACTGGAACACTGGCATAACTGTAGATCTTCGCCATAGAGAATACATCGATTATACCCACGAGAGCAGCGGCTACTGATAATCCCGTTATGGCACTTGCGGCTTGAGGTTTAACGTAGAGAATTACTGTGGCTGCAAGAGTTAAACCAAGGAAAATTGCGGTAAACCAAATCTCGCGGCTCAGCCAAGAGGTACTAAATTGAAGCAGAGCATTTACAGCACTTAAAGGACGTCCTAGGTGCAACAGAGAGGCTAACATTCCTATGATGCCTAGGCCTGCTGCGGCGATAATGGCATTCTTGAATACCCCTTCCTTGTTGACGATTCGACCGATAGCCACAAAAAGCATAACCCCTACGGCTGCTTGGATAAAGATGGAGAATACGGTCAAGGCAAAATGTTCTCCCATAGATTACACCCCCACTTTCTTATAACCAGGCTTTAATGCTTCGGGTTTGGGGTTAATCAAGAAGGAGGGTTCGGTTTTAGAAGCTAAAGGAAGAACGGGTAACTCCTTGACCAACTCCTCTCCGAATTCCGCTTTCATCTGATCCATATCTCCGAATTTCAAGCAACGCATAATACAGGCATCCACACAAACGGGGTTCTGTCCTGCATCACGTAAGTCTTTACAGGAATCACACTTTCCGACGACATTCTTGCTTTCAAAATAATGAGGGACACTGTATGGGCAGTTCCAAACACAATATTTGCAGCCAATACATAGCTCCTTGTCATGTTGAACCGTGCTATCATCATCAAAGTGCATGGCCCCTGTAGGGCAACCTTTGACACATTTTGCTTCTGTGCAATGATTGCAACCCATTGAAAGGTAATATGCTCCTACATCAGGGTACATACCACTTTCGAATTCATACACTCTACGGAATAGCTCTCCAACTTTGAGATCGTTTTTATCTTTACAGGCGATTTGGCATGCCTTACATCCCATACAAGTAGTCATATCATAATAAAATCCTAATTGTCCCATCAGGTGTCACCTCCTATAATATGATTCTTTGCTCCCACAGTGCATCCGCTTTTAATGGTTCACCCATATATTTCTCAATACGAACAATGGTTGTATTCCAAGGTTCTTCCCCTTGTCCGCTTAACCGAGCTCCGCAGAGAACGTTTGTTGCTCCTGCTTTATCGATCCCTGTTTTATCATCCATTTCTACCCAAGCACCTTCTCCTAAGGTTACCACACCTGGCATCAAGGTCTCTGTGAGGGTAAGAGGACGGATGCATTTACCATATTCACTCTCAATTAAAACTGTATCTCCATCTTTAAGCCCAAGCGCTTGCCCATCTCTTGTGTTCATCGCAAAATCTTGAGGATAGGCTTCTCTGAGTTGTGGAATATTGTCAAATACTGAGTGAGAACGTCTTCCGTAGTGTATAGTAACGAGTTGGAAGGGGTACTTCCCTTTCTTTTTGTTCTTCCAATCTTCAAATGTATCCTCAAAACCATCTAATGGTGGTTGATACATTGCAATGGGCGGCACTGTGGTCAAACCATAGGATGCTATCTTATCGGATAGAGCCTGGCAGTGGATTTCGAGCTTACCGCTTTTGGTTGTGAGAGGATTGGCAACAGGGTCTTTGACAAAGTCTTCCCCTTGGATCACAGTCAATTTATCACCAGGCGTTCTCTCTACTTGGTAGACACCTTGCTCCATCAGGTCATTCAACGCCATCTTTCCTAGTTGTGGTTTACCTTGGACACCCCATTCTTGGATATCCTTTTCCGTAATGGTTACCAGACTCTCGTATGTTTCCCCATCCCCACCAATCACTTCAGCTCCGGCAAGGCTGTTGAAGAATTGTTGTTTCTCGGTGATGGGATAAATCTCATCTGCATTCAGCCCAAGGCGTTTAGCTAACTCACGATCCATCCATTCTTCTGTTTTTGCTTCAAAAAGGGGTTCCACTACTTTTTGGTTAATAAAGATAGCTTCTGGATTCCCTTGGTAGATCTTACCCTCCTTTTCCCACTCAGTGGTTGTAGGGAGGACGATGTCCGCATATTTGGATATGCTTGAGAGTACGATATCGTTAGTTACTACAAAATCGACTTTGCGGAATGCCTCGATACCCTTGTTAATGCCTGAGGACTGATTGAGGAAATTATAGCCACTTCCATCGCGAACCAGCCAAATTAAACGAATATCGCAAGGAACTTTACCTCTGCCGCCCGTTCCCGTATACTCACCTTTTAATATGGCATCATAGGTTTCACAATAAGACATTCCATTGGCATCAGGGTTGGTCGGATTTGCCCACCGGTAGCCGTCGTATGCTCCGTATGTGGCATCTGGAAATAATGGATTGACTACAGGGGGAAGACCCCTACCTCCTCCTTTTACAAGGGTTTTACCACCGTAACCTTGATTTGCCGCATAGTTCATAGTCCATACACCAGAACCGGGTTTTCCTACGTTACCAGTCATCCAACCGACTGTAAGAAATGCCTGACAGTATTGCTGTCCCCTGTAGGTACGAGAAGGCGCAAAAGATGAATTGAAAATCACGGGTTTCGTTGTAGCCACTTCCGTTGCGAATTCTCTAATCAGCTTCGGATCCGTTCCGCAGATTTCTGAAGCCCATTCGGGAGTTTTGGGAACCCCATCATAAGTTCCTAACACATAATCTTTGAAGTTTTCTTTAGGGTCCACTCCCTCAGGCATATGATCTTTATCAAACCCTAAAGTACAGCGATCAAGGAAATCCTGATCCTGCAAATTATTTTCTATCATATGATAGGCCATTCCTAGAAGCAATGCCGTGTCCGTGCCCGGTCGACAAGGTATATGCTTATCAGCTAAGGTTTTTACGGATGGTGTAATATATGGATCTACAAAGATAAATTTGGCTCCAGCTTTTTTTGCCTGCATGAAATTGTATGTTGGATTTCCCAGATTAGAGCGAGCCGGATTGGCCCCCCACATAACAATGAGTTTAGCATTTCTCCAGTCAGGTCTATCGTTGGCTTTCCATGAGAAGAAACCTGTCATGCACTCTTGAACCACGCCCCATGCACCTGATGAAGAGGACCCCCATCTGACAAGACCGCCACCGTAATAATTCAACAGTCTGCTTGTGCCAAGAATTGATTTATTTCCATGCTTTTCTTTGATGCGTTTTAACTCTTTAGCAACAAGATCTAAGGCCTCATCCCAGGAAATGCGTACCCACTCGTCTTTTCCCCGCAGCTCTTTATTACCACCGCCCGGTTCCCAGTTTTTGCGCTTCATGGGATATTTTAATCGATCCGCTCCAAATACTTGATGTCTCTGGGAGCGACCGCGATGACAACCTCTTTGCTGTGGATAATCAGGAGAATCAGGGTGGGTATCATCTGTCTTCTGTCTGACCACAACCCCATCGACTACCAACGCTTTGTTGAGACATCTCCCTCCACAGTTATGCCAACACCCTGCTGTAATCCATTCGCCCTCATTATTGGCCGCTGTGGCATCAACACCTGCATTAGTGAGGGTGTTACTACTACAACCTGGCAAGGTCAAGCTTGCTGCTCCAATAGCACTGGCTTTTAGAAAATTCCTGCGGTTAATCTTTTTGTTAACAATACCATCAAGAATGTTCCCCATGTGTACCTTCCTCCTTTTCCTTTTTCATAGATAATGAACAGTCATTTCTAATGAGTCCATTATTTTACCTAGAAAACAGTACTTCTTGTGCAAAGTTTAACAAAATTAAATGAGCTAATCTATTTCTATTAAATTTTTAATATATTAATTTTTGTTAATAAACGCCCTCTTAGGCTCCAGTCAACAAAACTTTTGAAAACCGCATAGAGTTCCTTTAATTCCTTAAACATTACCAAAAAGCTCCCAGCACAGCCAAGATAGCTGCACGGGAGCTTTACTTCACAATAAGAATTAGCCTAATATCCCTCACCCTTACTTATCCCTAAAATGCCGCTCCATCTCACGTTTCGCATCCCGCTCGGCGATGGCCTGACGTTTATCATAATTCTTCTTCCCTCGGCAGACGCCAAGTTCAATTTTGGCTAGGCCATGCTTGAGGTAGATTTTCGTGGGAATAAGGGTCAATCCTTCTTGCTGTACTTTGCCAATGAGCTTAATAATCTCTGAGTGATTCAAGAGAAGCTTGCGCTTGCGCAAGGGTTCGTGATTAAAGCGGTTCCCTTGCTCATAAGGGCTAATGTGCATCTGATGAAGCCATACTTCGCCGTTTTCAATACGGGCATAGCTATCCTTAAGGTTCACACGTCCATTACGGATAGATTTGATCTCGGTTCCTGTGAGGATAATTCCTGCTTCAAGCTTTTCTTCCACGAAGTAATCATGGTAAGCCTTTCGATTATCGGAAATGACTTTAATCCCTTCAGATGCCACAAGGACCCTCCTCACAAATCAATATCGCATACTAAAAACTAGGTATTTAGTATAGCATAGACTCTCGTTTTTTTCCAGTATAGGCCTCTCATCCATTTGGGACACTTCGTGGCACTGCCATAGCTTTAATGACAAGTCGTTTGCTGTTTAATATTGATTTGGTGCAATAATTAAGAATATCGATCGATACCTAAATGATGTGAGAATAAAAAGGGGCGCCGCTAACCACTTTTTCAAGTAGCTTTACGACGCCCCCGATAAACAATTTTACGTTTTAGATTAAGAATGGAGCGATGATAAGGGAAATGGTACCCATAACCTTAATCAGAGCGTTCAAGGATGGGCCAGCGGTATCTTTGAAGGGGTCACCGACTGTGTCCCCGATAACTGCAGCAGCATGAGTAGGTGTACCTTTTCCGCCTTGATTACCTGCTTCGATGTACTTCTTAGCATTGTCCCAAGCACCACCGGCATTCGCCATGTAGATAGCCATGAGCACTCCGGTAACGGTTCCACCGGCCAGCATACCGCCGAGGGCCTCTTTACCAAGCAAGAAGCCGACGAGGATGGGTGAACCTACGGCTAAAAGACCGGGAACAATCATTTGACGAATAGCAGCTCTTGTGGAGATATCCACGCAAGCCCGATAATCCGGTTTTCCTGTTCCCTCCATGATACCGGGAATCTCACGGAATTGACGGCGGACCTCACCGATCATTTCAAAAGCAGCTTTACCTACTGCTTCCATACAGAAGGAAGAGAAGAGGAAGGGCAGTGCACCACCAATGAATAAGCCAATGATCGTCGTCGGGACAAGAAGATCAAGCTGTTCCAAATGGGCAAGCTCAGAGAAGGCGCTGAACAGGGCCAGTGCAGTTAAAGCTGCAGAACCGATGGCAAACCCTTTAGCCACAGCAGCCGTAGTATTTCCTACAGAGTCCAACTTATCGGTAGTTTGACGGACGCTGGGATCTAACTCAGCCATTTCCGCAATACCGCCGGCATTATCAGCAACCGGTCCAAAGGAGTCGATGGCCACGATAATACCTGCTGTAGAGAGCATAGCCATAGCAGCCATAGCAATACCGTAGATTCCTGCCACTTCAAAGGATATAAAGATAGCAACACAGATCGTGATGATCGGTAGAGCTGTACTCTTCATACCTGTAGCCAGACCTTGAATAATGTTAGTAGCCGCACCCGTTTCAGATGCTTTAGCAATAGCTTGCGCAGGCGGTTTTTGATTCGAGGTATAGTACTCGGTTAATAAACCGATCAGGACGTTCACGACCAAACCACAGATGATGGCAATAAATACACCATTAGGGGTTAAGGTTAAAGTATCATTAACTTGGAAGGAATCAGGAAGTATCCAATGGACGACAGCAAAGGAGCCGATCGCGGTCAGTAAGTTTGTACCCCATAACCCTTTGTTCAAGGCTGTTTGAGGATTAGCATTTTCTCCTGTGCGAACAAAGAAACTAGCAATAATAGAGGAAAGGATTCCTACTACCCCAATCATCAGCGGAAGCATCAGACCGGGCGCACCATTTTCAACAGAATTAAAGACAACAACACCGATTAACATCGCTGAAATAGTGGTCGCACCATACGACTCGAAAAGGTCAGCTCCCATTCCGGCGGTGTCACCAACGTTGTCACCTACGTTATCGGCGATAACAGCAGGGTTACGCGGGTCATCTTCGGGAATTCCCGCTTCAACTTTACCCACCAAGTCTGCACCAACGTCAGCAGCTTTTGTATAAATTCCTCCACCGACACGAGCAAACAGGGCAATAGCACTAGCTCCAAAGGCAAAGGAGTTAATAATCTCAGCATCTTTGAACCACAAATACAGGGCCGCAACACCAATCAGGCCTAAACCATTTACAGAAAGACCCATAACAGCTCCGGCACGGAAAGATACGCCAAGGGCTTTGTTGAGGCTTGTCCGCGCTGCTTCGGTAGTACGAGCATTAGCGCGAGTGGTAATTCCCATCCCTACATAACCGGCGACTGCAGAAAGCACTGCCCCTACTAGGAAGGAAACGGCTGTTTGCCAGTTTTTGACAAAGGTTAGGATAATAAAGATAATAATTACAAAGGGAATTAATGTCCTGTACTGGCGATTGAGGAATGCCATAGCACCCTCTTGGATGTACTGGGAAATTTCCTGCATCCGTGCATTTCCTGGGCTTTCACTTAAAACGCTTCTTGCAAAGAAGAAGGCAACAGCCAGCCCAACAAAACCTGCTAGGATAGCCCAAACAGGCATTGAAGCAAAATCCATTGTCAATAAACCTCCTAATAATAAATAGATAATTATGTATGAGCCAAGTTTAAGGAAAACTTGGCTTGCTCATGGCCGACACTGTCGACCCATTTGCTGCCCTTAGGCCAATATTAATGCCCTATAGTAGAAAAGTAAAAAGAGCCCTGACTTATTTCATAAGATAGGCTACCCCTAGTGAACTCAGCAGAAAAACAACGGCTGAGATAATACTCAACTTTTGAAAAACAGCATCTAATCCCTTCTTTTTACCAAAGAAAGACTCACTAGCCCCACCAATCGCCCCCAAACCTGCACTAACGCCGGATTGAAGTAAGACTGTGGCGATTAGGCCTAAGGAACTAATGACTAATAGTATAGTGAGGAAAATTACCATATCAGATTCACCTCCAAAACGAATTATGCAAAATTAGTCGGAACCATTTAATATTCCCATATCAGGTAAACCGCCACTTCTCTCCTGTTCGACTTGTCCAGGCTGCTTAAGTGGCGGTTTCTATTTGATATAGTCAGTACCGCTATTTTAGCACAGAAATTTGGCAAAAGGCAATAGAAGATAGGTCAATAGTAGATTTGAAACGATTAACAACAGACTCAAAGTCTTGTTTAACGGCCTAAGGCCTCTTGACCACGATAAATTCCTGTTTCGCCAAGTTCTTCTTCAATCCTCAGTAGCTCATTATATTTTGCTACCCGCTCAGTTCGAGCCGGAGCCCCGGTTTTGATCTGACCGGCATTCACGGCGACAGCTACATGGGCCATGGTGACATCCTCTGTCTCTCCGGAACGATGGGATATAACCGTGGTATACCCAGCCCGCTTAGCCATCTCAATGGCGTCGAGGGTTTCCGTCAGGGTTCCGATCTGGTTTAGTTTAATTAAAATTGAATTGGCGCATTTCTCTTTAATTCCGCGAGCCAATCGTGCCGGATTGGTTACAAAGAGGTCATCTCCCACCAGCTGAATCTTATCCCCCAGTTTCTCAGTAAGCTTTTTCCAGCCTTCCCAATCCTCCTCGGATAGGCCGTCTTCAATGGAAACGATGGGGTACTGTTCAATAAGCGCTTCATAATATGCAATCATTTCATCGGTCGTTTTGGTTAGCCCTTCGCCCTCTAAATGATACATGCCATCCTTATAGAGTTCGGTAGCCGCTACATCAAGTGCTAAGGCAATGTCTTTTCCGGGAGTATAACCGGCACGCTGGATACCGTCCATAATCGCCAGAAGTGCATCCGCATTGGATTCCAAGCTAGGTGCAAAACCCCCTTCATCTCCAATAGCGGTGGCCAGTGACTTTTCCTTTAAAACGGCCTTTAGGCTATGATACACTTCGGTTCCCATTTGCAAGGCTTCTCTAAAGCTTTTTGCTCCTACAGGCATAATCATGAACTCTTGAATGTCTACGTTGTTGTCTGCATGCTTACCGCCATTCAAAATGTTCATCATCGGTACAGGGAGTTCTTTGGCGTTGACGCCTCCTAAGTATTGGTAAAGAGGGAGTCCGATGGATTCAGCTGCCGCGGCTGCGGTGGCTAAGGAAACGCCTAAAATTGCGTTGGCACCCAAATTACCTTTGTTCTCTGTTCCATCAAGAGCGATCAGTTCCCGGTCAATAGCCGGTTGATCGAAGGGATTAAGGCCTTCTAGCTCTGGAGCGATTAACTCATTCACATTATGTACGGCTTGGAGAACTCCTTTGCCTAGATAACGACCCTTGTCCCCATCACGAAGCTCCACGGCTTCAAAAGCCCCCGTGGATGCACCTGAGGGAACCGCCGCCCTGCCCATAGCTCCGTCTTCAAGGACAACCTCCACCTCAACAGTGGGATTACCGCGGGAATCAAGAATCTCGCGGGCATAAATTTCTTCAATATAACTCATTATTAACCATCCTCCCTATAATAGTATTCCACTTAGAAGATAGATATAGACAATACTCACTCAATCACTGAATTAACCGTTCAACAGAGATATTCCCGTCATCTCTAGTGGCTGTGCAATCCCCATAAGCTCGAGAATTGTGGGAGCCACATCCTGAAGTGCTCCTCCTTCACGCAGGGCTTTGCCTTTGAACTGGTCACTGACCAAGATCAAGGGCACGGGATTCGTTGTATGGGCTGTCAGGGGTTGACCCGTTTGCAAATCCTTTTTGGACTCAGCGTTGCCATGGTCTGCGGTGATGATCACTGCACCTTGACGCTTTAAAACCTCCGGAACAATTCGCCCAATGCATTGATCAACAGCCTCGATGGCTTCAACTGTAGCTGTAAATTCCCCTGTATGTCCAACCATATCCGAATTGGCGAAGTTCAGGATAATGATATCATATTCTTCCGTTTCTAGCCGCTTTAAAAGTTCCTCCGTAATGTCAAAGGCACTCATGGCGGGCTGTAAGTTATATGTAGCAACCTTTGGCGAGGGGATTAAGCAGCGAGTTTCCCCTTCGCAGGGATCCTCCACTCCGCCATTAAAAAAGAAGGTCACATGAGCATATTTTTCTGTCTCGGCAATCCGAAGTTGCTTCTTATTATGAGAGGCCAGAATTTCGCCTAGGGTGTTTTCTAAGTTCTGAGCAGGAAAAGCTACAGGCACCTTCAGTTGCTCATCATATTCTGTCATAGCGACATAGTGAACGTTTCGCCGTTTCCCTCTTGCAAACCCTTCGAATTGTTCATCCAGAATAGCATAAGAAATCTCGCGCGCCCGATCCGATCGGAAGTTAAAAAAGATCAAGCTATCTCCGTCTTGCAGAGGTCCAATGGCTTTGCCCTCCCCATCTACAATAACAGTGGGTACTACGAATTCATCAGTGATTCGAACATCGTAGGCTTGTTCAATTGCCGCCATGGGGTTGGGAGCTTTTAGTCCCTCACCATCCACGATGGCGCGGTAGCCCTTTTCAACTCGTTCCCAACGTTGATCCCGGTCCATCACGTAATAGCGACCGCTCACGGTGGCCACCTTCCCCACCCCTAGTTCCTGACACTTTACATTGAGCAGGGTCATAAATTCTTTAGCACTCTGAGGCAGAACATCCCGACCATCGAGCAACGCATGAATGAATACCTTTTTCACACCGATTTCTTTCGCCATATCTAAGAGAGCAAAAAGATGCTCGATATGGGAATGAACCCCTCCATCAGAGAGCAAACCCATCAGGTGCAAAGCGTTCTTCCCATCACTGACACGCTCCATGGCTTCTTTCAGTACAGAATTTTGAGGAAATTCTCCAGTCCGTATCGCCTTAGAAATCCGCGTGAATTCTTGGAAAACCACCCGTCCGGCTCCAATATTTAAATGTCCTACTTCCGAGTTCCCCATCTGCCCTATCGGCAACCCAACTTGTTCTCCGGAAGCTGTAATGAACGTATGGGGATATTCTTTAAACAGATGATCAAAATGAGGCTTTTGAGCCTGTGCAATGGCATTGCCTTCTGTTTGTGGACTATAACCCCATCCATCAAGAATCATTAAGACAAGTGGCTTCATAGGGCGGTCACCGCTTTGAGAACGAGCTGGGCAAATCCTTCCGGATCGAGACTGGCACCACCTACAAGGGCTCCATCCACATCCGGCTGCGCCATAAGCTCGGCAATGGTATCAGCATTGACGCTTCCACCATAGAGAATATTGACTTCATCAGCAACCGCCCCGGCAATCCCTGCTAGAGTAGAACGAATCATGGTACACATTTCTTGTGCATCAGCACTGGTGGCCGATTTACCGGTTCCGATCGCCCATATGGGTTCATAAGCAATGACTACTCGCTTCAAATCAGCGGGAGCCAGCTCAGTGAGATCCTTTTCTACCTGACTACGAACGACAGCAAAAGCTTTTCTCTCTTCCCGCTGTGCCAAGTTTTCCCCCACGCAGAGAATCGGGGTCAGCCCAGCCTTAAGAGCCGCTTTCACCTTCTTAGCAATGTCATCATCAGTTTCTCGGAGGATTTCCCGGCGTTCCGAATGTCCAATAATGACATAAGTACAAGCTGTATCCACTAGCATATCAGCAGAAATTTCACCCGTATAGGCACCATTGCTGGCAAAGGACATATCCTGAGCCCCAATATGGATAACACTTTCCTCCAATTCATCCTTGAGGGTGCTAAGGGCTGTAAAGGGAGCACACACCACAACATCAATTTCGGTGATTTCTCCCAGAAGACCGAGCAGCCTTGCTGCATAGTCCTGAGCTTCCCGGATGGTTTTGTTCATCTTCCAGTTACCTGCAATAATAGGATGTCGTATGGGCATTGACTTAGCTCCCTTCAAATGAAGATTTGATAATCCATCGTTCTATCTGAACTTTATCTATCCTGAAGTGCCGCTACACCGGGTAAGGTTTTTCCCTCTAGAAGCTTCAAGGAAGCTCCTCCGCCAGTAGAAATATGGCTCATTTGATCGGCGACACCCATTTTCTCCACAGCCGCCACAGAATCTCCGCCACCCACAATAGTCATCCCCGGGCATTTGGCGACGGCCTGAGCAACCCGTTCAGTTCCTCTGGCGAAATTGTCCATCTCAAAAACACCCATAGGGCCGTTCCACACAATCGTCTTGGCCTCTATTATGGTGTTACCAAAGACTCGAGCACTTTCCGGCCCGATATCTAAAGCCATTTCATCTTCAGTAATATCCTTAATGGAGATAATGCGATAGGGTGCGTCATCCTTAAACTCCTTCGCGACAACAACGTCCTGAGGTAAAAGGATCTTGACTCGCCGTTCTTCGCCCTTAGCGAGAATTTCTTGGGCTAAGGGTAACTTATCCATTTCAACTAAGGATTTCCCCATCTCATACCCTTGTGCTTTGAGAAAGGTATTCGCCATTCCGCCACCAATAATCAAAACATCTACTTTGCTAAGTAGGTTCTCGATAACACCAATTTTATCGCTCACCTTAGCTCCACCGATGATTGCCACAAAAGGCCGCTCTGCTCCCTCCATAGCTTGACTTATGCTCTCAATCTCTCTTTGAAGTAGGAAACCAGCGACACCGGGAATTCGATGGGCGATTCCTTCCGTTGAGGCATGTGCCCGATGGGCCGTACCGAAAGCATCATTAACAAAAACATCAGCTAAATTAGCAAGACGTGTGACAAACTCAGGATCATTCTTTTCTTCCGCTGCGTGGAATCGCACATTCTCAAGCAGGAGGACTTCTCCTTCTTTTAGCCGAGCTACTTCCTTTTCTACCTCTGGACCAATACAATCTGGAGCAATAGCAACAGGTTGGTTAAGCAATTCACTTAGGCGTTGGGCCACGGGGGCCAGGGAGTATTCCGGGTCCACTTTACCTTTGGGGCGTCCTAAATGAGAAGCAAGAATGATTTTAGCGCCCTCGGCCATTAAATACTGAATCGTCGGCAAAGCTGCTAAAATCCTCGTGTCATCCGAAATATTTCCATGATCATCCATGGGGACATTAAAATCAAAGCGCACAAAAACGCGTTTCCCCTGAACCGCAATATCTTTTAGCCCTTTCTTAACCATTATATATATTTCTCCTTTCCTCTTTTGCTCCATTTTCCTTTTGGGTGAAGCCTTTCGGGTAGTTCGTTGTTATGTAAGTGTATGTAAAATTGCTAGAAAGCGTCAATCGAGTACCGTAGTGATGGAGCTACTGAATGAGTAGTGCGCATGAAGCTGCACGACCCCAACTATCTTGCATAATGAAGATTTCACCGTGTATTAGTTTAGCACTTTCTATCATCTTAGTATACCGCCCAAAGGAAAATCTTACTCTTTAAACCAGTCCCATCACGACTTGGGCAATATTTACACTATGCTTATCGATGCGATAAAGTAAATTCACGATATCTAGGTTTTCCCACTGAGTTGTTTTTGCCAAGATTCCAAACTGTAGTGCTCTCTGCAAACGGACTATATCGGGATGTTCGCGGATGACTTCTCCTGCCAAATCCCTATCCCATGACTTTAGTGCTCCGAGCATCCGATTGTAATTATTCAGCACAGTTTCGTAAAGTTCCTTCATATCTCCCCAAATTTCTTCGGCTTCCTGTCGGTTTTCCTTTGTTACATTTCCAATATGGGTGGACAGGTCAAATAAGGCATCTCCAACGTATTGAAATTCTTTGAGAATGAATTGAGTATTGAGAATATCCTCATGCTGTTGGGCAGTTACCTCTTTAGCAGATAAGGCTGCCAGGAAACGGAAAATATGCTGATAATACCATTGAAAATCTTGCTCGAGGGGAGAACCTTTACTTGGCAGGGCACGACACTCCAGAACACTTGTAGGAATCCGCGCCATTAGCTCATCCCGTAGGGACTTGCCCATCCCTTGGATTTCCAGGTGAACTTGTGTCAACGCAATAGCAGGTACTTCCAAAGAGGTCTCGTCAATATGTCTGAACTGAATCTTCTTTATCCCTCGTGAAGAGTCAGGCAAAATCCGAACCATGACTTTTGCAATCTGGTTATTTAGTGGCATGAAGAGGATAATCATCAGGACTGAGAAGACAAGATGAGAGTTGGCCACCTGACGCTTAAGGTCTCCTCCCAGCCAGATTAATAGATCTGCCACTTCCGGCAAGAAGGGGAGGACAAGAAGGGTGGCAAGGACCTTGTAGAGTGTATTGGCCAAGGCAACTCGACGGGCATCCTGCTTCTGTGCAGTCAACGTGGAGATCAGGGTCGTTACAGTGCCACCGATATGAGCTCCTAAAACCAAAGGAATAACCGCACCTAGATTAATCAATCCTTGATCGGCCAGGGAAATGAGAATGGCTACAGTAGCAGTGCTGCTCTGCATAAGGGTTGTAAGAACTAGACCCACAAGGATTCCAAAGAAGGGCTTGACACCCAAATGAGCAAGAAATTCTTGAACCTGTGGTATATCCTTTAATGGAGCGAAGGCACCGGACATAATGGATATTCCCACGAAAATAAGACCAAAACCGATCATGGCCTGGCCTAAGGGCTTAATATGAGGTGTTTTTACAACAAGGTATAGAATAAAGCCTATGAATATGAAACCCAAGGCTAGATTAAGCATTTTGAAAGCAATGAGCTGGATGGAGAGTGAAGTGCCCAACGCTGAGCCTAAAACAATCCCTAAGGCCCGACCGAGGCTCATCAGTCCCACATTAACAAATTCCACCACAAGGACAGTAGTGGCCGTACTGCTTTGGAAGGCTACTGTCATGACGATTCCAAAAAGCACTGCTAAGTAGCTCTTCTTGGTTAGGGATTCAAGTAGCTCTTTAAGTCGATTAGCTGCAAACATCTGTAAGCCGGAAGAAGTCGTATGTATACCAAACATGAAGATCCCTAATCCACCTAGGAAAGCAACCCATGCACTAAAACTAATATTGATCACCCCTAGCTAGAACTTTTTGCCTGTCTTGATATAGACTTGAGCCTCAGCCACATTCAATATATGATCTCCCATGCGCTCCATAGTCCGCGCAAAAATGAGAGCGAAAGCTAAAGAGCCTGTTTTCACACTCTGGTCACCCATGAGAAATTGCCTCTGCAAAAAACCATAAGTGGCATCCAATACATCATCCATCTGATCCAGAGCCTCTACGCTATCCTCTTCATTTTCAATCGTTTCTACTACTCTCAGATACATTTGCTGAGTCTGATTGGCCATTTGTAAAACTTCCTCAAGATGCTCCATATTAGAACTGAGCACAGCGAGCTCAGCAATATCACAGGCATAATCGGCGATTCTTTCCAGCTCTTGGGCAATTCTATGATAGCCCAGCAGGAAGCGAAGGTCTTGGGTCCTAATTTGCTGAAGGGTCATCATCTCGAGGATGCGATTGAGCACTTTGTCCCGCATGGCATCGATTTTATCATCTTCTGTACGCCAGTCCACATCCTGCAAAGCATCTGGAGTTTCAAGATGACTGAGGCCTCTACTCAAAAGATGTTTTACCCCTTGGGCTAGCTCGAGAATCATCGCCCTTATCTCCATTAATGCCCGATCATACCCGCTTAAGCGCGTAAACGTCATCCCCAACACTCCTCTATAAAACTTCTCTACCCAAAGCACTCGGGGTTGCCTTTAGGAGAGATCGGCTCTGTTTTATTATATTCTCCAATTTTTAGAATACACACCATCCAAACGTCGAGCCACGTATTAATATCGCTTGCGCAGAGTTGTTGAGGGGATACCAAGCTCGTCACGGTATTTTGCTACGGTTCGGCGTGAAATCTTCATGTTCTTTTCCCCGAGGATTTCGGAGAGCTTCTGATCAGAGTAAGGAGCCTTAGTGTCTTCCTCAGCAATAATATTCTTTAAAGCTTGCTTAATTGCTTCTGTAGACATACCCTCCTCGCTACCTAAACCGGTTGCGAAAAAGAACTTAAATTCAAAAATTCCTCGGGGGGTCTGCACATACTTATTGGCTGTTGCCCGACTCACCGTAGATTCATGAACCCCAATTTCTTCCGCAATATCTTTAAGATTGAGAGGCTTTAAGTAGCGTACCCCTCGTCGTAAAAATTCCTCTTGGCGTCGCACAAGAGCATCAGCCACTTTATATAAGGTCAGGCGCCTTTGTTCAATACTGCGAATGAGCCAAGCAGCAGCATTGAGTTTTTGCTCCACGAATTTGCGGGTTTCCGATTCACTGCTCTGGCTCAAGGCTTTTTTATAGGTTTGATTGATCCCCAAGCGTGGTACAGTGAGATCATTGACTAGAATAATATACTCTCCTTCAACTTCCTCGATCACCACATCCGGAATAATATAACGAACCTCTCCCGGCCCGGAAAAACGCCGACCGGGCTTTGGATCAAGTGTACGGAGGAGATCAGACATTGACTGGACCTGCAGAGGAGTCACCTTAAGTTGGTTGGCGATCTTTTGCAAACGTCCGGCGGCTAAATCCTCGAGGTGCTTGAGAAATCTTGGCATCTCGGGCGGGTAATGGCTTAGCAAAGGAAGCTGCAATCTCAGACATTCTTCGAGATTCCTTGCTCCTACACCTAAAGGGTCCAAACCTTGGATGATTGTTAGACCTGTTTCTACCTGCTCTAGGGGACGCTGAAGCTGCTTAGCTATTTCCTCTAAAGAAAGGAGCAGATAGCCGTTTTCGTCTAAATTCCCGATAATATATTCAAGCAAATCATGAGGAGCCAATGTCTTTTGGATATGAATCTGTTCGAGCAAATGCTCTTGTAGGGAAGGAGCTGTTGCCAAAAAGGGCTCGAACCTTTTGTTCTGCCCGGCATCAGGGTCATACTCTCTGCTTATCCGTTCCTCTTGATGCTGAAAATAATCTTCCCAATTCATATCCCAGTCGCTATCCTCCGGATTCCCTTCCTTCTCGGAAGGGGGGGAATCTTCTTGAGGATCTTCTGTTCCTTTATCACCGGAATCTTCAACGACATCCAAGAGTGGGTTTTCCAACATCTGCTGATCCACATAATCAGAAAGCTCAAGGGCAGACAGCTGCAGTACAGCAATCGCTTGGCGCAACTCTGGTGTCATAACTAACTTCTGTGTTTGCTCTAGATTTAGGCCATACCCTATCCGCACTTTTATCCTCCTTTCCCCACCCGCTTTTGCTGTTCCTCTAGCTTATCAGCAAGCTCGTCTATCTTGCGTAGGCGATGATTCACTCCTGATTTGCCTACCTTCGGGTTCAACATTTCCCCTAATTCCTTGAGGCTGGCATCAGGGTATTCCAGCCGTAGCTCAGCTATTTCCCGTATGGGATCCGGGAGAGCTTGAAGACCAATGGTGTTGGCTACCTTCTGAATATTTTCCACTTGCCGTACAGCCGCATCTACTGTTTTATTGAGATTGGCTGTCTCACAATTAACTAAACGATTGACTTGATTGCGCATATCTTTAAGCACGCGGACATTCTCAAATTCTAAAAGCGCGCGATGAGCTCCGATGAGAGCAAGAAATTTAACAATATGCTCACTTTCCTTAATATATACAACATGCCAATTTTTACGCAGACTCACTTTAGCGCCCAACTGAAATCGATTGAGAAGTTGGCAAAGAGCGTCCCCATGAAGAGCGTCATTGGTGATAATCTCCAAATGATATGTTCCTTCAGGATTATTGATGGATCCCCCGGCCAGAAAGGCTCCGCGTAAATAGGCAATTCTATCGCATTTCCTTTTGACGAGGAAGTCGGGTATGCCCGGTAGGATTTCACCTTCTTCATCAATAAGCCCGAGTTGTTGAAAATCGCTTAAGTCCCTTGGATAAATTTTAACCATATAGGAGTTATTCTTTTTTAAGCGCAGCTTCCTGCGCACCATAATGTCCACCGGTAGATCCAATATGTTTTTAGCCAACCGGTATACCTTACGCGCTACGGGGGCACTCTCGGTGGTCACGTTCAGTGCGTAGATTTGATTAGAGATCTGCAAGGTCCCATCCATACGCACAAGCGCTGCAAGTTCGGCCACATTACAACATCTCTTCTTTTCCTCGATGCGTGCTAATTCATCCTTGGTTTCGGCACTGAAGGACATTCCTCCCCCTCCTTTCTAGGATTCTTCCCTTAATTTCTGACTTAATAGATAGGAATCCACTAGAGCGATCCTCTCACCCATGGGCTTTAAGCGAAAGAGAAGTCGAATAAGCATTCGTGCCAAACGGTCAGGGTCGTGGCGAATGGTTTCACCCTCTTGGAGAAGATCTGCTTCCACGTATTTAACCCCCAGCCATTCCACGCTGGCAGCATTGCCATGAACCGGATAGGAGCCTTCCTCTGCATAGCGCTGCAGAAGGTCTTGGGGTATCTCCTGTCTATTGGCTAAGACAACATCGACTAAGCCATGACCACAGTGATCGACCAAAGACTGCAAATGATCTGATACTTGAAATTGGTCTGTTTCTCCCGGTTCTGTCATGATATTGCAGATATAGACACAGGGAGCATCGGCATCGCGAATTTTCTCTTTTAAGCCTTTTACTAATAGATTCGGCAAAACACTGGTATAGAGACTGCCTGGCCCTAAGACAATAAGATCCGCTTCGTCCAAAGCCTTTAACGCCTCTGGCACGGGCTCGCAATCCTCAGGCTCCAGATAAACCCTGATGATGCGACCTTGAGTATCCCTGACCTGGGTTTCCCCTTTCACGGTGGTTCCATTAGCCAAATCTGCACCTAGAACTACTTGTTCCAAAGTCGAAGGATAGACATTGCCCCTAAGGGCGAAAACCTTACTTACGTGCTCGACCCCCTTTTGGAAGTCGCCAAAGGTATCGGCCATCCCTGCTAAAAACAGATTGCCTAAGCTATGTCCTTTGAGCGTACCGGTATCAAAGCGATAAGAAAAAAGTTTTTCCATGATATTTTCCGTATCGGAGAGCGCGACGAGGCAGTTGCGAATATCCCCCGGGGGAAGAATACCCATTTCACTGCGCAGCATTCCTGAACTCCCGCCATCGTCGGATACCGTAACAATAGCAGTGAGGTTACGGGTATAATTTTTTAGGCCTCTAAGGAGGTTTGATAAGCCGGTTCCTCCACCGATGACCACAATCTTCGGACCGCGTCGGAGATGTTGACGGGAATACATAACATCAACAATCCGAGCTTCTTCATCAGGCAACAACACAGAGATAATAGATCGGAGCATACGCTGAAAGCCAATCACCATGGCCGCAGCCCCCAAAGCACTAATCACCAGACCCATCGGCACAGCAGTACGTGGAGCACTGCCTGTCAGTCGATAGATGGCTTCGCGAAATTGCAACTCTATATAACCTAGAGCTATGCCATCATTCATTACGGAAAAACCCGCTGCAAATAAGAACACGCCGAGAACTGCCAGTAAAAACCAACGTTTGACACCTAAATTTGGATAAAGCCATTTCAAAGAGTTGGGGAGTGATATACCCAGTCTGCTTTTCATTTAGTCTTATCACCCTTCCGATTACGGGCAGCATCCCGGTGATTAACGTTCATAGTGTAATGATGCTCTTGAAGAAAAGTGCCGATTCGTTCAGCAATAGCTACGGAACGATGCTGTCCCCCTGTGCAACCGACACCAATCACTAGATGTCGCTTCCCTTCCTCCACATAATGAGGAAGAATATACTCTAACAGATCCAGATACTTGTCTACAAATTCTTGAGCCAAGGTATTACTAAAAATATATTTCTGGACTTGAGGATGTTGCCCAGTAAGTGGCCGGAGCTCGCTGATATAAAAAGGATTGGGTAAAAAGCGCACATCAATAAGCAGGTCCACGTCGAGGGGGATGCCATATTTATATCCGAAGGAGACCACCGAAACTGCTAAGGGTCCTGAGGTCTGTTCGTTGCCAAACAGTTCTGCCACCTGGTGACGCAGTTGCTGAGAGGAGAGACTTGAGGTATCAATAATCTTATGGGCGATACCACGAAGCTCGATGAGCTTTTGACGTTCCTTTTGAATCCCTTCAAGAATTCCACCGCTAGGGGAAAGTGGGTGTCTCCGTCGAGATTCCTTATACCGGCCAACGAGGACTTCATCCGAAGCTTCTAAGAAAAGCATCTCATACTGAAAGCCGGACCTTTGTAAATCTTCTAAAGCCTCGGCTAAGGAAGTAAAGAACTCCCCCCCGCGTAGGTCGCACACGATGGCCGCGCGGGTTACCTTGCCCTGCGACTGAACACAGAGCTCGGCAAATTTTAGAATCAAGGATGGGGGTAGATTATCCACACAGAAGAAGCCCAGATCTTCGAGACTCTGCATTGCCTGGGTCTTCCCCGCTCCCGAGAGTCCAGTGATAACCAACAATCGTACTTGCTTTGTCGACATAGCTACTCCCCCTTCTCTACTGATTATTTTACTTGAAGCACTTTAACAGCTTCCGTCTGAGCCCAACTAAGGGCATCCTCTGGCTTTACTCCGTTCCAAGCCTTTTGCCAAGCTTGATCTTGGAGGGGCATAAGCTTTCCTTCCATAGCATTACTCGGTAAGGACCAGGCCCTAGCTAAACTTAACCCTACTTGGCGAAGAAGTCCTGTTTGGGCTTCTTCACGACTATAAAAAGAACTGCTGGTTGGAAATCGTTTTCCGGCCATAGCGATAGCCCACTGGGCATCCGGTGAAAGCAGTTCCTCTTCAACCAAACGAATGAGAGGGTTTAGCTCCTCTGTGGATTTGATGGAGGAGTTGGCGATGCCAATCGTTTTTCCCCCTAAAATCTCCCCTTTTCCGGACGTCAACTGAGTAAGGGGTACGCTTCCCCAAGGAATAGTCGTCGCTATTCCCTGGGCCTGACTAGCCCAGGCGATGGTATAGGCAGCCTGAGCATTTATGAATAGATTCCAAGCATTGGGATCAACGACTAAGAGGTTTCCCTCTTGCCAGGCCAAAAGCTGTTGAAGAAAGATATAATTAGCCGGATCCTGAAGAGCAGGCTGGCCATTGCTAGCTAACTTTCCTCCTTGGGCTAACCACCAAGGACTTAGGGTCTTGGTATCCAGGGCCGTTAGCGCAAGTACTCCCTTGGTTGTGGGGAACTCCGCCAAATTAGCCGGCAACGGGGCGAGATCAGTACGATAATAGAATAAAGGAACATCGACGGTAAGAGGTAGTGCAAATGTTTTATCCCCATACTTAAATTGGGTTACTAAGCCAAGGAACGGATCCGAGTTACCGATGATTGGGGCTAAGGCCCCTTGATGGAAAAGATCGGTTAAGGCTTTGGAAGAGGTAAGGAAAATCTCCGGTCCTTCCCCACCCGCTTGCGCAAGATAAGCAAGATTAACCATTCTTCCTTCTTCTATATATTCTAGTCGGATAATCACTTCAGGGTGAGCGTCCATAATCCTTTGGCTTTGTTTCCCCAACTCTTGAGCCTCCGCTCCTGTTAAGGAATGCCACAGCTCGATCACTGCCGGAGCGGCTCCTCCCGGCAAGCCTTGCTGTGGATCCTCACCACAGCCTGAGAGTAGAAGCGTTAGAAGTCCGATGATAAGAATGCAATGAAGAACTCGCTTGGCCAAACCCTTAACCATAGAAATGCTCCTTTAATCTGTTTTGAAAATTTTTTTAAGGATTCTTGATCTGTTATCTTAGGTATCCATTGGATAACAACTGGTTTTGCCATTTTTATAGAAGAAAAGTACCCACTGGGGTTGAGGTTCATGGAAATAGTCCACGGCAGTTGCCCTTTGCCATTGTCGACGGTCCATTTGGTTATACTCGGCGATGAGGTTCTCCCAGCGTCGATCCTGTTGCAGAGATTGTTTTTGCCCAGGATAATCCGGTGGCAAATTCCCTTGAGCAGGAAGCAGATAATCCGGGACGAAATTCGGCCGTTCCCAAAGATAATAATCATACCTCAGCCTCTCCTGAATGGAGATCATACTTGCCGACTCAGGACTAGACTTTTGTGAACACCAGTAGTGCCATAGTTTTTCAAAAAGGGCCTTCCCCGACCAATTCTGCTTAAACCAGCCCTGCTTACGCCAATATTCCGCGAACTCATGATAGAAATCAAAGGGGGTAGGGTATTGCTTAACAACCCAGGTTAGGGTTCTGCCAAACCGCCCCGAATTATAATAGCGATCAAGAATATCTTCCAGACGATGGAGCCTCAGTATTTCTTCATGGCTTAAGTCTGCCGTTTGCAAAATAGTATAAGGAGGATCGGGAGCATAGATCAATCCATATTGCTCACTTTTCTCCCGTAAACCAGAGCCTTTTAGAACTTTTAAAAAACCTAATTGCAGCATATCCGGTTGTACTGCATACACCTCATTAAAGGATGTCCGAAAACTAGACCAACCTTCTTTGGGTAACCCCGCAATAAGATCCAGATGTAGATGGGCTTTGTTCATTTCTTGAATCTCTCTAACATATTTTGCCCACCGATCAAAATGCTGGGGGCGACAGATGATTGAGAGGGTCTCGGGATTCGTAGACTGCACCCCGATTTCAAATTGAACCAAATCCTTGGGATAATCTCGCAAATAATCCAACCAGTCCGCATCGAGTAGCTCTCCTGCCATTTCACAATGAACTCGAATCCCTGCCTCGGCTGGGTAATGAGCCGCCTCTTCCCGGGCAATATCGAGGATTCTGAAGGAATGCACCTTATTTACATTAAAGGTGCGATCCACTAGTTTAATTGTACGTGCTCCACAGTGCAAAGCACGACGCATAATCTCCCGAAATCGTTCGGACGGAAGATATCTAACCCCTTGGAATGTGGAAGAAAGGCAATATTGACAGTTAAAAGGACAGCCCCTAATGGTCTCAACGTAGGCAAGGCGCCCCTGAAAATCTTCCTCCTCAGCATAGGGATTAGGTAGATCAGTCATGATCAGTTGCTGGCGGGATTGATTGATCATGATTTCTTGGTTCTGGGGATTCCGCCAAGCCAATCCTGCTACTTCCGCCGGATTCGCTCCTAACTCCCAAGCACGAAGAAGTTCAAGGAAGGTCACTTCACCTTCGCCCAAAACCACTGCATCGATCTCATTATTTTCTCTCAAAAAACAATCGGCCTCAAAGGATACCTCGGGTCCTCCAACGAGAATTCGAGTACGAGGAGAGGTGGGTCGCAGCTGGCGGATCACAGCGAGGGTCTCCTTCAAGTTCCAAATATAACAGGAAAAGCCAATGACATCTGCCTTGGCTTCATATATTTCCGCTTCAATCCGCTCTATCGGTTCGTTAATGGTGAACTCACGAATCCTAACCTCAGGAAACTCACCCTTTACACTCTCACGCAGGTACCGTATCGCCAAATTGGTATGTACATATTTTGCGTTTAATCCGACCAGTAAAATTCGCAAAAGGATCGACTCCTTTCCTCTCTAGTATAGCTTTAACCGACGACCTTTGCAATTACGATGCCAAACTTTATCCTAAACGAAAATTTTATAATATATTAATGGTTTTAATTCCATCAGTACAGAAGAAATATCCTCACGGTGTGTCTAATGCATGGTGTAATGTCACCTTTTCATGGAGCTTATGAATATACTGTTCTATGGTATAGCGCAGGTATGAGGTGATTACTATGAGAATATTAAGAAGAGGTTCTCGAGGTAGCGATGTGTCTGAGGTACAGGCACGCTTAAGTGAACTAGGCTATCTTCCAGGACCCATTGATGGCATCTTTGGGGTAAGGACAGAGGCGGCTGTTAAACAATTTCAAAGGGATCGCGGTCTGATCCCCGATGGCATCGTTGGTCCTCTTACTTACAATGCATTATTTCAGCCCGGACCCCAACCGGACTACATTCTCTATACAATCAAGGCTGGGGATACCTTCTATAAGCTTTCCCTAAGCTATGGGGTTTCTGTGGATGAAATCATCGCCGCCAACCCTGGAGTGGATCCTTATCAATTACGAATTGGACAGCGCATAAAAATCCCCAAAGCCCCCGGCAAACGGCATACGTTCTCTGCTTGGATTCCTTATTGGGTTCAGCAGGAGGCTATGGCTGTTGTTCGTCAGCATGCCGAGCTGATTACAACTCTTTCTCCCTTCTGGTATGAGCTTACTCCTACCGGTGATCTGATTGTTTATCCTAATGGAGAAGACTCCTCCCTTATTGAATTTTCACGTTCCCATGGCATTGAACTTATCCCCCTGATCGCCAACAATTTTAATCAACAACTTGTCTCGACCATGCTAAACAACCCTACCGTTCGCCAGCACCATATTACGACTATCGTTAATAAAGTTCGCTCCATGAACTATGAGGGAATTGAGATTGACTATGAAAATATCGCTGCGGCTGATCGTTACCTCTTCGTAGAATTCTTAAGGGAGCTCAAAGCGGCCTTGGCACCCTATAATAAAAAGCTATACGTCGCAATTCAAGCTAAAACTAGGGCTGACGAGCCGGGCAGCAGTGCCGGTCATGATTACCCGGGAATCGGGGGCGCTGTGGACGTCGTTCGTCTCATGCTCTACGATTACAGTTGGGATACCCCGGGATCGATTGCTCCAGCAAGTTGGATTCGCCAGGTCTTGAACTACGCAGTAACCGTCATCCCTCGTGCCAAGCTCGAAGCAGGTTTACCCACCTACGGTTATGATTGGGGGACCAGTCGGAGCAGTGTTACCTATGATGCTGCTATCCGTCTCGCCCAGCAACACCAAGCGCAGATCATCCAAGATTCCCAAAATGGTCCTCACTTCAGCTATACAGATAATGGAGTATCCCATCAAGTCTGGTTCACTAACGCAGTCAACTTTTCTACCTTTGTGGATATTGTCAATGAATATAATATCCGTGGGATCTCTATTTGGCATCCCGGCGGAGATGATCCCCAAATTTATACAGTGATTCAGGATAGACTCGAGTGATTCATTATCCCGTGTTTTAGGATGACATGATGCAAAAGAGGCCTCCTCCGAGAATGATCTCGTTAGATGGCCTCTTTTGTATTTTAAATCTAAAATTTCAACTATAAAACCCTCCCGGGAAAAGAATGGGAGCAACTTCAGGGGATAACACACCGAACTCGTATCCCTGCTTTTTGAGAAACTGAATAATCTGGGGCAAGGCTTCCACTGTAGTTCCTTTACCATAAGAGTCGTGCATAAGAAGGATTACCCGATCCCTCCCCGGAACTTGTTCCTTGATGTTGCCTAGGATCGTTTCTACAGACACCACTGGAGCAGTGGCGTCCCCTGTACTGACATTCCAGTCATACATTAAATAGTCTTCAGCATCCACCGCGTTATAATAACTAATGTGGAAATTGCCGTGGGTACCTCCCGGGGTACGAATCACTTGCGGGCGAATACCAATGAGTCGATAAATCAATTCCTCATTCTTCTTAAGGTTGGCAACAAAATCTTCCGGACTGCGATAGATCTCACTATAGTTATGAGAATAGGTATGATTACCAATAGCATTGCCTTGTGCATAGGTTTGCTTGAATAACTCCGGATACTTCTCCACCTGGGTCCCGATCACAAAGAACGTAGCCTTTACCCCTTCTCTCTTGAGAACCTCTAGTATAGGAGCCGTATTCTCTGAAGGGCCATCATCAATCGTCAAATATACTATCTTCGGAGGCTCTTCTTTAAAAACCCGATGTTTCATGGCTAATCCCGGTGCGGTAGGTGGGGTGCCGGATAATTCATAAAAGGTGCGGATCGGTGTGCCCGGGGGCGCCGGTACCGGAGCTTGCTTTAGCGGGTCCTTGGCGGGGTATTCCGAAGGGGATATCTCTGTAAATACTGGAGTGCTTTCATCATCACTATCATTCGGATCGATGGTACCATCATCCTTCAGCTCCTCCGTTGCTGGTTCTTCTGAAGATTTACCATCGACCTTATCGGATTCGTGTTCTTCTGGGAGTTCTTCGGAAGGTCTTTCTGACGGTTCTTCGGTAGGTATCTCCAGTTTCCCAGGCTTTTGCTTGTCCCGAATGTCAGGATTTCCTTTGACCATAGTCAGTGATTCCAAGGATGTGTCACACCCGGCTAGGATAAGCGATCCCATGATAAGGAAAATTAGCCCGCATTTTCGCCACATACTACTTTCTCTTCTCAAATTATACGCCCCTCTTCTCTGCTGTCTCATCATCTCTGTCGAATAGTTACTAATAAGCAAGAATTCTTACTCATTAATAATAGACGTATAACCCGCTCATTTTGTTCCACGAAAAAGCAAGTTAATAGAAATTTAATATTTAAAATTTAATGAAATTCCCACCCTATAAGGAAGGATTATGCCAAGTTACCAAAGCCTAAATTGCACATCTCATTGATTAATGACAAAAGCACCGCCAAACAGCGGTGCTTTCCAATTTTATACTATAGTGAATAACCTAGGCGGACAAGAATTGTTTAAGTGAAGATAATTTGACCACCAGCGGCAAGATTGTAGAAATCCCCGACAGTGAGGATGCTATCCAACTGGTCGCAGAAATCTTCCTTCTTTAGTTTAAACATCTCCACAGTGGCTAAGCAGGCATAGATTTTCCCGCCGGCATCAGAGATCATTTCGATGAATTCGCCAATCGGTGGGATATCCAATTCTTCCATCTGCTTTTTCATCATATTCGTAGCCATAGAAGACATTCCAGGCAATATCCCAATGAGAGAAGGAATACCCATGGCCGGGTTCCCTACTGTAGCCACTTTAATGTTGTTCATTTTACTTTTGGTAATTGTGTTCAAGCCAAAAAAGGTAAAGAATACATTTACCTCGATTCCCATCATTCTGGCGCCATTGGCCATAATCAATCCGGGATACGCTCCTTCTAAGGACCCTTGAGAGATAATTATTGAGACTTTTTTAATTTTTCCTTCGTCGCTCATTGTGGAACCTACTCCTTTCTAAACACAACTTACTGGCTTGCTCATTCCGGCTACCTTAGTCGCTTTAAGAAGGGGGCCTTCGGGAAATAAAGCATAGAGTTCTTGAGTACCGATGTTACCGACCTTGTTTACCCTGCGAATGGTTGGGATTTTGCCTGTCTCGGCAAAGTCTTTCTGGAGAAACTCAATCACTTTCCAGTGACCCGGTGTTAGATCCCCTAACCCAAGTTCCTTGGCGATGGCTTCGGCGATATCTTTGTTCCACTGAGCGCTACTTACCAAATAACCTTCTTCTGTTACATCAACTGAAAAGCCCGCGATGTCCTTTTTCATGTTTAAAGCCCTCCTTTAAATTTTTGGTTAGGATAGATTAGCTGGATTATTTAGTTTTTTTCCGCTAGTTTTTAATTCAGCTGTAACTGTGGGAATTGGGATTCCTCTTAGCAGCATGTTCCAGTAGATTGTCTTAAAGGCTAATTTGCCTAAGTGATTAATTCTCGATTCTTTGAGAAGTGAGAAGGGTCCGACTCCAGGCAAGGGGAAGGTTCCCTCCACGGGCTCAATATCGTAATTAAAATCAATTAACAAGGCTTTGTTATAGCCAGATTCAATATAACAATTGGCATGACCATCAAAATGAGCTGTTAGGGGTTTATTCGCAATATAGCTCAAGATGTTCTCGGTTAATATCTCTGCCTCGAAATGAGCAACAGACCCAGCCTTAGAAGCGGGAAGATCAGAGGCATCTCCAATCACAAAAATATTCTCATGCTGTTTCGATTGCAGGGTATGCTTATCCGTGGGAACGAAGTTCAATTCATCGCCCAGATCTGAGCGCTCAATTACAGAGCTCCCCATATTCACGGGTACCGTCACTAGGAGATCGTAGTCTACCTCTTTGCCGTCGATCGAAATAAGCTTCTTATTTTTCTCATCGACATGGGGGATGCTAAAGTTATTGATCATTTTTATATTCTTCTTAGGGAATAGGTAGCTTAGGGTATCCGAGCATCTTTGCTTAGTGAAGGCACCATCCAAAGGAGTAACATAAATAAGTTCCACTTTGTCGCGCATCTTAAGTTTTTCTCTAAAGAACCAATCCGCCAAAAAGACAAATTCCAAAGGCGCCACTGGACATTTAATCGGCATTTCAGTAACATGAACAACTAGCTTTCCACCCTGCCAATTTTTAAACTTCTCTCTCAGGGCAACTGATCCCTCGATGGTGTAGAAATCAAAGATGTCTTTGCGCCATGCTTCCATTACGCCATCGACCTCTCCCGGTACGATTTCGCATCCCGTCGCGATAATCAGCACGTCATAGGGAATCACCCAATCATTTTTTAACACAACTTGATTCTTATCCGCTTCAATCAATTCTATGGCCGATTTGATATATTCTACATCCTTAGGAATAAAGTCCGTCTTTCTCTTAATGACATCTTTTTCAGAATAGATATCAAAGGGAATAAAGAGGAACCCCGGCTGATAGTAATGTTTTTCATATTGGTCCACTATGGTAATAGTCCATTCTTTTTTGTTAAGCTTTCTATTAAGATGGTTAGCCATCATCGTTCCCGCTGTGCCTGCACCTAGAATGAGTACTCTTTTCATAGAACTGCCCCCTCCCCAATTATTCATTAAATTTTAGGATATTGTTTAGAATTCTATTGACTTCTTCTTTTATATCTTTTTCTTCATATATGGCTTTGTCTAAGCAACGATCAACGAAATGCTTATTGAGCATGCTTTTTACCTTGTTCATAGAACCGCTTACTGCCGCAAATTGAACAAGAATATCTGCGCACTCTTTTTCTTCTTCGATCATCTTTTCGATACCACTGATATGGCCTTTAATTGTTTTTAAACGTAATAATATGTCATCTTTTTCACTTAAGGCCATTCTAACAACTCCTTACTCAATAATCCCCTTCATCATTATTTTATGAAATTGGTACCCCCTCCCGGTATGGGGGTCTTCGAAATTAGTATACTCTTTCACTAATAGTGTTGTCAATACATAATCAGCATAAAATTCAGAGTAATTTTTTAACTTATTTTCCAGACCTATATGCTGTTCAACACAGCCTTTAAACAAGCTTAATCCCAAATAAAAAGTAGATGGCTAACGAAAAATTTCATTAGCCATCTACCTTTACCATTCTATTTTACATATCTACTTTATCTATTTTCTTTTAGCACATAGTCCTCAATAGCCTTTGCTACACCATCTTCCTCATTGGAGGATGTTATAACCTTAGCGACATCCTTTACTTCTTGATGTGCATTCTCCACTGCCACCCCTAGCCCTGCATAACGGATCATCTCGAGGTCGTTAAGGCTATCGCCAATGGCCATAACTTCTTCCGGCTTAATGCCTAGTCCCTTGGCAAAGTTCAGTAAGGTATTACCCTTATTGACTTCTGGATGATTTAGTTCAAGGAAATATGGCTTCGATGAGGTGAGGTGGAGCATGTTAGGGAACATAACCTGGAGCTTCTCTCGCCAAATCTTTAGTTCATCGGGATCAGCAAAAATTATGATCTTCTCTACCCCTTCCTTTTCTTCTCGAAGAATCTCAAGGAGATCAGCTTCTTCCACTTGGACCCCAGTTTTTTGTCCATAGGCCTCAGACCACTCATTCGCTTTTTGTACGTGCACCTGGTCACCTCGATACATATGAAGGTGAAGCCCCTCTCCTAACAAATAACGAACAATTTCTCGGGCAAATTCTACTGGAATGACCTTGCGATAAAGTATCTTATGGCTGATCGCTTCCTGGATCATAGCCCCATTGTACGTAATAATCGGAACATCTAACCCCAGCTGTTCAGCATAGGGTCTTGCTGACACAGGCATTCTTCCTGTTGCAAAGGTTACATAAACTCCTTGCTCCTTCGCCTGCCGAATGGCATCAATGACTCGTTGGGATAGAGTAAGATCATCCCGCAATAAGGTATCGTCTAAATCAGTTGCCACCAGTTTAATCTTCAATTCGTTCATCTCCTCTGGAGATTACTTCGACAAGTGGGATAGGGAATCCTCTCGACAGCTCAAGAACGCGTTCATGCTTTAAAAATGATGACGTAACCCTTAATCACTGGTTACGTCATCCTAAAATTAAACGTATATAGAACTATTGTTCCTTAATTCTCGGCGGCATGCTCCAGGCTTCCTTGCACTCTACGCATTGATTTGAAAGCTTGCCAATCTCGGAGATCTCGATCTCGACTTTATCACCCACGTTTAATGTTTTACCATAACCCCCGGGTGTTCCAGTCAGAATAATATCCCCTGGAAGCAAGGTGGTGATATGAGATATAAAACTGACCAGATATTCTATCCCGAATATTAGATCACCTATATTCCCTTTTTGTTTTTGCTCACCATTCAAATAGGAAGTAATGGTTAAGTTATGGGGATCGATGCCGCTAACTATCCAAGGTCCTAAAGGCAAAAAGGTGTCAAAGGACTTGGAACGTCCCCAGAGTCCGTCCGATTTCTGAAGATCTTTCGCAGTTACATCATTGGCGATGGTATATCCCCATATATAATGATGTGCTTCCTTTTCCGGAACAAGATGAGCTTCTTTCCCGATAACTATAGCTAATTCTGCTTCAAAGTTTAGGTGCTCTGTCATTGGCCATTTTACAATACTCTTCCCGTTAGCGACGAGGCTTGTGGATGGCTTTATAAAAAGCAACGGCTCCACTGGCCATTTTGCTCCAGGCTCCAAAATAGTATCTTTATAATTTAAGCCCACACATACTGCTTTCGTCGGTGAGCATGGGGGTAATAGATTGAGTGAGGAAAGGTCATGAATGATTTCCGTCTCTTGAAAGTGAGATAACTCATCTCCAACTAATTCTACAACTTGATCTCCATTAACAATCCCATAACTGATTTTGCTGCCATTATTAAAACGAACATAACGTTCCATTGATTGACCTAGCCTCCTTAGCAAGAAACAGATGCCCTCCAGGGAGCCCGAAAGTCATCTGTTCCTAAAAACTTGATGCAATTCTTTTTGGCTTTTATTTCGCGGCAACTTGAGGTGGTACCTCACCATACTTCTTTTGAATTCTCTTGTGTAGATAAGTCGTAATGAGCGGACATAGAATAGAAGTTACAACGCAAGCTGCAGCAACCTGAGCAGTTGCACCTGCCGCATAAGGAGCCCACGACGGGTCAGATTGACCAATAGCATTTGGTGTAACAACAGCATTACCAGCAGTATTTCCTACACCAAAACCAACAGCTGTCTTTCTTTTTCTTCCGAAGAAAAGGTTATAAACCCAGTAGCAGAAGAATCCAGTAACGATCAGAGAAACAAGACCTAAGATAACACCAGGAACCCCAGCTTTAACAACATCACGAAGGTTCATGCCAGCACCGAGAACGAAACCGTTGAAAGGAATAACCAATGGGGTACCTTTTTCACAAAGATCACGGATTTCTTCATCCAAGTTACCTAAAATAAGTCCTAAGATTAAGGGAACAACGACTGCGACCATATCCATGAAAGGAATAGTAGCCATACCTGCTGCGCCTAGAGCCATCATGGTGAAGAAAGGACCATCATCCAATCCCAATACGGAAACGGCACCAACATCTGTGGAGTCTCCAACTTGTCCAGCGAGAATAGCATACATAACGCTATTACAGTTGGCAAGTGCAGCCATTACTGCCAATGGGGTAATGCCTAATACTCCCCAAGGTCCAAAGATCTTACCAAGGAGAATCCCTAAAGCCAGACCGATGCCCACTTTAGAAACAGTTAGTACGGCACCCTTATACACGGGAACACCGACTTGTTTAATGTTGATTGTCGCACCAGAAACGAATAAGAACAAACCAACGAATGTTTTAACACCGGCACTTGAAAGCAGCCCGGAGGTAAAACCGCCAATTTGCAGTAGTTGCGGCGCTACGGTATTGATAACACATGCCAATAGAAGGGGAATAACCATTAAGCCACCGGGGAATTTTTGAACGGTCTTCATTATTTTCATCTTAGCTTCCTCCAATATTCAACAGCTGGTATTGTTGATTCTTATATTTTGGTATAAACTATTCCCTATTAGTTTTTTGCTTCGAACAGTCTTCCCCAACCCTTAACGACACTCGGGTCAATGCCGACCATTTTTAGTGTTTTCCATACAGTGACTGCAGTACTGTCATAAACGGTAATTCCGTAATCTCTTTCGAGTTGTTCAATTTGCCAGGTGGATCTTAAATTGGTACAAATAATGCTTGTTCCATCAGCAGGTTCAACACTGACTTCTTTGCACATCTGATCAATCTGTTCAGGAGTTACAAGGCTAAAGGAACGGTTGACGGTTTGATTTAAGCCGCGAGAATTGACTACTTTGTAACCGCACTTTTCCTCAAACTGCTTTTTGATCAGTGCATCAATCTCAGGAATGTAAGGGGTAACCATGTGAAGTGATTTTACATTGTTTTCTTCGAAGGAATCGAGCATTGCGAGCATCGAAGTAGTTGCCGGAATTCCTGTAGCCTCGGTGATTTTTTCGCAGACCAGTCTGTCGAAATCAAATCCTGTCCATCCACCTGAAGTACCATTCCAGGCGATAGCATCTACATCAGCATGAGCTAACAATTCTGCTGCACGGAGAAATGGATCCATATCAAATTGGGAAAGCGCATCCTCTTCTAAAGAAATCTTCGTGACCACCAAACGTGAGTAGTGCATGGTTACTTGATCTTCCAAACCTGAAACCATTCTTGAGCAAATAGGTTCAAGGGCTGTGTTTGAAGATGGAGTAAGCATACCTATCTTCTTTTGTTCTTTTGGGTCATACATAGTTTTTTGCATCATTGGGTCCTCCTTCATAAAGTAATTTAGCGCCTATTTCTTTGTCGACAGAATTCTGTAAACTGTTTACACGCTATATATTCTGCATATTCTAAAAAAATCCTCTTTTCTTAATCTAAATATTTTAAAATATTTTTACTTTGAAAATTCAAAGAAGAATCCATATAAAAGCACTAAAAAGGACCAACCAAACCGGTCGGTCCTCTACTTAAGAATATACCAAAATTTTAGATTTCCTATTCTAAACTTGCAATATCTCTTGATTCTAATTGAGATAAAGGTTACCTTGTGCTTCTCTTAAGATATTGCCCATAATCAAGGCCACTGACATACTTTCCTTCCTTGACGATGCACTCACCTCGAAGGAGGACAGTATCAACTTTTCCCTGTAACCTTCTTTGCTCATAGGGTGTATAGTCTGATTTTTGATATTGGGTCTCTGCAGAAATCACGTGTTCTGCTTCTGGGTCGAAAATAACGAGATCTGCATCACTTCCGGGAGAGATGGTCCCCTTTTGAGGATAAAGCCCAAAGATCTTTGCCGGGTTTGTGGAAACCAATTCAACAAATCGGCAGGGATCCATTCCTTTTTCTAATCCATAGCTATAAATTAAACCAAAGCGATGTTCAATACTGGGGGCACCGTTGGGAATCTTACGAAAATCATCTTGCCCCAGCTGCTTATGAGTGGAATAACTAAAGCCATTGTGATCTGAAGAGATAATATCCACTGCTCCATTCAACATACCTTGCCAAAGTCCATTAAAATTCTCTGAACTTCTCAAGGGTGGAGATAGGACAAATTTGGCGCTTTCATACCCTTCTAAGTTATAGTTCTCATCGGATAACAACAGGTAATGGGGGCAGCTTTCTGCATAAACTTGTACTCCTCTTGCCTTAGCCTCTTGAACAAGTTGAAGGCCTTTAGCTGTACTGATGTGTGCAATAAGGGTAGGGCACCCCGTTAATTCTGCGAGGGTAATGGCTCGATTGATAGCCTCTACCTCCGTCAGTTCAGGACGGGTTTTGCCATGATAAGCTGGAGAAGTTTTTCCTTGGGCTACATACTCCGCTTGCAAAGTTGCAATGATATCTTTGTTTTCTGCATGAATCGCTGCTGTACATCCCCGCTTCTTTAGCTCTTTCATCATATTAAAAAGTTCTTTATCCGACATGGCGATCTGGTTAGCCATAAAGAGTTTAAAGGAGGTAATTCCTTGTTCCACGAGAGTATCTAACTCTTGGGGGCTTGTGTCGTTAGGTTGAGTAATAATGAGGTGGAATCCATAGTCAATGGCTGATTGCTTAGCATGATCCTTCCACAGGTTTGCAGTCTCCAAAAGTGAATTGCCTTTTTCCTGGATGACGTAATCCAGGATCGTGGTCGTTCCTCCCACCGCTGCAGCTACAGAATCGGTGTCATAGCCTGCAGAGACACTTCCATCACTGCATAGCACGTCCATATGAATATGGGCATCAATCCCACCAGGGAAAATATATTTTCCGGCAGCATCAATGACTTTGTCAGCCTCCAACTTGAGCTCTTTGCCAATGGCAGCAATCTTTCCATCTTCAATCAATAAATCTCCGAGAAATTGATCTGAGGCCGTGACAATAATACCGTTTCTAAGCAAAGTACGTTTCATCATGAATCACTCCTAGTATTCTGCTTTAATCATGAATTTTAAGGTGTCTCTGCGACCGTTTGATTATGTTGGGAGTAATACTTCCAGTCATTTTCAATATGTTTACGGATTACGGATTCGACTCGCTGAGGATCCTTCTTTGCCAAGGCTTCTACAATGGCCTTGTGCTCATCTAAGAAATCCCCCGGTCTTGAATACAGCATGAATTCAGTATTTCTAGCCAAAATACTTAAGGAACGAACCTTATCCACGATTTCGCTAAGTCTGCGATTCCCACTGATTCGAACGATTTGATCATGGAACAGGGTATTCAACTCAACCACACGTTCCGAGTCCTTGTTCTGATAGGCCAATTCTGCCTCCTGAACAAGCTGATTTAGCTCTTCGATCTCTTCAACCTTAATCCTCAGAGTAGCAAGATATCCTGCATAAGGCTCAGTCGCAATCCGGCACTGGTAAATTTCTTCGATATCCTCGACCTCCATCGGATTGACCACCGTTCCTGACCCATTATCCATGGTCACTACTAGTCCATCTTGCTCTAGCATACGCAAAGCTTCACGGACAGGGCTTCGACTAACCTCAAGTTCTTGAGCAAGTTTTTGTTCTAGTAATCTTTCCCCTGGACGATATTTTCCGGTAAGGATTGATTCTCTTAAAATTTGATAGACCTGTAGATGGAAAGGCATATTCTTAACCACGGCCAAAAGTGCTCACCTCTTATTTAATTTGTATTTAGTTGACCAACAAGATGATAACTGTACTCTGTCGACAGCCCACTTATATGAATATTCGGCTTCTTTATTTAGACTCCTGCCAACATGCAAAATATTTATTGTTTTGGATTCAGCTTACGGACGCCCATTGTGCTAGAGGCTCTCTCCTTAGGTTATACTTTTTTTCATTAAAAATAAGCCACAAGGTCCTAATAATGAATAGCCCACTGACTGAATACTTGACAGGGCAGTTCATTACCGTTCTCGTGGCTTATCTATCGAGTATATCAATTAAGTCCGTTGTTCAAATACTTCTTTAAGAATTTCCCAGTATATGACTTAGAGCAAGCGGCCACTTCCTCGGGAGTTCCAGTGATGAGGACTTGACCGCCCCCATTGCCCCCTTCAGGACCAAGATCAATAAGATAATCTGCAGTTTTGATAACATCGAGGTTATGCTCAATAATCAGGACGGTATCCCCGCCATCCACTAAACGATGCAGTACCTCCAGCAAACGGTCTACATCCGCCATATGCAGTCCGGTTGTGGGTTCATCCAAGATATAAATGGTTTTACCGGTACTGCGACGACTTAGTTCGGTAGCTAGTTTTACACGCTGAGCCTCCCCGCCGGACAACGTGGTGGCAGGTTGTCCAAGGCGAATATAGCCTAATCCTACATCTTGGAGGGTTTGAATTTTGCGGAGAATTTTCGGTACTGCCTGGAAAAACTCCACCGCCTCATCTACCGTCATGTCGAGGACCTCCGCAATGCTTTTCCCTTTATACTTCACTTCTAAGGTCTCACGATTATAGCGAGCTCCCCGACACACTTCACAGGGAACATAGACATCTGGGAGAAAATGCATCTCAATTTTGATGATGCCATCTCCTTTACAAGCTTCACAACGTCCGCCTTTCACATTGAAGCTGAAGCGTCCCGTAGAATAGCCTCTCATCTTGGCTTCGGGTATGTGGGAGAAAAGCTCACGGATGTAATCAAATACCCCGGTATAGGTCGCCGGATTAGAACGAGGCGACCGACCAATGGGAGATTGGTCAATATCAATGACCTTATCCAGATGCTCTAAGCCCTCCATACTTTTGAAAAGACCTGCACGAAGTTTAGTAGCGCGGTTAAGTTTTGTAGCCAAAGTTTTATAGATAATCTCATTGACTAGAGTGCTCTTCCCGGAACCTGATACGCCGGTAACCACATTAAATACCCCAAGCGGAATGCGCACGTTGATATTCTTCAGATTGTTTTCCCGGGCACCTTTCACATCTAGCCACTTACCGTTGAGGTGCCTTCTCTCCACCGGTACAGGGATTTTCCGCGTACCGGTCAAATATTGGCCGGTGATGGAAGCCGGATTAGCTTTGATATCCTCGATAGTACCTTCGGCAATAATCTGCCCGCCGTGAACTCCTGCCCCCGGACCGATATCAATAATGTGATTGGCAGCCAACATAGTATCCTCATCGTGCTCAACCACCAGTAATGTATTTCCTAAATCTCTTAAATGCTGTAAGGCAGTTAAAAGTTTTTCGTTATCTCTCTGGTGCAAGCCGATACTAGGTTCATCTAGGACGTAAAGAACTCCGGTTAAGCTCGAGCCAATCTGGGTAGCCAAGCGAATCCGCTGCGCTTCTCCACCGGAGAGCGTTCCCGCAGCTCGATGTAAGGTCAAATAATTGAGTCCGACATTGATTAAGAATCCCAAGCGTTCGCGAATCTCTTTGAGGATTTGGCGGGCGATAGTTTCTTCCTTTTCAGTGAGCTGAAGTTGGTTGATAAACTCTAGGGCGTCAGTGATGGGCAACCTCGTGTAATCATCGATGGAAAGTTCTCCAACGGTGACTGCAAGAGCTTCCGGTTTTAGACGTTTCCCTTTGCAAGACGGACACGCTCGCTCGCCCATATAATTTTCTATATCGCTCCTTACATAGTCGGAAGACGATTCCTTGTAACGGCGCTCAAAAAAAGGGATCAACCCTTCAAAGGGTCCTGAGTGCACCTTCGGTTTATCATCAAAGAAGCTCATAAACTTGTACTTTATAGGTTTCTCAATGCCATGAAGCAGCCCCTTCCATTGTTCCTCTGAGAGGTTTTCCAAGGGAGTATCCATGGTAAAGTCAAGAGCCTCACTGACAGCCGCAAGCATAGCAGGATAATAATTCGATTGAGATTTAGCCCAAGGCACGATGGCTCCTTCCTTGAGGGTCAGCTTCTTATCAGGAATAATCAAGTCAATATCTACTTCTAAGTTAGCGCCTAATCCGGTGCAATCAGGGCAGGCTCCATAGGGGCTGTTAAAGGAGAAGAGTCGTGGGGAGACTTCTTCAAGGGCAATACCGCAGTCCGGGCAGGCAAAATTCTCGCTGAAGAGAATCTCTGTTTCACCGATGATGTCCACAAGGACATTCCCTTCGCCCAGTTTCAAGGCTACCTCTAAAGAATCCGCCAAACGAGCGGCGCTTTCCGGCTTTAAGGCTATACGGTCAACCACAACTTCTATAGAATGCTTTTTATTCTTTTCAAGCTTAATATCTTCACTTAAATCCCGATTCTCACCATCCACGCGCACCCGTACATAACCAGCCTTTCGAGCATCGTCAAGGACTTTGACATGCTCCCCTTTTTTACCCTTAATTAAGGGCGCCAAAATCTGAAGCTTGCTCCGCTCTGGATACGCCATGATCTGATCAACCATTTGTTGTACGGTTTGCTGACTAATTTTCATGCCGCATTTAGGGCAATGGGGATGGCCGATCCGCGCATAAAGCAAACGTAAATAATCATAAACTTCCGTAACCGTTCCCACGGTGGAGCGAGGATTGCGGTTCGTTGTCTTTTGATCGATGGAAATGGCAGGCGAAAGCCCTTCAATGTAGTCAACATCAGGCTTGTCCATTTGCCCAAGGAACATCCGGGCATAAGAGGATAGGGATTCTACGTAGCGTCGTTGACCTTCGGCATAGATGGTATCGAAGGCTAGCGAGGATTTCCCCGAGCCGGATAAGCCGGTGACAACCACGAGCTGGTCTCTGGGAATATCGATATTGATATTTTTCAAGTTATGGGCGCGGGCGCCGCGTACTTTGATGAAGTTCTGGGTCATTATGGTCCTCCTCAGGTTAGTTTGCTTCTTTGGGGTAGTTGTATAGGTGTGCTCTTCGATACTTTTATATTGTCAGGGTCTGTCTCCAGGATTTTGCGTTACACCGTTCGCTCAGTAAGCTGCGCGGTGCCAAACTAAGGCTCAAGCTCTCCGCTCCGAAAGGTCCCCAGCCAAATCGCCATCCTTGGCTCTATGGCTGGTTGGAAATGTCCTGTTTCCAACCTTTCTCCGCTGCAAGCTTTTCACGAAGTTTGGCATCCTGCTCGCTTAGAAGTCGCGCACTCTTGTAACGCAAAATCCTTGGGTCAGCTCTTATGATATTTAAGCAGCCTCTTGGGTCCACGTTGGCTATCCAGTTGCTCATACAGGTGACTATGGTTGTATAATGGATTCTTCGGGCTACTCCCAAAACCTGCGGAGAGCTTTCTTAGCCCCTCTTCTCACCTTGCTTATAAGCTATCCCCAGGCATAATCAGAATGAAGCAAACCCAAGGGCTTTGCTTTACAGCAGAGAACGGCTTTTAAGCGAGCAGGTAAGCAATCTTCGCGAAATGTCTGCAGCGGAGTCGGGTTGGAAACAGGACGTTTCCAACCGGCTACGAGGCAGGAGCCGATTTAGCCGGGACGAAACCCGGATGAGGGTTTCGCCCAAGCCGCAATCCACAGACGAAAACTTAGCGGCGCAGGTACCGACGGAGCGGAAGACATGAGCGATTAGATTGCTCCGCGCAGCTTATAGAGTGAACGTGTAAAGCAAAGCCCTGGAGACTGGCTCTAATCGACTTAGCCAAAGCAACGCCCTAGAGACCAGCTCTCATCGACCAAGCCGAGCCAAAGGCCCAACTTACTTGCCCCTCTTTCGAGCCCCACTCTTTCGGCCTGCAGGTGCCGACGCCTCCTTCTTACGGTCACGCCCTTGGGTAGATCGTTTATATTTGTTTTCTTCCCCTTTTAGCTCGATGATGGCGTCGCGGATCTGAGCTGCTCGCTCGAAGTCCATATCTTTGGCCGCTAAGCGCATTTCTTGTTCAAGGCTCTTCAAAAGCTCCTTCAGCTCTTCAGCGGGCAACTTAGCTGCGTAGGCTGCTTTCCTCTCCGCGACTTTGGTGGCTTCAGGGACTTCGTAGATCTTTTTACGAATGGTTTGCGGGGTAATTCCGTTCTTCTCGTTATGGGCTTTTTGAATCGCCCGGCGTCGATCGGTTTCTTCGATAGCAATTTTCATAGACCGTGTCATCTGATCGGCGTACATGATAACTTTACCTTCGGCGTTGCGGGCGGCGCGTCCGATGGTCTGAATGAGAGAACGTTCGGCACGCAGAAAACCTTCTTTATCTGCATCAAGAATAGCCACTAGGGAAACCTCCGGAAGGTCCAACCCCTCTCTTAAAAGGTTAATCCCGACAATAATGTCGATATCTCCTAGGCGCAGTTCCCGAAGTATTTCTACCCGCTCTAGGGTCGTAATATCGGAGTGGAGGTATTTAACCGACATATTGAGGTTTTTAAGATAATCCGTTAAATCCTCAGCCATCTTCTTGGTAAGGGTGGTGACTAGGACCCGCTCATCCCGCTCGATTCTCTGGTTAATCTCACCGATCAGATCATCAATCTGACCTTTCGTCGGCCGGACAGATATCTCCGGATCCAATAGTCCCGTAGGTCGGATGATTTGCTCGACAATCTGCGGGCAATTCTCCAGTTCATAGGGACCGGGGGTAGCGCTAATATAAACCCTTTGGGGTACCTGTTTTTCAAATTCCTCAAACTTCAGCGGACGGTTATCTAAGGCTGAAGGAAGCCGGAAACCAAATTCCACTAAGGTGGACTTACGGGAGCGGTCCCCTTCATACATTCCGCGGACTTGGGGCAGAGTCACATGAGATTCGTCAATCATCATGAGATAATCTTCTGGAAAAAAGTGCAGCAAGGTGTAGGGTGTTTCTCCCGGTTCGCGAAAGGTCAAATGGCGGGAATAGTTCTCGACGCCGTTGCAAAAGCCCATTTCCCTCAGCATCTCTAAATCGTAGCGGGTTCGCTGCTCGATTCGCTGAGCTTCCAATAACTTGTTCTCTTCCTTGAAGAGTTTGAGTCGCTCTTCCAACTCTTGCTCGATATTTTCGGCAGCTAACAAGACTTTATCACGAGCGGTAACATAGTGAGAATTCGGGAAAATGGAGACATGTCGCCGTTCACCGATAATTTCCCCGGTGAGAACATTGATCTCGTAGATATGTTCGATTTCATCACCAAACATTTCAATGCGCATAGCATGGTCACTGGACCCAGCCGGGTAGACTTCGACGACGTCGCCACGGACTCGGAAGGTCCCGCGTTCAAAAGCCATATCATTGCGATCGTATTGGACTGAAATCAACTTCTTCAGGATATCATTGCGATCAATCTCTTGCCCTTGTCGCAGGGAAACCATCAGGTCACGATATTCCTCAGGAGAACCCAAACCATAGATACAAGATACGCTTGCCACTACAATTACATCACGTCTTTCAAACAATGCCGCCGTAGCAGAGTGGCGCATTTTATCAATCTCTTCATTGATCGAGGAATCCTTTTCTATATAAGTATCACTGGAGGGTACATAGGCCTCCGGTTGATAATAATCATAATAGCTCACAAAATACTCCACAGCATTCTCAGGAAAGAATTCCTTGAACTCGCTGTAGAGTTGAGCGGCTAAGGTCTTATTGTGGGCCAAGATAAGGGTTGGGCGCTGCACTTTTTCAATAATATTGGCCATTGTAAAGGTTTTCCCTGAACCGGTGACTCCCAACAAAGTTTGATGGCGTCTGCCAGTATTTATACTTTCAACCAGAGCATCAATCGCCTGTGGCTGATCACCGGCGGGCTTATATGGGGAATGTAAACGAAACTCCATGGGGTACCCCAATCTCCTTTCCTTGATACACTATTTATGTTCTTGCTTTCAAATAAGAACTTTGACAACCCTTCAATCATTCTAAACAAAATTATACCACTTCTTGTACGGGAAACAAAACAAAAAACCGAAAATACGTTCGGTTTTTTTGTGATTTCAGATGGTAATTCTAGGATTTCTGATCACCGCTATTCTCTGATCCTGAAGACTTTCCATCTTGCTTCTCTTGTTGTCCTTGCTGCCCACCTTGCTGCTTTTGCTGCTCTTTAAGCAACATTTCCGGCGGAATCGTGCGTACTTGGTCATTAGCACTCTTCTCTGTTCCCAGAACCTTGCCGTTATCATCAAGGTATTCCCGAATAATCTCGGTATGGACTTTTTCTGTCACTTTCTTTACCCCTTCAGGCATAACACCCTGACTTCCTTCTTTTCCTTGAGAGGATGCACCTTCCTGCCCTTGATCCTGGGAATCTCCTTCTTTACTCTTGCTGCTTTTCCCATCTCCGCTATTCCCACTATCAACATTGCCTTTACTTTCCTTAGCCCCTTTACTTCCAGCACTCTTTGCTTGAGATTCTTCTTGCTTCTTTTCCAATTCTTTTTGCGCTTGAGCTGCCTTGGTATAACTTTTTTGGATTAAGGATAGATTTTCTGCGGTGACAGGTTTTACAGGAATGATCTTTGCTGCTACTTCCCCTTGATCTCCGGTAATGGATTGAGTGATGTCGATGGATTCTTTATTCATGATTTTTTGAGCCCATTGCAGGGCATTGACTCCTTGGACATAGGGTGCTGTATCGATGTCGGCAATCTGGTCGTTTGAGGCAATACGCTGTAGAGACTGAGGGTTAGCTTGTCCACCAATGAGAAAAACCTTTTCAGTGAGTTGCAGCGACTTGAGCAGCTGATAGGCCTGGGATGCTAACTTCTCATTTTGGGCACAGATGACCTTCACTTGCCCCGGTTCTTTTTGCAATTGTTCCCTCAGGCCTTGAATCGCTATTACTTCTGATTCCGGAGGGTTCGCAATGCTATGTATGACGATCTTTGGATTTTTCCTAGCTTCTTGCTTGAGAGCCGCTAAGCTCATCTGGGTTAGTGGATCCTCGGACTCTCCTTGCAGGTATACTACCTGTCCTTCCGTGATCTTCCCCTGAATCTGCTGCGCCATCAAGGTGCCTACTTGAACTGGGTCCGGAAGAATTACCCCTTGCGCCTTAACTCCCGGAGGTAAATTGTTTAAGGCCAAAATTGGAATATCATTCTTTTCGGCATCCTTTAAAAAGGACTGCTCCCCATCTTGATAGATGAGAATCTTAGCTTCTTTCAGGGCCTCGGAATCCCCTAATTCTTTTTCAGTAAGGACTTTAACTTCCATCTCTTCTTTGGCAGCCATTTCCTGAATACCCAGCAGAAACATGGCTTTGTTAGGGTCTTCCTCATTCAAGGCAACTGCAATAATCTTTTTCTCTTCTTGCTGCTGCGAGGATTTGCTTGAGGTCTTTTCTTTGTTCCCCATCAAGTTACCTAACATGTTTTGCATATTGCAACCGGTTAAAATCATGCTCAACATGATGAAAGGGACAAGCCAAAGATATCTTTTCATGGAACCCGCTCCTTTCCAGGGTCGATCCATTTTTATCTTAACCTACTCCATTTTCCTGTTAACAAAAAAGCACCTTTTCTCTGGTGCTTTTGCGCGAATTTAGTTTTCCCCTGATTTGCTTAAATATGAAAGCTAAATGTTGTCAAAAGGTCATATCTCTAAGGATAGAATTCATTAAGTCTGCTCTTGTTTCATCCACTTGGTCAAAATCAACTGTTTCGGTATATATTTTTTTTAATTGATCTCTGAAGCTCTGGGTAGTTAGGAGAGCCTCCTTTAAATCATTGCTAAAAGGACGACCTAAGCCCTGATCACCTAGACACTCTGGGTCTCCCTGCCAAATAACTAAATTCCGCTCAGAAAATACAATGCCTAGTATCTCATCAGGATAAAGGGGATGTAAAACAATATCAATAACCTGCCCTAAAGATTCCGACTCTTTGAGAACCCATTCCATGGCTTCATATGCCTCTTCCCCGCTAAAGCGGATCTGATCATAATCCATTAAAAAATAAGGAGCAAGATTTAACCAACCCTCCGTATGAATTCCGTGGAGAAAAAAGGATTGGACCGCGCTCTTTTGTATCTTTCTTAGCGCATCCTGGGCCTTAGTCCAGGGTCCTTTAGCATCCTTGAAGAGATCTGCCGCATGGAGTTTGGGTAGCCATGGCCGTCCCTCATTTTGAGCCGATGAATATCTTTTTTCGCGCATACGTTCGCCAAATTCCTCAGCAAGAATTTCACTTATCCTTTGCTGCCCTTTATTGATCTTAGCTTCAAATTCGAGGATAACTGGTTTTTTTTGTTTCAGCTTTGCTTCATGACAGAACTTTGAAAAATCAATGAAGTGTTCAATGACTCCAGGAGCACGCCAGTGTAAAGGGGTTATTTCATACTGATCCAGTATCGCCCAGTTATAGCGCCTGACGAGCACACCGGCCATTGAGTCCGAATCCCAAGCAGAGCGAAAGAAATCAACGTCATGCCCCCGGTCCAGTAACTCCAGTCCAATCATTTTAATTAAGGTAGATTTACCCGTTCCCGGCCCACCCATGAGGACATAAGTACGTTCCCATTCTGACATCATATTGGGCAATAGTGATATGTAGCCGCGGTTGGTAATCCCCTCTACAAAGTAATGTCGCCCATTGGGTTTATTCCCCATGTCCTTTCCCCCTCGAATTTAGCTTGCGGTGTAGTGTATGCTCACCCAAAAAAAATGTGACCTGGGGACAGGTCACAAAAAGCAGGACAGATGATCTGTCCTGCTTTTAAACAAGAGAGCTTAAAGCTGTTGACGAAGCACCTTCAGGGCTTCTCTAAGCTGGGTATCAAATTCTGTTGTTGTGGGTGATAGGGTTGCTTCCTCCCCTTCCTTCAACTCCACGACTACATCCGGCTCAATACCTTTCTTATGGATATCTACTTTATTAGGGGTGAGATACTTCGCTGTGGTCAACTTTACACTGGTTCCTTTATCCAGCTGATAAATCGTCTGCACGATCCCTTTGCCGAAGGTCTTGACTCCGACTAGAGTACCCGTACCACGGTCTCGAATCGCTCCGGAAACAATTTCTGCTGCCGAAGCACTTTCTTCATTGACTAATACGACAAAAGGAATGCCTAAGTAGTTACCCTCGGAAGCTTTAGTCACGGTATTACCGTTTTTATCGACAATATAGACAATAGGGCCAGGTTGAACAAAGTAGCTGGACACTCCCACGGCAGACTCTAACTCCCCGCCATGGTTATATCGCAAATCCAAAATAATTCCTTTGTATTTGCTGATATTCATATTCGCAAGAATTTCATTCAGTTCAAGGGCAGAATTAGAGGAAAACTGCGAGATGCTGATATAGGCTATGTCCGGATTCCCCGGTAAGGATATGCCTTCTACAGTAGGAACCTGAATATGTTCCCGTGTTATCGGTACGGTCACACTTTTTTTGATACTTTCACGATATACAACTAGCGTGACCTTCGTCCCCGGATCTCCACGCATCAAGGACACCGCTTTTTCTTGGTCGATCGTGGCAGCATCCACTTCATCAATTTTGACGATGACGTCACCGGGTAGCAGTCCCGCCTTAGCTGCTGGGGTGTTCTTGATGGGCCTGAGCACCACGAGTTTCTGAGGATCTTTGAGACTCAGGATAATCCCGACACCCCCAAATTTCCCTTCGATTTGCTGCATGAGCTCTGCGTTCTCTTGGGCGTTCATATAGGCTGAGTAAGGATCTCCTAGGGAGTCCACGATTCCTTTCGTGGCTCCATCAATCAGTGTATCCACTGGTACATCTTCTAAATAATCACTTTGAATGAGTTGTAGCACCCGCCCCAAACGGCCCACATGATCCAAGTTGGTGACAATGAATCCTCCGACGATTACTGTAAAAAGCAAGCTGACAATCGCGACAACCCATCCGATATTTTTCAAATACTCTTTCCATTTGCTCTCCTGCAAAGCGATATCCCCTTCCTACTCTGATCCCTATTTTTAACCGTGACTCTCCCCTTGATCTTTGGTAGGAGATAAGTGGCGGCGGCTCGTTCACTTTGCTAAATTCTGATGATGTCCATCAGAAGCAAGTCTCTTTTATTATATGCCTATCCACTTCGGGACATACTTATTTAAAGAAAACTTGGCTTGCGCCAGGTCAGCACTGCTTTCGCACTAATGCCTAGCGGAAAAATTGTAGAGGATCTGTAGTTTCTCCTTTAATGCGTACTTCAAAATGAAGATGCGGTCCGGTACTCCAACCGGTTGAGCCAACATAAGCTACCACATCACCCGCCTTGACCATGTCGCCTACCTTAACGGCAAGCTTAGAATTATGTCCATAAAGGGTGGTATACCCGCCCCCATGGTCGACAATAACAGCATTGCCGTAGGCACCATACCAACTGGCCATAATGACTTCACCGTTACCCGCAGCCAAAACCTTCGTTCCCGTGGGAGCAGGGAGGTCCGTCCCTGTATGTAAGCTCTTCTTTTTCGTGATGGGATGAATACGCCATCCATAAGAGCTGCTCACTTCAGTATACCCAGGCAAGGGATAGGTACTGATTGTTCCATGAACCACCCCGGAATTAGCAGTCAATTTACGGATTTTTTCGGCAATAGCGTTCGAGTCCGCTTCCATCTGTTCGATTTGTTCGAAAATATCATTTTGAGCCTTCTTATTGGAATCCAGCGCCACCTGATGCTCTCGTTTCTTCCCATCCAGTGCTGCTTTCGCTTGTTCTGCTGCTACCTTCAATTGGGCTGCTTCATCACGACGTACTTGAAGAAGCTTAGTTTCTTCTTCAATTCTCGCTCTTTCCATGCTAATATCAGTGAGAATCTTTTGGTCATTGGTAACTAAGCGATTAAAATACTCTAAGCGGGTAATAAAATCGCTGAGGTCCTCAGCTTCAAATATTATCTCCAGATAGCTCACTTGACCTGCTTCATAAATCTCCCGGATACGCTGACGCAATACAACTTGACGATTAGCTAGCTCTTCCTCCCGCTCTTTTAGCTCTTGCTCGGATAGGGCAACTGCTTCCGCTGCCTCGTTATAAGCTACTTCGGTAGTATCCAACGTGCTCTCAGCTACGGCAATTTGGGTGGCTAAATTCTTAATCTGACCTTGAAGCTTATCTGCAGTAAAGGTTAGCTTATTTAACTGACTACGGGCTTGTTCTTCCTTCCTTTGCAAGTCCCGCTGTTTGTTGAGGGCATCCTCTAATTCCCCAGCTTGAAGTGGAATGACTGAACCAGCCAGCATTACGGTTGTGAGTAAAAGGGCAACTATCCCCTTTTTCTTAGCCATGCTTTTTCCTCCTCTTCATTGCGTATTTATACTTTTAAAAATCTGCGCAAAGAAATGGTACTTCCCAAGGCACCGATTCCCATACCCACCAGCACGAGAGAGCCGAGAACCTTCCCAATCAACTCAGTTTCATGGACTACGGGCATAAAGGTCAGGGTGTCCTGAATGTATCTTGCAAGCCAATCATAGCCTAAACCGACGACTAATACTGCAAGTAGCCCTCCGATTAATCCTAAGAATAGTCCTTCAAGGATAAAAGGCCAACGAATAAAGGCGTTACTCGCCCCTACCAGCTTCATGATCTCAATCTCCTTGCGGCGTGAAAAAACATTCATCTTGATATTGAGAGAAATCAAGACAAGTGAAGCGACGGCAAATAGCCCGACGATAATCGTTCCTGCCCAGCGCAACCATTCTGTAAATTTGAGCAAGGGCTCGACGACATCTTTACCATATACTACATTATCCACACCGGTCAGCTTAGTGATGCGATCGGCTACATTTTGTACCTGCTGAGGATCCACCACATGGACAGTATACTTATCCGGAAAAGGGTTAGTATCTCCGATATCCTCGACAATGGAGGTGGACTTCATGGATTTAGTTAAGTCCTTTAAGGCTTGCTCCTTAGGAACAAATTCAATAGTATCTACTCCGGATAGGTCTTTTATCTTTTCCCCTAGAGCTTTAATCTCCTGAGAATCTAGGGTATCTTTAGCAAAAACAGCTATTTCTAACTCCGACTCAAAATCCGCAGCTAAATTGGAGGCATTGAGCAAAAAGAAAATGGATGCACCTAAAATCACCATGGAAATGGTAACCGTCAACACTGAAGCAAGACTCAACCATGCGTTCCTTCGGATTGAATTGCCCACTTCACGAAATATGTACCCTACTGAATTAAGTCCCATAGCCATAGGCCCCCTGCTTCTGATCACGTGCCACTTTACCGTCTTCAATGGCAATCACGCGTTTCTGCATTTGATCGACAATTTCGCGCGCATGGGTAGCCATAACAATGGTGGTTCCTCGGCGATTAATATTATAGAGGAGTTCCATAATACCCCAAGCAGTCTCCGGATCCAGATTGCCCGTCGGTTCATCCGCCACTAAAAGGGCAGGATTATTGACAATCGCTCTGGCTACCGACACCCGTTGTTGTTCTCCACCCGATAATTGATGAGGAAAGCAATTCTCTTTATTGGCTAAACCCACAAGCTCAAGGGCTTTCTTAGTTCGGTTTTTTACTTCCCGCCTGCCCACACCGATGACTTCCAGGGCAAAAGCAACATTTTCAAAGGCTGTTTTATTGGGCAACAACCTGAAATCTTGGAAAATCACGCCAACGGTGCGCCTGAGCTGCGGAACCTCACGATCGCGTAGACGAATCATGCTCCTACCGTTCATGGTCACTTGACCACGGGTTGGTAATTCCTCTCGATAGAGTAAGCGAATGAGTGTCGATTTTCCAGCCCCACTGGGCCCAACTAAGAAGACGAATTCCCCATTGTCTATTTTTAGACTAATATCGACAAGGGCCCGTGAGCCGTTCGGATATATCTTCGATACATTAGTCAATTGGATCATCTTTATCCTCCTTGAATTTTGCCTACAGTTCTCTCTATCCACTAAAATCAGCCTTATTATGGGTTTAACTCTCCATATATTACCGATTTCCTATACCCAAACTATAAGACTATTCGACATGGGGTGTGGATTTCCTGTTATTAATGACGAAAAGCCAGCTAAAAACTTACGCTGCAATCAAGGTTGGAGGCAAAAAAACCGGCCTATTCATAAAGAACAGGTCGGTTGATTTGATGAACGAGACTTCGCCGAGTTTGATGTAATTTATTTCTTTGCCATAACTGCTTTTACAGCAGCTAAGACTTCCTTCTTAGTCAAACCATATTTTTCTAACAGCTCGAGGGGACGACCGGATTCGCCAAAGGTATCTTTAATGCCTACCCGTACCATAGGAGTGGGCGCACTTTCCCCGAGTGTCTCAGCTACGGCGCTTCCCAAACCGCCAATTATGTTATGTTCTTCGGCGGTGACTACTGCACCAGTTTTTTGTGCATAGGAAATTATCGTTTCTACATCAAGAGGCTTGACAGAAGCCACATTGACGACAGCCACTTGCAGACCTTCTTGCTCTAACTCTTGGGCAGCTTCCATAGCAGCGGCTACCATGACTCCGTTAGCAAAAACAACACAGTCAGAGCCTTCACGAAGAACATTGGCTTTGCCGATCTCAAACTGATAATTCTCATCAAAAAGCAGGGGAACATCGAGGCGTCCCATACGAATATAGACCGGCCCTTTATATTCTGCAGCAGCCCTGATGACTTGGCGGGTTTCCTCTCCGTCAGCTGGCACCAAAACTGTCATATTCGGAACAGCTCGCATGATGGCTATATCCTCTACAGCTTGGTGGGAGCCCCCGTCTTCACCGACGGTAACCCCAGCGTGAGTGGCTGCGATCTTAACATTGAGCTTGGGATAGGCAATGGAATTGCGAATCTGTTCAAAGGCCCGACCCGTAGCAAAGATAGCAAAGGTACTGGCAAAAGGAATTTTCCCGGCAGCGGCTAAACCGGCCGCCGTGCCCATGAGGTTTGCTTCGGCAATCCCCATGTTGAAGAATCGTTCCGGATAGAGCTTGCCAAAATCTGCAGTCTTCGTGGACTTAGATAAATCCGCATCCAGGACGACGATCGATTCATTTTCTGCTCCTAAGGCTACTAAAGCCTTACCATAAGCATCGCGTGTCGCTTGTTTAGCCAAGGCGAGCCGCCTCCTCTCTTAATTCCTTTAAAGCTTGCTCAGCTTGCTCCGCGTTGGGAGCGTTGCCATGCCAGCCCACTTGGTTTTCCATAAAGGATACCCCTTTGCCTTTGATGGTGCGGGCAATGAGGATGGTGGGTTTTCCCTTGACTTTTTTGGCTTCAGCTAAAGCAGCTAAAAGCTCTTCAATATCATTGCCATCTACCTCTAGGACATGCCAGCCAAAGGCCTGCCATTTATCAGTTAGTGGATCAGAGGACATGACACTATCTGTAGTTCCATCAATTTGTAAGCCATTGTAATCGAGAATTGCGGTTACATTGTCCAGTTTGTAATGGGCCGCAGCCATGGCAGCTTCCCAGACTTGGCCTTCTGCCATTTCCCCGTCCCCTAATACCACATAGACACGGAAATCTTTCTTATCGAGTTTCCCTGCCAGAGCCATGCCGTTGGCTGCGGATAATCCTTGACCCAAAGAGCCTGTTGACATATCCACACCGGGCACCTTTTTCATATCCGGATGCCCTTGCAGGATCCGACCGGTTTGTCTAAGTCCCATCATTTCTTCCTTTGGAAAGTAGCCTTTCTCTGCAAGTGCCGCATAGAGCACAGGTGCGGCATGCCCTTTAGCTAAAACAAAGCGATCTCGCTCTGCCCATTGAGGATCTTCCGGTTTAACATTCATTTCATGATAATACAAAACCGTAAGTATATCCGCTGCTGACAAGCTACCTCCGGGATGACCTGATTTAGCTGGCACCAGCATGGTGATAATATCTTGGCGTATTTGGTTGGCCATACGTTTCAGTTCAAGAATTGTCACGCTAATCCCTCCAAAATTTTATTATTACATTTTGCGCCACTTGGGTTTCATAAAAGGCTTGGCTTGCGCCAAGCCTTTTATCATTTCACAACTTTTGTTTTTTGCAGATAAGCGGCGATAAATTCATCAATCTCGCCGTCCATCACCGCTCCGGTATTCGCTGTCTCCTCATTAGTTCGATGATCCTTCACCATGTTATATGGATGGAAGACATAAGAACGAATCTGGCTACCCCAAGCGATATCCTGCTGTTCCCCTCGAATCTCCGAAATTTCATCTTCCTGCTGTTTGCGTTTGAGCTCCAAGAGCTTGGCCTGCAAGATACGCATACAATAGGCTCTGTTCTGGATTTGCGAACGTTCACTTTGGGATTGAACGACAATACCCGTGGGTATGTGGGTGATGCGAACTGCTGAACTGGTCTTGTTGACGTGCTGCCCTCCTGCACCGCTGGCCCGGTAGGTATCTACCTTAAGATCCTCCGCAGCAATCGGGACTTCCTCGCCATCATCCATGACTTCGGGAATCACATCCAAGGAAGCAAAGGAGGTATGTCGGCGCCCCGAAGCATCAAAGGGGGAAATCCGCACGAGACGGTGAACCCCTTTTTCTGATTTCAGATAGCCATAGGCATTTTCTCCGGAGATCGAGAGAGTAGCGCTCTTAATCCCGGCTTCATCACCAGGTAGCAAATCCATGGTTTCTACTTTATACCCATGACGCTCACCGTAACGTACATACATCCGATAGAGCATGGAGACCCAGTCTTGAGCTTCTGTCCCCCCTGCCCCAGCATGAAGTGTCAAAATGGCATTATTACGATCATATGGACCGCTCAATAGGATTTCTAGTTCTAAACCCTCGAGACGTTGTTGGAGTGCCTTCACCCCTTCTTCAATCTCAGCCTCTAGGGACTCATCGTTTTCTTCCACTGCCAATTGATAGAGGGTCAATAGATCGTCCAACTGTTGCCTCAAGGTGGTGAAAGTTTTCAACTTTTCTTGATGATAAGAAATTTCCTGCATCACCTTTTGGGCGGATTCTGGGTGATCCCAGAAATCTGGCCGTTGCAACTCGATCTCTAATATACTAATCTTATCTGCTCTTTGAGCGACGTCAAAGAGAGTCCCTCAAATCTGCCAAGCGCGTTTCTAAACTTTCGAGCTCCCTTTTCCATTCAAATATCACTTAACAATCACCACCCAAATATTTATCACTAAACTGATCTAGTGTAATAGCACAATCAATAAGGTAGGGCGATGCACAGCCTCGGCCGGTGCTTCGCCCTCAATTTTCCCTACTTTACTTGGTCTCTGGTACTATCAAATTTAAGCGCTTTACGCTCCGCAGCATTTCTTATACTTTTTGCCACTTCCACAGGGGCAGGGGTCGTTACGTCCGATTTGAGGTCCTTCATTATGGACTGGGCGGGCAGCCTCTTCCTCATCTCGATTCGTACGGACATGCTGAGGTTCTTCCTGCTTTTGCTCCGTTACTTGAGGGGTCACTCTCATGATATAGCGAATTGTATCTTCTTGGATAGAGCTAATCATGCCTTGGAACATATCATAGGCTTCATGGCGATATTCCACCAAGGGGTTCTTTTGCCCATAAGCCCGTAAACCAATGCCCTCCCGGAGCATATCCATGGCGTCCAAGTGATCCATCCACTTTTTGTCCACCACTTGTAGCATAACAGCCCGTTCGATTTCCCGCATAATCTCTTCGCCGAAGGCCTCTTCCCGAGTTTTGTAATGTGCGCGGGCTCTTTCCAGAAGCATCTCGACGATTTCTTCTTTTTCCATGTTGGCCACTTGGTCTGTGGAAATATCATGGTTGGGTAGGATGAGATTCTCCACATACTCAAGGAAGCTGTTGAGATCCCATTCTTCCGGATAAGGGCTTTGGGCACCAAACATATCCACCGTTTCCCGAACCACTTTTTCCAACATATCCGCAATGCTTTCTTGGATGTTTCCACCCATCAGCACCTGACGGCGTTGAGCGTAGATCACTTCACGCTGGAGATTCATGACATCATCGTAATCCAAGACATGCTTCCGAATCTCAAAGTTGCGATTTTCCACGCGACGTTGAGCCGTCTCTACCGAACGAGAAATCATCTTGGAGGTGATGGGAATGGAGTCATCCATACCCAATTTATCCATCATCCCCATGATGTTTTCAGCACCGAAGAGGCGCATCAGATCATCTTCGAGGGAGAGGAAAAATTGAGAGGAACCCGGGTCCCCTTGACGTCCGGCACGTCCACGCAGCTGGTTATCAATCCGGCGCGATTCGTGGCGCTCTGTTCCAATAATATGCAGACCGCCCAGAGGGGCTACTTCCTCACCGAGGATAATATCTGTACCACGACCGGCCATGTTGGTGGCAATGGTTACCATGCCTTTTAACCCTGCACCGGCAATGATCTCAGCTTCTTTCTCATGGAACTTGGCATTGAGCACTTGATGTGGGACACCACGACGCTCCAACATATCGCTTAAACGCTCAGACTTTTCAACGGATACGGTACCCACAAGGACCGGTTGTCCCTTTTTATAGCGTTCAATAATTTCTTCCACAACAGCTTTAAACTTACCCTCTTCAGTCCGATAGACCACATCAGGTATATCCTCGCGGATCATCGGCATGTTGGTGGGAATAACGACGACATCCAGTTTGTAAATTTTCCTGAATTCCGGCTCTTCAGTCATCGCTGTCCCGGTCATGCCGGACAGCTTTTCAAACATCCGGAAATAGTTTTGGAAGGTGATGGTTGCTAAGGTTTGCGATTCTTTTTCAATTTTTACTTTTTCCTTGGCTTCAATCGCTTGATGTAAACCTTCCGAATAACGCCTTCCGAACATCAGTCGTCCCGTGAACTCATCTACAATAATGACTTGGCCATCCTTGACTACATAATCCCGATCTCGCTTAAATAGGGCATGGGCTTTAAGAGCCTGATTGACATGATGAGCCAATTCTGTATGCAAATCATCAAAGAGGTTTTCTACGGCGAGCATGGTTTCAACCCGGCTGACCCCTTGTTCCGTCAAGGTCACCACCCGGTCTTTTTCATTAACATTATAGTCTTCTTCCGGTTTTAAGCGGGGAATAATCATGGCAACGCGGAAATAAAGCTCAGTCGGCTTGTCCGCTTCACCGGAAATAATCAAAGGGGTCCGTGCCTCATCAATTAAGATAGAGTCTACTTCGTCCACAATGGCATAATGTAGCTCCCGTTGCACAAGACCATCCGGCCGGGTCACCATATTATCACGGAGGTAATCGAAGCCAAATTCATTATTGGTACCATAGGTTATATCTGCAGCATAGCTTTCACGCCGCTGGCTATAGTTTAAACCATGAACAATGAGACCTACGGATAGCCCTAAGAATTGATGGATGAGGCCCATCATTTCACTGTCACGACGGGCAAGATAATCATTTACGGTTACAATATGGACTCCTCGACCTGTTAAGGCATTCAAATAGGACGGAAGAGTTGCTACCAGCGTTTTTCCTTCCCCAGTACGCATCTCCGCAATTCGGCCATCATGGAGGACCATGCCGCCGATGAGCTGCACATCGTAATGCCTTTGGCCGATGACCCGCCATGAAGCTTCTCTAACCACGGCAAAGGCTTCGGGTAAAAGGTCATCCAGACTTTCCCCGTCAGCCAAGCGTTGTTTGAATTCATCGGTCTTAGCACGCAACTGTTCATCTGACAGAGCCTTAATTTCCGGCTCTAGAGCATTGATTACCTCAACTCTTTTTTGGTACTTTTTAATCTCACGTCCATTATCATCGAATAACTTGTCTAAGAAACCCATTATTGACCACCTTTCCATCTGTCCAAGGGTATCGTCTCATTTTATCATTACCGACAACAGGGTGCAAGCCAATCCCCGGACGCACAATAGGAAATTCTCTACTAAAGTTTATATCAGAGCGCTAAAATAAACAAATAAACGTAAGAATGGCCTACTGCAGTAGGCCATTCCTAGATATCCGCTTTGAACTTTCACGAGCCTTGATTACTTTTCGGGTTCCAGTAAGCCATAATCTCCGCTTTTCCTCCGGTAGATCACGTTAATATCTTGAGTGTCCATGTTGGTAAAAGCATAAAAATTGTGGCCAACTAGGTTCATCTGCATAATCGCTTCTTCCACAGACATGGGCTTTGTCCCGAACTTTTTGTGGCGAACTACTTCTTCGGAATCATCTTCCAGATTCGACGGTTGTTGTACCTCATGGTCTTTCAGTACTTTTGTCCGCATGCGTTTGTTGATCCGAGTCCGATATTTATCAATCTGGCGCTCTAGCTTTTCGACAACCAGATCGATGGAAGTATACATATCTGTACTTTCTTCCTCACCGCGGAGTATCATCCCCTGAAGGGGTGCAGTAACCTCAACACGATGACGGCCTTCTTCAACCAGCAGGGTTACTTTCACATCCATGAACTGATCAGAGTATTTCTCTAACTTACCAACCCTTTTCAAAACGTAATCCTTCAGGGCATCGGTGACTTCCATTTGTTTGCCGCGAACGCTGATGTTCATAGTAAAACCCCCTTATTATCCTGGATACCTATTTATTTGAATAACTATAATATTCCCGTTTATCTTCAAAAATCCTTCCCCAATTTTCCTTTCCGTTGAACTAAATTAACAAAACCTTAATAAAAAAAGAGAACTGTTGTAATTTTGCCAACACTTCTCTTTTTTATTCATGTCACAGAAACTATCCCCAAGCTGTGTATCTGGTTATCCTATCCATAGTTCCCTTATCTTAATTGTACGTTTGTCGCTTGCTCCCCCCGTGGACCTTGACTAATATCAAACTCCACCCCTTGTCCTTCATCGAGCGTGCGAAAACCATCACCGCTAATTGAAGAAAAGTGCACAAAAATGTCTTGTCCATGATCCCCTTCAATAAAGCCATATCCTTTTTGTTTGCTAAACCACTTTACTTTACCCAGCACGAAATATACCTCCTTGGTTCCTTCACAGCCTTCGATGCGAACGAAAGCTGGTCTCTTAGGAAGGATGCCCAAAGCGCAGCTAGCTTAAACCTAGCTATAGAGAATATTTTTGGCGGGATAATGAAAAGCATTAACTATTTATTCTATCAGCAAGGCATTCCAACTTTTACAAGATCTTGCTCAGGAAAGACTGGGTCCGTGGATTCCGTGGATTGCCAAAGAGCTCAGCCGGTGATCCTTCTTCCATGATCACTCCCTCGTCCATGAAGATCACTCGATCGCCCACTTCTCGGGCAAAACCCATTTCATGGGTAACCACAACCATAGTCATACCTTCCCGGGCTAGATCCTTCATGACAGCTAAAACCTCTCCCACCATCTCGGGATCAAGAGCAGAGGTCGGTTCATCAAAAAGCATGACTTTTGGATGCATAGCCAAGGCGCGAGCGATAGCCACCCGTTGCTGCTGTCCACCGGAGAGTCGATCAGGATACTCATCCGCTTTATCTTCCAAACCAACCTTTTTGAGTAGCTCTAAGGCGATCTCCTGGGCTTGATGTTTGTTAGTCTTACGAACAATTTCCGGGGCCATGGCGACATTTTCTAAAGCAGTCTTATGAGGAAACAGATTAAAGCGTTGAAAAACCATTCCAACCTCACGGCGGATAGCATTCACATTAGCTTCTGAATTCAAGGGAATTCCATCGATGGTAATTTCCCCTTGGGTCGTTTCCTCAAGCTTGTTGAGGCAACGCAGAAAGGTGCTTTTTCCTGACCCGCTGGGACCAATCACGACCACAACTTCTTTTTCTTTTATATGACAATCTATCCCGCGCAGGACCTCCAGTTTGCCAAAATGTTTATGCAGATTTTTAACGGTTATCACTCTTACCGAACCTCCTCTCCGTGTAGCTGACGAACCGCGATAAAATCAAGGTCATCACCAGATAGAATAAGGCTACTTCCATGTAGATGACAAAGGGTTGGTAGGTTCGGCTGACGATAAGTTTGCCGGTATACATGAGATCTTGTAGAGCGATAATAGATACTAAAGATGAGTCCTTTAACAAGGCAATAAACTCATTACCAAGGGGAGGGATAACCCGCTTAAAAGCCTGGGGAAGAATAACGTGGCGCATGGCTTGTGTTTGACTCATACCCAAGGAGCGAGCTGCCTCGCCCTGACCACGGTCGATGGACTGGATGCCGGCTCGAAATATTTCGGCAATGTAAGCTCCGGAATTCAGCCCCATGGCCACAATCCCAGCGATAAACTGGTAATTATTGGGTATTTGAAAATTAAAAAGCTGCGGGACAGCGAAATATACCATAAGAATCTGTACTAAGAGGGGCGTGCCTCTAAAGAAATCAATATAAGCAATGGCAAAGCCACGCACAATCCGGCTACCGGATAAACGCATCAGGGACATAAACAGCCCAATGACAATACCCATAGCCACTGCCCCGGCCGTAAGTTCTAAAGTAATGACTGCCCCTTTCAGCAAGGGGTTGATACTCTCAATCATTAATTCCCAACGGAGTTCCACACCCACATCCTCCTTTATTTACAAGATCATCAAGCCTAGGCTGATTTTTACCTGATAATTATACAGTCCATAGCAAGCTTATTCAAGAACTATCCTGCATGCAGTTTTCCCCAATAGCTTGTCTTAAAAATTAAACGCCCAGCATTGCTAGGCGTTTGGGTCATAGTTGGCTTATAAAACACTTAGAATTTAGGTGCATCCTCATTAAACCATTTTTTATAAATCTCGTTATACTTCCCATTGTCCATGAATTTCTTAAGGGTAGCATTGACTTGATCTGCTAATTCCTTATTGTCAAGCTTGAAGGCGATACCAAAATATTCTTTAGGGAAATCACTGGATACGATTTCGATATCCATATTTGGGTTTTGCTTGATGAAATAGTAAAGGGTTGGTGTATCTGCTACGACTGCATCAGATCCGCCAATCATCATATCATTGATTGCATCCCCGATAGTCTCGAATTTCTTCGGATCGATACCTAATCCCTCAACAGCACCTTGACCTGTAGTTCCTTGCTGAACACCGACCTTTTTACCTGTCAAATCCTTCTCGGATTTAATATCACTGCCCTTTTTCACAGCAATAACTTGAGCGGATTCAAAATAAGGAGCACTGAAAAGTACGGACTTGGAGCGATCGTCAGTAATAGTCATTGCAGAGATCACCGCATCATAATTTCCTTGGCCAATAGCAGTCACTAAACCATCAAAGGATGAAGATTCGAACTTCACAGTGTATCCCAGATCTTTGCCGATCTCATTCATTAAGTCGATATCAAAGCCGACGGCATTTTGTTTTTCATCCATAAATTCAAAAGGTGCATACTCAATAGCCGAACCAATTTTTAAAACTTTTTCCGTCCCAGCATTCGAAGTTGCTGGATCCTTAGCCGGAGCTGGAGTTTGGCTAGCTCCGCAACCTGTCAGAGCGAGCAAGCTCATCATGACGACAGCAATAACTCCATTACGTAACCCTTTTTTCATTTCTTTTCCCTCTTCCTTTACTTCTTACTTTAATTTACTTTACTTATCCACTTTGTAATTCATGCCATTTTTTTAAGTATATCTTGTCTCTTTGGCTAGTAAATATTATACATAAGGGAGTAAGTTTATGCAATGACTTTGCCTAAATATGTTTATTCGCATTGATTTTAGTTTCCTTGAAGATAAGAAAAAGCATCGGGTTCTACACCCAATGCTTTGATATATTGCTCGGTTACTCTCTGATTAGCGACCTACGCGTTGAGCTTGGTAGCAATCACGGCAGTAAACGGGGCGATCTGAAGTTGGTTGAAAAGGAACTTGAGTTTCAACTCCGCATTCTGCACAAACAACTGTGTGCATTTCGCGTTGACGAGACTCACCGCCATTACGGCTTGTTTTACGAGCATTACGGCAATCTCTGCAACGTTGTGGTTCGTTTTCGAAGCCTTTCTCTGCATAGAATTCTTGCTCACCTACGGTGAATACAAATGTGGTACCGCAATCTTTGCATACTAGATCTTTGTCTTGAAACGCCATGAAGATAATCCCCTTACCTAAAAAATAGTAACAGACTCACGCCTATCCGACCCTATTATACCATCGAATTTGGAGGCTGGATAGTCCTTTTTTTCTTAGGATTTCACCATACCGGCAGCCAAAACAAGCCCATAGACCTCCTCTGCGCCGTTCTCCCTCAGCTCCTTCGCGCAGTGTTCCAAGGTTGCTCCGGTAGTCGTTACATCATCAATTAACCATATCTTTGCTCCTTGAATGACCTTTTTCTCGGCGGTCGGCATCCGGAAAACTCCATCTAAATTATGCAGCCGCTCCTGGCGGCTTAAGCCCACCTGGGGTGTAGTGGTCCGAACTCTTTGGAGCCCCTCCCATAGTGGAACCCCCAGTTCCCAGTGCAGAAGCGAGGCAATTGCCGCCGCTTGGTTAAAGCCCCGCTCCGCTATTCTTTCTGCATTCATTGGCACAGGCACCAAGACATCCGGTGGCGGCAAGTGATGAATTGCAAATTCCGCCAAGGGCTGCCCGAGTCTTTTGAGGAGATAGGGCTGGGACTTAAATTTGACATCCTGAATCAATTCCCGCCAGGCCTCGGTATAATGCCCCCAAGCCACCACTTTTTTTAGTCCCTTGGGGCCCCTTCCTTGGGAACAGTCATGACACTCTTCAGTATTTCCTTCGGTAATCTTACCGCAGTGGCTACAACGCATAAGACGGGGATAAAAATAAGCAGACTCACAGACACCACAAAAAACCTGACTCCCGTTGACTGAGGTATCACAGAGCAGGCAGTTGGTTTGCTTTTCATAAACCAAGGAGCGAACAAGGTCTTTTAAATCTTGCCAAAGGGAGTAAGTATCACGTGCCATGAGGTGCCTCCTTTGCCTAATCAATTAAGCCCTGGGTCAGGGCTATTTCATTTTGCTCCCTGATCCAAGCCATCGCTTTTTCCATCCCGGGAGTCTTCCCCGCGGCAAGAAAGAGTGCGCTTCCAGTCGGATTTTCTTGGGTTCGCCCCACCCGTCCCGCCATCTGCACGAGAGCTCTCACATCAAATAGTTCATGGTCTGCCTGTAGCACGACGACCTGGGCATCAGGAATCGTTATTCCCCGTTCCAAAATGGAGGTACAGACAAAGGCATCATACTTCCTTCTTCTTAACCCATCGACCTTCTCCCGTCGCGCAGGGTCTGAGCTATAGCTTCCGGCAATGGTCCACTCTGGGAATTCACTTTGCAACAGATCAACCCATGAGTTAACCCAGGATATTTTCGGGACAAAGATGAGAATCGGTCCCAGCTGCACTGACTCTTTCAGCCACTCCCATACCTTCAGACTCGGATGACGACTAAATCTTTCCGGTTCCAAAGCCTCGGAAACTTTTCGCCATTCAGGCATTGGAATAGCCCGTCGGTGGTGTCGAGCGGGTATGCGAATGAGCCCCATCTTCCCTCGCCTCACCTTATCCAAACTCTCTGTGGTTGGGGTGGCGGTTAGATATACAATCTTCCCCCCCAGTCGCAAGGCTTGCTGAATTCCCCATGCTAAAGCATTGTTGCCATAATAGGGGAAGGCGTCCATCTCATCAAGAAAGATTACATCAAAGGCTTGGTAAAAGCGGAGTATCTGATGAGTGGTGGCAATGACCAAGTGAGATGAGGCAAAGTGCTCCGGACTGATTCCGGTTAAGACGCTTACTTGCAGATCTGGAAAATCCTCTTGCAAACGAGGCGCTACATCATGAATCACATCTTGTCGGGGAGCTGCAAACAGAACTCTTTTGCCTCGCTCAAGTGCCCATGCAGTAGCCGGAAAACAGACCTCTGTTTTACCCGCTCCACAGGCTGCCCAGAGCAAGATTTCCCTCTCCACACACTCACTTGTCGAATCACCTTGGACATATTTTAAAATATCTTGGGAAGCCAGTCTTTGAGCCTTACTTAGCTCCCAGCGTGGCGAGAAGACAAGCTTAATATCCTTAACCCAATTTCTATCTGGTGGACCTATACTTCGATAGAGAGCATGAAGAGAGCTTACTGCCCCTAAGACCGTACATTCCACACAGGTAGCGGTTAACCCATAAATGCTTACCCATTCCTCTACCCTTATCCCCCCGCAGCGTTGGCATCTCCAGCCTTGTCCATCCTTAATAACCGCAGGGATCCATTCCCCATACCCTTTGCTAATTTGTTCATGGCATAGGAATAAAACTTCAGCATAAGGGATGTGACATTCCTTCCCCAACCGTTGAAGATCGGCTTTCGCTAGCAACCTTCCCGCCGTTCTAGCTTGAAAATCTTCTCTGTTCTTATCCCGAATCTTCTCCTCCGAATTGAGTTGGAAACTCTCCATACCCTCCCAGTGCCAAGCTTGGGAGACGTTTACCCTTTTCTGCAAAACTTTGAGGAGCTCCTCCTTGAGCCAATCCCGATCCCTTTTCAGGACCTTTTCTTCTCCCTTTCTCCACCTGGTCCAAAAAGTCGTTGACCTCTCTGCTTTAGTTTTTTTGTTGCTTATTTCATCTAGCAAGCACAAGGCAACACTCAAAGGTAGACTAGGCAGCAAGACCTCAGTCTTCTCCTGAAGGTAGCTCACTTCTTTAAGAGGAGTGATATGCAATTTCTCTGATTCCGTTAGCAGAATATAGAACATCGCCAAAAATCACTCCTTCATAGTAATCCCATCTTCTATAGTACAAAAGTCCAAGTTATTACACTATTCTTCCTCACCTGTTGTTCCCCTTCTTGTTTTTCCCATTAATTTTTTTCGGTCATCCCAGCATTTCCCAATATGTTTCTTTCTCTTTTGGGGTAATCTATCATCGTTCCGGTTTAAAGGGCTTGTCTCTTAAACACAAAGGAGGAGTGCAAATTGTTGAGGAAATTCGCTGTTAGTTTACTCACCTTAGCCTTTCTCTCATTAGGTGCTGGTAACGCCTTGGGAGCAACAGCTGCTGCACCTGATCCTGCCAAATTAGCGGAAATCAAAGCTCTCCATCAACAAATGGTTGAGCTCAAGGTGCAATTGCTCGACAAACAAGTCGAAGCAGGAATTCTTGAAAAAGAAGAAGCTGCTGAGATCAAGACGAAAATCCAGCATCACCAAAAGAAGGTCGAAGAGGATCTGGCTAATGGAAAGTATGACTTCGGGAAAAGACATCATAAAGATGGTGTCAAAAAAACTGATGGCGATCAGAAAACACCCGGTACAAAATCTTCTTCAAGTACGCGCTGACTTTGCAAGGCACCCACTTTTAACTGGAACTCTGATCCCCCAACTCAAGTTGGGGGATTCCTTTATTTTTAAATAACTATGTATGGAACACTAGAGCTCAACACTACTAATTCTGATCAAGCTCCGACTCCTGCATTCGCCATGTAAAGCTGGAAAACGCTTGCTTTAGACATTGAAGATGGCGTAACTCTTCCGTAGTGAGTTGACCCCTTTGTCCAGATAACTCAATCTCACAATGGACAGGTATTCCCATTTCTTGCTCCATATCTCTAATAAAATGTCTCAAGGAAAAGGCGAAGCGTTCCTGCTGGTCGATGGATTCGTGATTGATGAATTTCACAATGACTTGGGATCTATAGTAGTTTCTCTTCCAATCTACAATTCTTTTCTCTGCAGTCGCCGGCATTGTCCATTCCCAATAATCAGCGAGAAGCCAAAGCAAGGCCACTATGGCTCCCAGTGCTGTAAGTTGTATATTCATCTTTCTCTCCCTCCTATCCTAGACTATGCAAGAATTGCTGAAGGGTAATTTGTCTTAAGATAGGCATTATAAAGCAGGGATATCAAGCATTAGGAAAGAATTCTTAGAGTGCTAAAAATAGCGCAAAAAAACTAGGGCTGAGCAACGCTCTCCCTAGCTTTTAAATGGTTTATATAGTTCAAATTCGTCTTAGTTATCTAATTTCGGGCCTACCGCAAATTTCAAGGTTCCCTCAGCTACTACGTCGTTTCCCACAAAAGCTTTGCCTTGAGCAACGCCAATACCGCGTTTCAGCTTTAGGAGTTCAACTTCCAGACGAAGTTGGTCCCCTGGGATGACTTGTTTGCGGAACCGCACATCCTCAAGTCCGGCGAAAAGGGCCACATGTCCTGCGTATTCCGGTAGCTTTAAAAGAATGACGGCTCCCACCTGGGCTAAGGCTTCCATGATCAGCACTCCAGGCATCACCGGATAACCGGGAAAATGCCCTTGGAAAAAGGGCTCATTGCCGGAAACATTTTTCAATCCAACCCCGCGTTTCCCTTCCTCTAATTCGAGAATGCGATCAACCAGTAAAAAGGGATACCGATGGGGAATGATTTTTTGGATTTCTTGACTTTCTAACATATCTAGGACCTCCTATCCCATGACTTTTAGTACCTAGTCACAATTTTGTGTATCCTTAGTATAACCGAGTTTGGCGAAGAAGGGAAGAACCGCATTGGCTACCTACAAAGTATTACAATTAATCGGCGGTGGAGAGATCGGGGGTGCCGAGCAGCATGTATTGACCTTGCTACAGGGGCTTAACTCGACCTCCTTATCTCTGACTTCCGGCTGCTTAGTTGCCGGACCTTTCGCCAAGCTAACTGAAGAGCTTGGAATTCCTACTCTACTCTTTCCCATGAAACATGCTCTGGATCTTTCCCCTTTGCCTAGGCTAATCGAGGCGATACGCAGAGAAAAGTTTTCGCTTCTCCACACTCATGGCTCTCGAGCTAATCTTCTTGGCAGATTAGCCGGCTGGCGTTTAAAGACCCCTGTGATCAGCACGGTTCATAGCTCCCTTCGGCAAGATTATCTTTCCCCCCAGGCTGCCCGCTTAGCCCTAACCTTAGATCGCATAACTCTGCCCTTGACTTCTGGAATTATCACGGTTTCCGAGGCTTTAGCTCAAGAGGTTGCAACCCGTGGCGGGCAAAGGATCCGCACGATCTACAACGGAATCCCGTCTCTACCTCAGCTTGATTCTCTTGAGAAACGGGGCAATCTACGTCAGTGTTTTCGCCAAAAATGGCAAATTCCTGAGGGTACCCTAGTAATCGGTTCTGTCGCTCGCCTACACCCAACAAAAGGCTTAAGCACGCTCCTTGAAGCAGCGCGAATCCTCCGGAGTCAATTCCCCTCAATCCATATTCTTATCATCGGCGACGGACCCCTCCACTCAGAACTCCAAAACCAAGCAAAGGCCCTTGATCTGCCACTTACCTTGGCGGGTTATCTACCTGATGCTTACCGAGCCCTTCCCGCTATGGATCTTTTTGTTCTTCCCTCCGTTAGCGAAGGGATGGGTCTCGTACTCCTTGAAGCCATGCAAGCCCGTTTGCCTATTGTTGCGACGACTGTTGGAGGTATACCCGAAGTCATCCGCCACAACCAGGATGGGTTACTGGTCCCACCCGAGCAGCCGAAAGCCCTCGCCGAATCCTGTGCTGAATTTCTCAAGAAACCTGACTTTGCTGCCTCGTGTATAGCTTCTGGAGCGAAGCGCTGGCAGGATTTCAGCGTCCAAGAGATGCTTAGGCAAACTCAGGATTTATATGGTGAAGTGTTGATGATTTAAATTCATGATGTTAACAATATACAAAAAAGATGCTCTTCTAGGTGATTATCCTACACGGAACTACCCCTAGAAAAGCATCTATTTTTAGCTTACCATCAATCTATTCACTATCTATTTAATTACCATTTATCTAATTACCATCTATCTATTTCGCTGATATGTATAGTCTAAAATCGTGAGGAAATTCCAGGTATCTTTATTTTGGTGACTGCTTCGCCCTTCCCGGGAATCTCTTTCTGAGCTTTGACTCTCATCCCCATGATTCTGACTATTCTCATCATGCTTTGACCGCTCATCGGCCTTACCTGAACTATTGTCGTTTCCGCTCCTGTTGTCCCTAGTGTCTGAATTAACCTTATTGTTATTGGACTTCTCAGGGTTATCATTTTCCTTAGAATCCTTCGTAGTGTCGCGTTCCGGCAAGCTTCCTCGGTTACCTGGGCTACGGGAATTATTTCTGCCATCATCCTTGCTGTCGTCATCTCTGCCCCAACCCTTAGTCATGTCCTTGGAATTATTGTACTTGTTGTAGTTGTTGAAATTGAAATTTTTATTATTGTTATTGTTGTCGTTATACTTTTCTTGGTCTCTTTCTTCCTTAGAGCCATCCTTTTGTGCATCTTTGCTGTTTGTTTTGCTTCTCATAGAGTGTTCTGTGAAGGAATCATTACTTTCGATGATATGCTTATCCTTGCGCAACTGCTCTTGAATCTCAGGGTTTTCTAATAGGCTCTCCCGCTGGTCCTTTTCTTTGACTGCCTGTGAATCTACTTTGATACCCGCCTTCTGGGCGGTGTCCACTAAGGCATACTCCCCTAAAGATAGCCCTGTCTCTTGAGCCTGTCGTTTTTGAGCTGAGGTCAATTCATAGGCCGCTACTGTCGGTTTAAGTCCCTGCTCCTGAACTGCTTCTTGGACTTTTTGGGTTATTGCCTCCATTTTGATGGTAGCAGTCGGTAGCATTTTCTTTGTCTCTTCAGCCGCATAACCAACTACAACCCAGTTTTGTTCTTCCGTCAAATAATGGAGTTCAGCTGATTTCTGAATAATTTCATCCAGAGCCTCTTCCCAGACCTTCCCTTCAAGGGAAAGTCCCAGCATCAACTGCTCTGCTTCAGAATTAAAAGATTCCAGTTCCAAAACCTCTCCCTTCTGGTCCAGAGTAAGCTGAAGGCTAGGATTGATGTCGAGGGATATCATAGCAACTGCCGTCCTCGGTTGAAAAACACTCCACCCGAAGATACTCATAAAGGTCAAAATAAACACAGCCGCTATACTGGCCCCGATCCGCCAGATAGGTGCCTTGTATTGAGCAGGAAGCTGAATTTCTTCTCCGATCTCGACATCCCTTTTATACTTAAGTGTTTTAAATTCTCCATCGCCGGTTAGGACTGTAATCTTCTGGTTGTTTTTTTCCAAAACTACGCCCTTATTTTTGTTCATCCTTCAGCCCTCCTTTCCTCTGGGAGTACATATTCCCTTAAATAGATATAGTCATGTTGATTTGCGATTAATAGGGCTACAGCGAGGATATACTTTCTACCCCGCTCTAGAACCTTAGGATGGACTTGGGTCTTAAGAGTTAAGGCTTGCATGGGAAGTTTACCTGTTCTTTCCACTTGAGCCCATAATTCAGAGGAAAAAGCAAGAGTGCGGGCAACACTGAGCAGGGTTTCTCGACTATCGCGGTGCTTCGGACATACTTCAGCTAGGACTTGAAAGGATAGCCCATAACGTTTAAGGGCTAAAGAGAACTCTCGAATCTCAGCCGCTCGCTCTTGGTTTTGTTGACGCTCCTGGAATTCATGGATGCCCACATGGATTTCTACAGCCTGACCTACTTCGTCTTGATCCAGCGACAAAGCGTCACGCAAACGCTGCTTGCGATAATAATCAATAAGCCGGCGTTTCATGAGAAGCCGAGCATAGGCTAAAAAAGGAACCCCGCGTTCTTCTTCAAAATGATCGATAGCTTCGTTAAAAGCGATTAAAGCCTCCGATAATTCCTCATCTCTACCCCAGTCTAAGGTTCGGTGACAGGTCTGAATGGAAACATGACGAATAAAAGGCTGAGATTCCTGTAAAAAGTCCTCTCTGGCCTGTGGGTCGAGTGTTATCTTCTCCCAGGACCATTTGAATTCCCATTCAGGCATTTTCCAACCTCCTATCCATAAATACGTTAATACGATTTTCTTTTGTGTCGGTGTCGAATTTTTTATTTTTTCTATCGTGCTTTTCTGGTTCGCGCTTGTTCTTTACTGGATCGTATGACCCTCCAAGCAAAGCGAGGAAGTACGAGTTGACGTTTGATTCTCGAGGGCTGTCTAATTAAGCGATAGAGCCACTCCAGATGAATGTCTTGAATCCAGCGGGGAGCTCTTTTATTGATTCCGGCCAAGGCGTCGAAGCTACCGCCCACCCCGATGCTTATTGTATCTAAATCCAAATGGGAAAACATCCAGAATTCCTGGCGAGGAGCACCTAAACCAACCAATAAAAGGTCTGGTTTAAAACTGCGAATCTGCTCGACCAGGCCCTGCTCTTCCTCGCGGCTAAAATAGCCGTGGGCAGCTTGCCACTGGAAGCCTGGGTATCTTTCAGCGGCCTTTTGAGCCGCACGTTCAGCCACGCCGGGTTGACTTCCCAAAAAGAAAATGCGCCATTGCTTTTCTGCCGCTACAGGTAAAAGAGCTTCAACCAGATCGATACCGGTAACCCTTTCCTCCACAGGATATCCTAAGCGCTTGGCCGCCCACACGACACCCACCCCGTCGGGCGTAACAATCTGAGCAGAATTTATAAGCTGCTTCAGCCGGGCATCCTTTCCTGCTCCATAAATAAGCTCCGGATTCGCTGTAACCACTTGGATGGCTTGATGACTGCTTACCGCTTCCTGTATTTTAAGGAGGGTTTCGGCCATGGTCTCCCGGTCAACTTTAACCCCTAATATATCTGCTTTCATGCAATAAACCCCCTTAAGACGAAAAGTTTCACAATAATTGAGGTCGATGGTAGAAATAATAAAAACCGAGGCTCAGCTTTCCCCGGTCATGACCGGATCCGCCCCTTTCCTCGGCTTATTTATGTTTGTCCATTGTAACCAACTGCTTAGATTATCTAGTCCTTAAAAGCTATGTTCCAGTACCTTACCTGTTCCTAAAGCTACACATGAAATAGGATCATCAGCCAAAGTCACCGGCAGTCCTGTTTCACGTGAGATGCGGGTATCAAAACCATAAATCAAGGATCCACCACCGGTCATGACAATCCCTTTATTCAAAATATCCGCAGAAAGCTCAGGGGGGGTACGCTCCAATACTTCCTTAACAGCCCCTACAATCGCTTCCACATTTTCTTCGAGGGCCAGATAACACTCCCGAGAATTCACGTTTATCGTCTTGGGAAGGCCTGTGACTAAATCTCTGCCCCGGACATCGATTTCAGCATGATCAGGACGACCCTCGGGAATAGCTGAACCGACGGCTATCTTTACCTCTTCCGCCGTCCGCTCACCAATCATTAGGTTATACTCACGTCGAATATGACGAATAATGGCTTCGTCAAACTTATCGCCGCCGACTCGCAGACTTCGTTTGGTAACAATTCCTTCTAGGGAAAGGACCGCCACATCTGAGGTTCCACCACCGATATCCACAATCATATTACTCGTAGGTCCGGAAATATCCAATCCTGCACCTAAAGCAGCGGCGTAGGGTTCTTCAATCACCTTGACCTGTTTGGCGCCAGCTTGATAAGCTGCTTGTTTAACAGCCCGTTCTTCAACCTCAGTAACCCCAGAGGGAATGCATACGACCACCCGTGTTTTAAATAAGGGCCAACGACGCGCTCCGGCCTTTTCTAAAAAATATTTGAGCATCAGCTCGGTGGTCTGATAATCAGCGATAACTCCATCACGCATGGGGCGAACAGCAATAATGTTCCCTGGGGTTCTTCCCAGCATCATCCGTGCGTCTTCCCCAACAGCAATTCGTTTGTTGGTATTTTTATCTATTGCAACAACCGAAGGTTCATGGAGAACAATTCCCTTTCCCTTAACGAAAACTAAAACGCTGGCTGTACCTAAATCAATTCCTAAGTCAATACCGAACATTGGTTGTGGTACCCCTTTCTTACTCTTCTGGCTTGTCCATCCTCAAAAATCCCAAAATTTACTTTCCCGGCATTCATGGTTGGCTATTACTTTTGCAGCCTAAGTTAACCTCTTAAACGCAAAAGTACAATCTCCCCTGCGGGAGATTATACATAATATACCACATTCTTTTATTCGATGAAAATACACTAATTCCTCTATTATTTTTATTTATCTACTTTTGTCAAATATCTTTTGAGATTTGTTTATCTTAGGGTACCCTATCACTTAAATAATAACCTTTTATTACCCTTAATTCTCTTGATATTTCTTCCGAGTGGCTTCCCCGCCACGAATATGACGCTCTGCTTTATTGCTCTCCAGAATTTGCTTCACTTCCATGGCTAGTTTTTCATTGATTAGGGGCAGTCTTTCCGTGACATCCTTATGGACCGTCGATTTAGAGACTCCAAAAATGTCTGCCGTTTGTCGTACCGTGGCGCTCGATTCCATTATGTAATTCCCGATATCGAGTACACGTTTGCGGATATATTCTTGCACCCAGAAGCCCTCCTTTTTGCAACGAAATTTTATACATTTATATGCACATAAAACTAAAAAAGACATCCTCAAGGGATGTCAGTGATTGGTAAATGCTGTATAAGGATAAAAGCTTATTTTTTTCTAAGAAAAAAATGTATGAGACTTTTTGAATAACGAATACTAAGCCTATAGCCAAATGCTCATTGTCTAAAGGAGGTAGTTTCGTGGCAAAGAAAATGAAAACGATGGATGCTAATCAGGCCGCAGCCGAAGCGTCCTATGCTTTGACTGAGGTAGCGACCATCTTCCCGATTACCCCATCCTCACCCATGGCCGAAGCAGTCGATGAATGGTCGGCCCACAGCAAAAAAAATATTTTTGATCAACCAGTTAAAGTTGTAGAGATGCAATCCGAGGCTGGGGCAGCTGGAGCAGTACACGGTTCACTCCAAGCAGGAGCCCTTACAACGACTTACACTGCTTCTCAAGGCTTGCTGCTAATGATCCCCGAGATGTATAAAATAGCAGGAAATCTGATTCCTGCAGTATTTCATGTCAGTGCCCGGGGTCTTGCCACCCATGCTCTTTCCATTTTTGGTGACCACGCCGATATTAATGCCTGCCGCCAAACAGGCTTTGCTATGCTCTGCTCCAATGATGTTCAAGAAGCCATGGATCTTGGTTACATAGCTCATCTGGCAGCCATTAAGTCCCGAATTCCTCATCTACACTTTTTCGATGGCTTCAGGACATCCCATGAGGTGCAAAAGATTGAAACTACCCCTTATGAAGAAATCGCCAAGCTCGTGGATTATGAGAAGATTCAACAATTCCGCGACAACGCTCTGAACCCCAATCATCCTGTCTTGAGAGGCACCGCTCAGAACCCTGATATCTACTTCCAAGGGCGGGAGGTTGCTAATCCTTTCTATGACGCTGTTCCGGATATCATTGAAGATTATTTCAAAGCGTTCAAAAAAATAAGCGGTCGGGAGTACCATCCTTTTCAATACTATGGAGACCCTGCTGCCGAAAACATCATCGTGGCTATGGGTTCGGTATGCAACACCATTGAAGAGACTATCGATTTCCTCGCCCAAAGAGGAGAGAAGCTGGGGCTGATCAAAGTTCATCTCTATCGTCCCTTCTGCTCGAAATATTTCTTCGATGTTCTACCCCAATCCGTCAAAAAGATCGCAGTCCTGGACAGAACAAAGGAACCCGGTTCCACAGGGGAACCCCTCTACTTGGATATTCTCCAAATGTTTAGCCAAACAGAAAAACGGCCCCTTATTGTGGGTGGCCGTTATGGTCTGGGTTCGAAGGATACGACACCTTCACAGATTTTGGCTGTCTATAAAAACCTTAACCAGAACCAACCCAAAAATAACTTTACCATCGGCATTGTCGATGACGTCAGCCACACTTCATTACCAGAAGAAGAAATTATTGATGCTTCTCCAGAAGGCACCATTCGCTGCAAGTTCTGGGGACTGGGCTCTGATGGCACTGTCGGTGCTAATAAGAGTGCCATCAAGATTATCGGGGATAACACGAATCTCAATGTTCAAGGCTATTTCGAATATGATAGCAAAAAGTCGGGTGGGACAACCATTTCCCACTTGCGTTTTGGTAAGCATCCTATTAAATCTTCCTACTTAGTTTTTGATGCGGACTATATTGCTTGCCATAATAAGTCTTTCATCTATAACTACGATATCTTGAAGGGTCTGAAAAAGGGCGGCACTTTTGTCTTGAATTGTCCATGGACCAAGGAGGAAGTGGAAGATCACCTCCCTGCGGCCCTAAAGCGCTATATGGCTAAAAACGAGATCAATTTCTATCTAATCGACGCCATCTCCATCGCTCGGGGTATCGGGTTAGGCGGTCGAATTAACATGGTCATGCAGGCGGCCTTTTTTAAGCTGGCAAAGGTCATACCTATCGATGACGCTATACTCTACTTGAAAGACTCAATAAACAAGGTCTATGGCAAGAAAGGCGCCAATATTGTCAAAATGAATGAGCAGGCCGTGGATCAGGGCATTGAATCACTCATTGAAGTGAAGGTTCCTGCCTCCTGGGCGGACATTCCCGATGAGGATATGCCCGTCAAAGACGAACCCGACTTTGTTAAGACCATTCAACGTCCGATGGAACGCCATGCCGGAGACGATCTCCCCACCAGCGCTTTTGTCGGTAGGGAAGACGGAACCTTCCCCTTGGGCACGACGAAATTCGAAAAACGCGGCATTGCCGTAGTTGTACCGGAATGGCAAATTGACAAGTGCATTCAATGTAATCAATGTTCCTATGTCTGTCCTCATGCCACCATTCGCCCCTTCCTATTAGACGAAGCAGAGTATGGGAAAGCGCCTGACACCTTCAAAACTAAGAAACCCAATTCGAAAAAGCTGGAAGGTTATCATTACCGAATTCAAGTTTCTCCTTTGGATTGCACTGGCTGCGGAAACTGCGCCGATATCTGTCCGGCACCGGGTAAAGCCCTCGTCATGGAGCCTGCAGATCATGCCATTGAGATGGAAGCAGAGAATTGGGAATTCGCCATGACGGTCACCGAAAAGCGAGACCTCCTGGATGTAAAAACTTTGATCGGTAGCCAGTTTGCCCGACCCCTTCTGGAATTTAACGGAGCTTGTCCGGGCTGCGGCGAAACACCTTATGCTCGCCTGATCACCCAGCTTTATGGGGATCGGATGATCATCGCCAATGCCACCGGTTGTTCTTCCATTTGGGGAGGTAGTGCACCTTCTGTCCCTTATACCACCAATGCCGAGGGTAAAGGTCCGGCGTGGATGAATCCTCTCTTCGAAGACAATGCTGAATTTGGGTATGGGATTTATCTAGGCTCCAAACAAATCCGCGAGAAGGTCGCTCAACTGATGAGTCAGGGTCTAGAGGGTAACATTAGCACCGAGCTGAAGGGGGCCTTTCAAGACTGGTTAGATAACTTCAGCGATGGGGAAGGATCCAAAAAAGCCAGTGCCCGTGTATTAGAATTGCTCAGGAAAGAAGATATTTCCGCTAATCCCCTCCTCCAAGAAATCATGGCCAAAAAAGATTATCTGATCAAGCCTTCCGTCTGGATTTTCGGCGGGGATGGCTTTGCCTATGATATTGGTTACAATGGTCTAGACCATGTCCTCGCCAGTGGTGATGACATCAATATTTTCATCTTTGATACAGAAGTCTACTCGAACACCGGCGGTCAGTCCTCCAAAGCAACCCAAACTGCTGCCATCGCCAAGTTTGCCGCTGGCGGTAAAAAAGTCCGCAAGAAAGACTTGGGTCTGATTTCCACTACCTATGGTTACATCTATGTGGCCCAAGTCGCCATGGGTTCTAATATGAACCATACTCTCAAAGCCATTACTGAGGCTGAAAGCTATAAAGGACCTTCTATCATCATCGCCTACGCCTCCTGTATCAACCATGGCATCAAAACAGGTATGGGTACGAGCATGGCGGAGATGAAGAAGGCTGTCGATGCGGGATACTGGCACCTGTGGCGGCACGACCCGCGCCTGAAGGATCAAGGAAAAAATCCCTTTACGCTGGATTCTAAAGAGCCTAAAGACTCCTTCCAAGACTTTATCAAGGGCGAAATTCGTTACTCCTCCCTTAAAACGGTCTTCCCCGAAATTGCGGATGAGATGTTCCAAGCCGCCGAGGAGCACGCTCAGGATAAATATAAGACCCTTAAACGCATGGCAGAGCAGCAGTATTAAAATCTGCTTATCCTTTGCCATCCGAAAAAACCCCTCAGGCATCCCGCCCTTAGGATGACACTGCGATCTTAAACTGGAGACATCAATTAAGGAGGTTCCGTAATGACCGACAAAAGCAGCTACAACCAACCTAAAGAAAAATTCATGGCCAATCCCATTGAACGCCATGATTCTGCCGCTTGGCGAGCCGAGATCAAAGAACTCAAAGCAGAATCCAAGGTCGCCATTCCCACGGAGGATTCTGTCGATGAGGCGAAAGACTGGGTAGATAATAATTCTTTGTCTTAGAAAATATGTTATTAAAAAAGAGCGGGGCCTCCCCGCTCTTTATTTATACTTTCCTCCAGCCTAAGTGTAACCAGCGACTTCGCCTTTTTGGATGTGTGCTTCAAAGGTTCGACGAAGCCGGATTTCATTTAATAAGAAGCACTGGTTGTGATGCTTTTGCCAGGACCTTCTGGCTTACACTCCCCATGAATGTACCGGCTAGCGAAGTATAGCCACGATAACCCATTACAACCAAATCAATATTTTCACTGATTATCTCTTTCAATATCACTGATGCAGGATAACCAGGTTTTAGACTACAAGTCAGCTTTACTCCTTCAAGATCTACATTTTTAGTTGTAGCAGCCAATGTTGCTTCTCCATTAGAACTAAACTGCTGTTGAACTACAGTTTCATCCTCAGATAGGGTATATCCCAGAGCTTCAGGTGTCATCAGCACATTCAGTAACATTATCTCCGCATTAAACTTTTTACCTATCTCTAAGGCTACTAATAATGCCCTGCGAGAATACTCCGAGCCATCCGTTGGGACAAGAATCTTTGTAAACATATTAACACCCCACCTCTAACTTAATAACTAACCTGCCCGAAGTCTCACACTTTAATAGCGGCATTTGTCGTTCAATACCAATAGCGCGGGTAATTTCGATTAGGTGATAAATTATTCACTAATACTGCAATCAAAACTAATACTGCACTGCCCAAGAGCATCGGGGCAACAATATACATCGGGCCGGCACCATTGAGGACAGCAAACATTGCCGTTGCCCCACCTGGTGGATGAGTCGTTTTAGTCAATAACATTACGAATAATGCAAGGGCAGTTCCTAAGGTCACTGACCACCATGTTGTTCCAAAAACCTGATAGGCTAATACGCCTATACTCGCCGAGAATGTATGTCCGAAAATTACGTTACGCGGTTGAGATAGGGGAGCATCCGGAACACCATAGACTAATACCGCTGAGGCCCCTAGAGAAGCCGCTAACATCGGCATTTTGTAGAAAAACAACAAGATGCTTAAAAACGAGATACCTAACATAGTGCCAAATAAAGTAATAAGAATGTCTATAGGAGCAGGAGAGACAAGGGGAGTAATTCGTTTATGCCCTTTAAATTTAATGAGATATTTTATAAGTATACTTCTCTTCTCATTACTTTTGGGGATTTGGGCACTATCCGAGAGATTCAAGTTAATTCCCTCCTTTCTCAATAAAAATTGAACACTGAACTAAACTTTAGCAGGGATTGAATCCCCTTCGTATGAAGACTTGGTCAACAGAGTAAATAAACTGGATGCGTAATATATGGCAATATTACCTAAAAATACTTTTTCCCGATGTGAGTCAAATCACAGATTTTTAGTGAGAATCATCTTGTTCCATACTAAAGGGACCATTGCAAACGAAGTTGATTCGCTAGCAACGGTCCCCTTTGAGTTGGTATATCAGAGAGTATAAGTCTACGAATGTACTACTGTAACTAAGGAATCTGTACCAAATCCCCCTGCCACACTTCATAGTGCAGATGAGTCTGTTCGATATCCCCAAAGATATCTGGGTAATAGCCAATCTGGCCAATGGCTTGATTGACTTGCACCCATTCCCCTTCCTTCACGCGTAAGTTTTTTAAGCCACCGTAGATTACGCTCCAATCCTCTCCGCAATCTACCTCAACCTTAATGCCTAGGAATGGGTCTGGCCCCGCATAGGTCACTCTGCCCTCATGTTTAACCCGAATAACCGCTCCCTCAGCTTGTGCAAAATCCGTTCCCGGATGAAAAAGCATAGTCGCCATTTCGCTAGAATAATATTCCCCAGCAACCCGCAGAGGTTTCCCTTGAACAGGACTGGGGAAATCGCTCACCGTTTTAGCAGGAGCTTGAAGAGTAGGTGAGCTCTGCGTGGGTGAGCTCTGCGCTACTTCTTCGCCCTTAAGCAAAGCTTCCGTTCCCAGTAGAGTGACCCCTATCATCAGCACCAATATCATGATTCTCCAGATTGTCATACTCACATCACCTCTAGGATTATCTTTACCCAAAGAGTGAAGAAATAGACCACAATCTGGAAGGCAAGGGAAGGGAAGGTGAAATCTTTCTGAGTTACTAGAGCATCTCGATAACGGTTGCCACAGCCGGCCCGCCACCTACACATAAGGAGGCAACGCCGTACTTTCCGCCACGTCTTTTTAGTTCGCTAAGCATAGATACGATGATACGAGCACCCGTGCATCCTACTGGATGACCTAAGGCAATACCCGAACCATTGGCATTTACTTTATCTATATCAAGATTCAGTTCTCTATTTACCGCGAGAAATTGTGCGGCGAAGGCTTCATTAATTTCGAAATAATCGATATCACTGAGTTTAAGCTTGGCATACTGCAAAGCCTTTGGAATAGCATAGGCTGGGCCAATCCCCATAATCTCCGGGGCTACCCCATAAGAAGCAGTCGCTAAAATCTTGGCAATCGGTTTAACTTCCAGTTCTTTGGCTTTGCTAGCTGTCATTAAGATTAAGGCAGCAGCACCATCATTCAACCCCGAAGCATTACCTGCCGTGACTGTTCCGTCTTTCTTAAAGGCCGGCTTCAGTTTTCCTAAGCTTTCCAAAGATACATCGGCACGCGGATGCTCATCCACCTCAACGACCTTTGTACCTTTGCGGGTGGTTATTTCCACAGGCACGATTTCATCCTTGAAATACCCATTTTGGATAGCAGCGACGGCCCGAGTATGACTGAGGTGGGCCAGCTGATCCTGTTCCTCACGAGTGATGTTGTATCTCTCCGCGAGGTTTTCCGCTGTCACACCCATGTGGTAGCCCATCATGGCATCGACTAAGGCATCATATGTGAGATGATCCTCTAAATTAGTAGGTCCTAATTTTGTACCTTGTCGGGAGTTTAGCAGTATATGGGGAGCGCGGGACATATTTTCAATCCCTACCGCCACACTGACATCGGATTTACCCAAGTACATCTGTTGGGTGGCAATCTCTAAAGCTCTCATAGCTGAACCACATTGCTGATCAACAGTAGTGGCCGCAGCTTCAAGAGGGATACCAACCCCAAGTTGTATCTGCCTTGCGGGATTTCCCTTCACCCCAGCCTTGTAGACCATTCCTCCGACGACATCCTCTACAAGTTTGGCGTCCACTCCAGCCTTTTCTAGAGCACCTTTTACCGCTATCATTCCGAGCTCAACAGCTGAAATATCCTTTAATGATCCTTGGAAATCTCCAATGGGTGTCCTAGCGGCACCTACAATAACAACTTCTTCCATGAACTCACTCCTCTCAAAAGTATTATAATTCAAAATATTCAAACTTCATAGTAAGAAATTAAAGGCCTCTCCCCAAAGGGAAAGACCTTTACCCTGAATCTTTATCCAGTTCATCAGAGGAATAATATCAGAATTCGAGCATGGGGCATGGTAGTCGACTTTATTTTGGAAGCTTCAGCTTGGCAAGAGCATCCGCTAAGGCTGTATTCACCGGAGCGACCTCTTTTTGCTTTTGCAGGTACTGATTGACTTCTTTTTTGTTGTAAGAACCCTTACCATCTTGTTCTTTGCGCTTATTGAAGGCGGAGAGTTTCTCACGGTAGCCACAGCCGCAAGTAAATAGCTTGTTTTCCCCTTCCCCTCGTAACTCCATTTTTTTATGGCATTGAGGGCATCGGGCATTTGACTGCACGGAAAGACCCTGCCGATAGCCGCATTCTCGATCTTGGCAGACAAGCATTTCGCCACGCTTGCCCTTAACTTGCAATAGGAACTTGCCACACTCTGGACATTTGGCCCTTGTCATATTGTCATGACGATAGGTTTCGCCACTTCCCACAACCTGGCCGACAAGCTGTGTCGCATAGTTTTTAATCCCTTGGATAAAGCGCTGTTGGTCTTCACGCCCTTTACTAATCTCATTAAGTTGTTGTTCCCACTTGGCTGTTAATTCCGGGGATCTCAGTTCGGCGGGAACCAATCCAACGAGCTGAATGCCTTTGGAGGTCGGGATAATCTCTTTGCCGTTGCGCTCCATATAGAAGGAGTTGAAGAGTTTTTCAATAATATCTGCGCGGGTTGCTGGGGTACCCAAGCCACTGGTTTTTTCCAAGGTCTCTCGTAGTTCGGCGTCTTCCAGTCGCTGACCGGGATGCTCCATAGCCGATAGTAGGGTGGCTTCAGTGTAGCGCTTGGGAGGCTTGGTTTTACCTGAGGCTGATTTTATAGATAGCACCTCAATATCTTGTTTTATTTTTAGATCTGGCAAGCTTTGCTCTTGATCCTCCTGATCCCCTTCCTCATCAATAGAGTCATTCCCCTCATAGGCGTTCCGCCAGCCCCTCTGCTTCACGATTTTGCCTTTGGCAGTAAAGATTTCCCCTTGGATATCTACTTTAATCGTGGTTTGTTCATACTCAAAGGCAGGGGATAGGACCGCGATAAAGCGGCGAACAATCAAGTCATAAATTCTGGCTTCTTCCTGGCTAAGCTTGCCTAAGAACACGGTTTGCTCGGTGGGGATAATCGCATGATGATCCGTGACCTTTGAGTTATCTACCAATCGCTTCGTGGTAACAATCTTGGTACGCAGAACTCGTCGAGCCAATTCTGCATAAGGCCCCACTGCGATTGATTTGAGGCGTTCTGGGACTGTATCCACAATATCTTCCGTCAAGTAGCGTGAATCGGTTCTCGGGTAGGTTACCAGTTTGTGATGCTCATAGAGCTGCTGCATAATTGAGGAAGTCTTCTTAGCTGAATAGCCATATTTTCGATTAGCGTCTCTTTGCAATTCAGTTAGGTCATAGGCCAGTGGGGGTAGCTCCTTTTTAGCCTCTTTCCTAAGGTCTGCCAAACGTCCCTGCTTTCCTGACAACCTTTTCAGGAGATTCTCCACCTTCTGCGCATCAAAGATCCGGCTTTGCCCACTGCTTTTATCTTGCCAACGTAGAGAATAACCCTTTCCTTGGGCATGGATGGTCCAGTATTCCTTGGGAATAAATTTCTGAATTTCCTTTTCTCGATCCACTACCAGCGCTAAGGTCGGAGTTTGGACTCTTCCGGCGGAAAGCTGAGCATTGTGTTTACAGGTTAGAGCTCGTGTCACATTTAAGCCCACATACCAATCCGCCTGGGCTCGGCACTCTGCCGCTGCATATAAGGACTCATAGGCTTTACCTGGCTTGAGGTTATTAAAGCCTTCTTTGATTGCCTTATCTGTCTGCGAAGAAATCCATAATCGTTTAATAGATTTTCTCCAGCCTGCCTTTTGAATAATCCAGCGAGCTACCAGCTCACCCTCACGCCCTGCATCCGTGGCTATAATGAGCTCATCCACATCAGGTTGGCGTAAAAGTTGCTTCACTGCTGCATATTGTTTCGATGTCTCTTTGATGACGACTAACTCCATTTGCTTTGGTAGCATGGGCAGGTCTTCTAGTCGCCAGGTTTTATACCGATCCCCATAAGCTTCTGGATCAGCAAGGGTTACTAAGTGACCCAAGGCCCAAGTTACAATATATTTGGAGCCGACGAAGCATCCATTACCCTTCTGATTGCAACCTAATAACTTAGCAATATCACGTCCCACAGAGGGTTTTTCAGTCAAGACTACACTTTTTCCCATGGTTTCTCTCCTATAGCTATTTTTATTGAGTTTTGTATTTGTGATACCCATATAACTTAGTATAACACAGGGTTTTAAAACCAAGCGATTCTGGGTTCGCAGAAATACTAAAAGGCCGCGTGCCATCAGTGAGCCACACAGCCTTTTGCTTCCTGCACTACAAACAATAGCAAGCCAGCCTTATCCTAGGTCGCTTTCTTTAAAAAGAGTAGCTTAGTGCCGGGGTAAAAATGTTGGAGAATTTCTTTATAATCTTGTCCAGCCTTAGCTAGATCATTGGCGCCATACTGCGACATTCCTACTGCATGTCCGTTGCCATAGGTCGTTATCTTAAGCTCCTGGGACGTCAGTTGAATCTCCATATCTGTTGAGGCTAAGCCAAGGAGGGGGCGTAACTGTGCTCCGGTATAGTTCTTCCCCAGAACCCGCACTACTTTAACACGCCCTGTTGCTGTCTCGCTTAAAATGGTGAAATCCGAATCAGCAAAGGCTTTGACCGACCCATTGACACCCAACTTTTGATAGAGACTGTTAGGAGTAAAGGAGTAGCTTTTCACAAAACGATTGGGGTTTTCCTCTCCTGCAGGGACATTTTGAAGATAGGGCCTAGATGAGCTCCAAACATCCTCTGCACGCTCAGTATCTTTCCGACCTGAGCTGCTATGAAAAAAGGCATCAATATATTGTCCATTTAAGACCAGCACTTGATTCTTCGTACTATTAACTGCTTCCTTTATCTTCCCATGATAACGCCAAAAGGACAGCCATTTCCACTTTTCTCTCATCTGGTTTTCCGATATCCATGCTTGTGTGCTAACGGTGGTGTCCACATCATAGTTTTCACCATTGCTGGTTTGCTGGGTGATACGTTTGGCAGCATAGGTTCGTGCTGCAACAGCCTGAGCTTTAAGGGCTTCCTCCTCAAATTCCGCGGGCATTTCTGCTGCAACGACGCCGATCAAATACTCCTCCAGATTCTCGACTACGACTTTACCATCCGGCATGAGGACCCGAATTGTAAACTCCTCGTTGCTCAATTCTCCTTGTTGATGCCAGCGGAGGACCGTCCAAGGAAATAATATGATGATGATAACTAATAGAACCAGTATCTTCAGCCATTCTTTACGCACAAAAGTCCCTCCTCCTCACCTGGGCCAAGCCTATGCTTAACACTATGCTGAGGATAGGGACAATATGATATTTGCAGAAGAATCCTTGATCATTAAATAAGATGAGTGTCCTTAACTTCTTCTCTTTAACTTCTAATTTTAAGTGCTTTCGATGGACATTGGTTTATACATAGATGGCAGTGTGTACAATTCGACACATCATCAAATTTGGGGTGTGAGTCCCAGACACACACCTTTTCGCATAACGTGCAGCTCTCCAGACAGACTTTCTTGTCTCTTTGAATAGTTACAAATTTCTTTCTTCCCAGTAAACTAAGTAAGGCCCCTGTAGTGCATAGGTAATTACACCAGAAGCCTTTTTGGACAAAGCTGTCGACAAGTAAAAGTACTATGACAAAGATAAGACCCACCCAAAAAATTGATCTCAAGGTCAAATAGTAAAAAATTCTGCCTAGTTGAACATAAGGTAAGATATACGGAAAGACAGCGACACCTAATACTGTGAGTACGAAACCAATTCCTAAAATACAATAACGCAAATAGTGGTCTGTTAATACTTGTTTATTTATCCCAGAAACGCCTAGTTTCTTCGCTACAAAGCGAATAAGCTCCTGCAGGGTATTATATGGACATATCCAACTGCAGAAAACTCTTCCGAAAACAAGGGCGATTAGTATAGGTAAAGTAATCGATATCAAAAAGTCCACATCCCAAGAATACTCTTTGCTTGGCACTTGTAGCGAGGCCAAAGGATCCACAAAGGAAAAACCACCAATTGTTATGGACCAAAAGAACCCACTAAATCCATCAAGAAATCGTTTTACAGCATGGATATTATTGAATAATAATCCAACCAACCCATCGAGAAGGAGTAGACCCGGTTCTAAATAACCCCCTTTTAAAAATGAATCTAATGAGCCAAACCCCTCTTGATAGAGATTGCCGATAGAATCCTTGGGTATGTGATAGAGGATGCTTTTGTAGCTTTCATAGATTGGAATCATAAAGATTAGGAGAAGGGACCCGAACTGTATCAGTCTCCTCAGCCATAGTACTGGCATTTTAAGTCCTCCTTGGGAGCCGACTCTCGTAAAAGGAACCTTGATTGATTCTCTCAAACAGCTCGTGAGAACGTTTGTCTTCCCGGCTGAGCGGCATGGTTATAGCTATTGGGGGACAGGCAATCTCACAGAGTCCGCACCCGTAACAGACTATTTTATTAATAATAGGCCTTCCTCGGTCATCAGTATAAAGCGCCTCATCTTTTAACGGGCAAACCTCATAACAAAGAAGACATTTTCTGTTTCTACCATGATAAAGAATACACTTATCTTTCTGCAACTGAGCCACTCCAAGGTTAAAGCTTGGATGTGTGTCGTGTTCCTTAGAATACATCTTCTGGGCCTTCTTGGCCTGTAGTTCAGGATTTTCTGTGAGAGGGCGTAAGGCTCCCGTTGGACAACTTCTAATGCAGTTCATGCATAAATTACACTGATCCTTATCCCTTAGGATGGGTGTATCAATAACCCCTCCCTTGAGTGATTGACTAAATGTGATAGCACCTGTAGGACACTGCTCCCCACACTTGAGACAGCGAATACACTGAGCCAAAAACTCTTTCTCATTCAGTGCCCCTGGTGGCCTCTGGTAAGTCTCTGCAGTTACCATCGAAAACGGGGCAAATATACCTAACGCAGAAATAGCACCAAGCCTTTCCAGAAATCTTCTTCTAGAGATCTTCATGAGTCCCTCCAAAACCAGTCATCATCTATATAAGTTAACGAGGGTTAAAAAAATTCAACCCTCGCTCTTGATAATCTCTATGCTAATAAGAAGTTTTAATGGCACACCTTAAGCTGATACGTTTTGCCCACCTGAAGCAGCTTTCCTTTTCTTTGCAACCATGGGAATAATCCAAATGAGTGCCCCTAAGACAACTGCAGGTAACCCCATAGCCCACAAAACAAAATTAGCCGCACTGGATTCGATTTCCATCTTTAATCCTAAGTAGTTTTCTATAGTGAGTAGCAACATAACTACAGATATTACTGCAAGAACCCATTGATACCACTTCACATCAAATCGTCCGGCTCTAACCTGTGTAAGTACTACGCCTAATCCAAATCCGATGATAATGCCTAGGAATAGCCAAAGCATAACTTCACCCCCATCAATTGTATACTTTATACTAGATTCTACGACCGCCTCTTCTTGTATCAATACCCATCTCGGCTAAGTTCATATCCTTCCACCAATCTTCAGGGTTCTTAAGCGGTTGTTCCGGCTGTGCAGGGAAAGCCATGCGATCGGCAGAAACAAGTACTGAATTGAACATGGTCGTACTGGCAATGGTTCCTTTAACAATCCTGTGCAAGCTTGCTTCATCATCTACTGCATAAGGACAGACGGAGAAACAAATTCCGCAGTTCGTGCCACATTGATTCCAGTAATTTCTGCATGCCACTGAGTCTTCAAAATATGCTCTATGCCCTGGACTGTTCCACTCTCCCTTAATTTCCCATGAAGGATCTCTATCCATACTCAAAGCCTTCGATGGGCACATCTCAGCACAAGTCTTACAATCCTTACAGAAATCCATAACACCGAAGTTAATGGGCTTGGTTGGGGCAAGTGGTAAATCCGTCGTGAGTGCAGCAATTCTTACCATGGGTCCGTATTCTGGAGTAATAATTCGATTCAATCTCGACAATTCCCCAAGACCCGCCATGACAGCCAAGGCCGGGCCAATTCCAAAACCATTTATGGCAGTAGCACCGTAGGAATTGTAGCCTAGAGCTCTAATAAATTGATGGAGCTGTGCATAAATAGTGTACAAACGAGTATAGCTCAAAGTAGTTGTCTGAGATCCGAGTACAGTTGGTCCATACTTCATAAGTTCAGTGGACATCTGAACAGTAAAAACAATAGTGTAGCGTGCTTTTTCAGGAATAACTAGCTTTTTTTCGTCTTCGTAACCTACTTCAATGTTTTCAAAGACAATAGGCTTCTTACTCGGTGCTGGTTCTTCAGCATAAATTAATTTTCGAGTCGTATCAGTCTCTAACTCAACAAAGCCCACTGTTGCAGCTCCCATATGCCGGAGAGCTGCCGTAACTATCTTTGCATTTTCCTCTGGGGTACCTTCGTACCGAGCTACTCCTCGTTCTTCAGGTGTTGAAGCCGTTTGTGGGCCCATAAATTGTATCTTTGGTTGTCCAAATCCCACTGCCTCTTTTAAGGCCATATCTTTAGTAGTGTAACCAGGTACACCTTCCTTTTCGAACTTAAGCAGATTATCCTTTTGCAGTTGATTCATCTTTTTATTGAATTCTTCACCACGGTATTTGGCGAGACTCCCTCTGGTTGTCTGCCATTCACGAAAACGTTGCATCTGCTGCCAATCAATTTCAGTAGTCGGCTTATCAACATTTTTTACCCACCAGTAACGTTTAGCATTTTCTTGTGCTTTTGCAGTTGCTTCAGCAGCATTAGTTACTCCAGGTGCGCCTAAGATACCTGTTGATGCCAAAGTCAAGCTTGCTCCGGCAAATCCAATCGCTTTTAACAATTGTCTGCGTGTTAATTGCCCCGGCATAAATTCTGCCTCCCATACTTTAGATTTCTGCTAAGAAGTAGCAAACCTTTTGTATGTTAAGCTTATCACAATGACCTAAACGTGTATCTCAAAACCAAATCAAACTTTCCCTGTAAATGACTTAAGAATATAAAAATTATATAAAAATTCTGGACATTCTAATCGTTAAGCCAAAAATTTGCTTTAGGATCAAAAATATCCGGTCCACAATCATCTAGAGATTCCAGTAGATTATCAATCAAAGTATTACTTTCTTTACTTGAGTTCAGGATACTCTTCGTCCATTTATATCCTCTATTGTAAGAACAAACGGTTATACAAATATTACAATTTGTTCCACACTCACTCCAATAGTTAAAACATTTCTTGTGGTCAATTGACCATCGTAAGTAACCTGAATTACTCAACTCATCTATTCCAGAACGCACTCTTGCATTGGAGTCGATAGCGCCAATAGGACATTTTCTTGCACATTTTCTGCAAGCTTCACAGAATTCATTCACGCCAAAATCAATGGGTTGATCATAATCCAGAGGCAAATCAGTAATAATCTTAGCAATTCGCATACGGGTTCCTAGATAAGGATTAATAAGTTTACCATTTCTCCCCATTTGTCCTAAGCCGGCATCAATAGCCAAGGGAATATTAAGAGCTGTACAGTTTACACTCGGTATAGCATTGTAGCCTAATTCTCTGATTAATCCAGCTAGACTATTGATAGTCAAACCCATTTCGGAGTATACGAAACGACCATTGGCATAGGGAAGCAAGGTGGGAGAATACTTCAAACATTCAGAATCCATCTCGAATAACATGACAATCGCTGTTTTCATACTTGCTGGAATTACCCTCACATTATTCTCCAAAAGCGTAGGGTCTTGGATATCAATATATTCCGGGGCTTCATCTGAAAACTGTATAGGATAACTTTCTCCCGTTCGCAAGTCATACCAATTAGAATACACCCATCTACGGTCTAATTGAGCTATCCCTACCGCAGAGGCGCCATACATTTTAGCTGCTTTCTTTATTGCCTTTGTCAAGGCAATAGTTTCCATTCCTTCTTCTTTAGCGCCCTTGTCACCGTTCCAAGCATTTAGTTCCTGATCACAGATATGAAGATTTTGAACGATTTTCTCCTTCATAAAGTTATTGGTTCCAGCTAAAAAAGCTTTGTCGAATTTCGAGTATCCTGGCTTATTACTTTTAGAGTATTGTTCAAAATTTTCCTTTCTTCTCTCCTCTAACCCTTTTATTTCATCATCCCAAAATAAGCGCATGAAAATGTTATTCTTTTGGTTATACCTTGCATAATTTTTATCAATTTCATAGAATTCTGCTGCTGTGGTATTAAGCTTCTGGATATTCATATATTTCCCCCTACTCTTTTACCATCATATATCCGACCATCTGGACTGTCTGAATATAACCAGGTTGTGCTTCAGGAATATTAATCTTCTGTCTGATTCTCGCAATACAAACTCTTAGATAATGGGTTTCTTCTTGATATTGAGCACCCCAGATCTTAGTTAATAAGTCTGTATGAGTTAATACACAACCACTGTCTTTTGCTAATAGAACCAATAGCTTATATTCAGTAGGTGTTAGCTTTATCTCTTTAGAATTCACTTTAACAGTGTGAGTTACTAAGCTAATTAATAATGAGCCGATAACTATGTCCGGATTCTTATCAGGTTTATCTGTCATAGTCCTTTTCAAGACAGCTTTCACCCTGGCCAGCATTTCAGTAATATCAAAGGGCTTAACGATATAGTCATCCGCTCCTAATTCCAACCCTTTCACCTTATCTACAACGTTTTCCTTTGCTGAGACGAGAATAACTGGAACATTCGAAAATTCACGTATTTCTCGAAGTACCTGATAGCCTTCCATTTTAGGCAGCATGATATCCAAAAGAATGATATCCGGCAAAAATTGCTCATACTTTCTTAAGGCATCTTCCCCATCTCCCGCTGTATATACTGTATAATTACTGGCCTCAAGGTTAGCTCGCATGAATCTCAAGATTTTCTGTTCATCTTCGACGATGAGTACTTTCTTATTCAAAATAATCACCAGCTTTAGCTTTATTTAGGGGCAGTGTAAAACAAAAAGTACTTCCCCTACCTAATGTACTTTCAGCCCATATGTTCCCTCCATGAGCCTCAACGATGCCCTTACATATGCTTAGCCCTAATCCACTACCACTATTCACTAAGGTCCTTTCCGATTTAACTCGATAGTACTGTTGAAAAATCTTATCTAAGGCATCTTTAGAAATACCTGGACCACTATCTTCTATGCTAAATACCGCTCGGTCCCCTTCTCTTTTTACATAGCCATTCACCTTGACTTGGGCCGGACCGTACTTTACTGCATTATCAATTAAATTCTGGATCACTTGCTGAACTTTTTGTTCATCAATTTCAATAACATCATCCTTGTTTTGGACGATAAAGGAAATGCCTCCTTGCTTGGAATATACTCTAGAAATCGCCTTATCTACTTTATCAATAAAACTGCCAATCGTCATTGCTCGCTTATGAACCTTATATTCTTTAGTATTGATTAGGGAGATCGTCAGTAGTTCTCCAATCATATCATTCAGCCTATGACACTCATCGGAAATTTCTTTTAAAAACTCTTGTCGGTCAGCTTCTTCCCATCGAATATCTGCTCTAAGTAAGGAAGTAGCATTCCCGTTGATAATGGTCAAGGGCGTTTTCAGCTCATGACTCAAAATAGATATAAAAGTATCCCTAAATCTTTCCTTTTCTTTATATTCTGTCACATCGCTTAGCAATAGTCCTGACCCAATCGTTTCATCGGAGGCGTTCTTAATATTAAACCTTGAGAATTTTAAAAACTGGTTTTCCCTCGTTTCTATTGTGAAGTGATAGTAATTATTGGTTGATAGGAAAGTATCCAGATATATAGCAGTATTAAAAGGATTCTTACTTAATTTTATTAAATGAGAGTATAGTTCCTCAATCTTTTTGTATGAGTAGGAATCGTTCATCTTTAATAATTCATTAGCCTTGGAATTACAGTAAACTTCTTTATCTTGGACTAAAATAATCCCTTCGGTGATACTATTAAAAATCGAGTCGAATCTTAACTCTATAGAATCAGTTTTCTCTTTGTAGAATTCCTTCTCTAAAGAAAAACCAATATGATTGGTTATAACCCGTAATATATTTAAATCTAATTCTGGTTCAATATTTTTCTTTTTAGCTAATATTCCAAGCAATCCTATAATCTTATTTGACGCCCACAAAGGAATCGATATAAGCCAGTAATCCCCTTCTTCAGATAGCAATAACCCCGTCTTATCCTTCTTACAGCTAGTTTTTTGTGTTTGTCCCTCCATAGTACTGGAAAAACTTTCTATTGGTGAGCTTAACATACACTGAGGGTTTTTTCCCACGACGTCTACTATAGGTATAAACTTACCTTGACTGTTCTTAATGGCTACTGTTATTTCGTCTGCTTGCCACAAGTCAGCAATCAATTCTAAAATATCACCGAGTATACAACTACAACTCGGTGAACGAACCAGAAGGTTCGATACTTCGTTAAGAAGGTCAATGCTCCGATACATATTCTCCAAGATAATCACTCCAATATATATACGCTTATTTACTAATTCCAATTGAGTTAGATTGGGTTATGTTATTCCTTTTAGGTGTTATCAATTTTTTGTAATTGTTCGCCATTTTCAATAATAAACCTTTTTCAAACACTAGTAATTATGAAACTAGTAGCTAGTTAATTATAAAATGGAGCGTATCAAAAGATCTTTTGATACGCTCCATAACTTAAGCTTTTCATTTTATATGCTAAAATGGCTTATTCTTCACGCCAGATTTGGGCACCAATTCCACTTAACTTCTCTACAATAAACTCGTACCCACGGTCAATGTGATGAACTCCTTGAATCTCGGTTTCCCCATCGGCTGTTAAAGCAGCCAAGATCAGAGCGGCTCCAGCCCGCAAATCCGTGGCAGTTACCGGAGCAGCATTGAGGCGCTGAATACCTTGAATAATCGCACTGCGTCCTTCAATCTTAATATCTGAGCCCATACGTTTAAGCTCATCTACGTGCATAAAGCGGTTCTCAAAGACGGTCTCTGTAACAACTCCTGTACCATTGGCACGGGCTAAAAAGGCCGAAAAAGGCGCTTGCAGATCTGTGGGAAAACCAGGATGAACTTGTGTTTTTACATCGACAGCATTATAGACACCTTCACCGACTACACGAATTCCATCATCTACGACGCGGAAGTACACCCCTGCTTCTTCCATTTTCGCTAAGAGGGGTTTGAGGTGGTCGGCTATGACATTTTGAACAAAAATATCTCCACCAGCGGCGGCGGCCATTAGAAGATAACTGCCCGCTTCAATTCGATCAGGTATGACTGTATGGACTGCACCGTGGAATTCGCGTACGCCTTCGATGCGGATTACATTGGTACCGGCACCCCGAACCTTACCACCCATCTGATTTAAAAAGTTTGCTAAATCTATGATTTCTGGCTCTTGAGCTGCATTTTCAATATAGGTCATCCCTTGGGCCCCGGCAGCAGCCATCATAATATTCTCTGTTGCTCCCACGCTGGGGAAATCTAAGTAGACCCGAGCTCCTTTTAAGACGGGAGCGCTTACATCCAGATAGCCATGATCCATTCGCACCTCAGCCCCTAAAGCCTCTAGGCCCTTAAGATGCCAATTAATTGGTCGGGAGCCAATCGCACACCCACCAGGATGAGAAATCCGTACTCTGCCTGTTCTTGCTAGGACCGGCCCCATAGTTACAATAGAAGCTCTCATGCGTGATACCAAATCATGAGGCGCTTCGATATTTGTGATCTCTGGTGTTTCTATGTAAAGCTGCGAGCCCTCGCGCCGCACTTTAGCTCCTAATGTTCCGATAACCTGACACATGACATCCACATCCAAGAGATGTGGAGCGTCGTCGATGCGTATAGGCTCCGGAGACAGCAAGCTGGCAGCAATGATTGGCAATACTGCGTTTTTTGCTCCGCTCACGGTAATCTTTCCTTCCAAAGACCTACCGCCAGCCACGATAATTTTGTTCAAAGTGTCTAGGCACCCCCAATTACATATCACTGCCTTTACATGGCAACATATATACACTAATAATCTATCCGACTTGCTTATATTCTCTTCCAATCGCCTGATTTCCTGCTAAACACCCTTTTTAGGCAATTTTAAAATTCTTCCAATAAAACCGGAAGAGCCAGAGCCGTTCTTCCTTTCCCCTCATAGGCTTGACTGATGATTTGAATATTCACCCGGTCTTCACCTGCAAAGACAGGGGAAGAAAGCGATTCTTGCCAACCCGTAACGGAAATGGTCCCCTCAGATAGTGAAAATTGGCGAGGTTGAATGTTTTGCTCAAGGGCATAATGGGAAATATCTATTACTTCTGGGATTCTTTCATCGAGATAAGTGATTCCACCTACTAGTCTGACTTCTTGCTCGATATCCTGATACCAAGCGAAAATCTCAGGCTCCTCAGCGAAAGTAATGGTCCTATAACCAGCGAGGGAGTAGGGTAATCCTTCTACAGCAGCTGAATCAGACTCCGTCCACACCCAACCTGCTTGGGGGAGATTCTGCTTGAATTCGCTATCCGGCCTTCCTTGTTCAAACCAGAGGGTAACTCGTACTTCAGCTTTTTGAGCCTCCACTAGACCTGAGTTTAAAAGCAAAGGATTGCTACTCTGGCTCTCCCTGGGACTGCGAAATTCTCTCTCGACTACTACTTGAGTAAAGAACCAAACCTGAAACATAGTATAGCATAAAAAGATAACTCCTAATACTACGATTCTGCTCCTACTCTTTAAGTGGGTCTCCATTTTTTCCTCACACCTTTTCTTTAGCTAGCGGAGTATGAATTCATACTTTAGCTTCTACCATCTAGTTTTGCCAAAGCCTAGCCAAGATAACGGTCTTTTCTAAGGAAATTAATTATATAAATATATAAATAGAGGCTGTCTCGAAGCTATGAGTAAACTGGGTATACTCTGGCTTAGAGACAACCTCTTCTTCATATTGATGATTATAGCAACTTAATTCTGGGCTGCATGAATCCGGGCTACAGCTCGTAAAAGGGCAAGCTCAGCACGTTTGGAGTCGATACCATCCGTTTTCTGGGCAAGGCGTTTTTCTGCTCTTTCCTTGGCTGCTATGGCCCGCTCAAGATCAATTTTATCACCAGGCTCCGCTGTATCCGCTAAGACGGTTACTTTATTGTCAGATACTTCAACGAATCCACCGGAGGTGGCTATTTTTTCTACTTTGCCATTGACAGTATAGCGAATGACCCCGATCCCTAAGGCGGTAATCAAGGGTGCGTGATTAGGCAAAATTCCAACCTCTCCGGTTTCCCCGGGTAAAACCACAAATTCTGCTTCTTCTTTAAGCACATTGCCTTCCGGGGAAACGACACGGAGTGTAAACGTCCCTGCCATAATTATGCCCCCAATGCTTTGGCTTTTTCAATAGCTTCCTCAATGGTCCCCACCATATGGAAGGCTGCTTCAGGCAGATCGTCATGCTTTCCTTCCACAATTTCCTTAAAGCCACGGACGGTTTCTTTAACCGGGACATATTTTCCAGGTGAACCGGTAAATACTTCGGCCACGTGGAAGGGTTGCGAAAGAAAGCGCTCAATCCGACGAGCACGAGCCACGATGAGTTTTTCATCTTCAGAGAGCTCGTCCATACCCAAGATAGCGATAATATCTTGAAGTTCTTTATACTTCTGCAGAATCTGTTGGACACTCCGTGCCACTTGATAATGCTCTTCGCCGAGAATTTGGGGAGAAAGAATCCGGGAGTTAGAATCCAAGGGGTCAACCGCAGGATAGATCCCTTTCTCGGAGATAGCCCGGTTTAGAACCGTCGTAGCATCTAAGTGAGCAAAGGCTGTAGCCGGAGCCGGGTCAGTCAAGTCATCCGCAGGCACGTAAATAGCCTGAACGGAGGTGATTGATCCATTCCGTGTGGAGGTAATCCGCTCTTGCAGGGCACCCATCTCAGTTGCTAGGGTGGGCTGGTAGCCTACCGCGGATGGCATCCGACCGAGAAGGGCGGAAACCTCTGAGCCAGCTTGAGTAAAGCGGAAGATGTTATCGATAAAGAGAAGAACGTCTTGATGTTGAACATCGCGGAAGTATTCCGCCATGGTCAGTCCACTCAGTCCTACCCGCAAACGGGCACCAGGGGGTTCATTCATCTGACCAAATACCATGGCCATTTTGTCAATAACCCCAGATTCTCTCATTTCGTTCCAAAGATCGTTTCCTTCGCGGGTTCGCTCACCTACCCCGGCGAAAACAGAAAGACCACCATGCTCCATGGCGATGTTATTGATAAGCTCTTGGATCAAGACGGTTTTACCTACTCCTGCACCACCAAAGAGTCCTACTTTACCCCCCTTAGAGTAAGGAGCGAGTAAGTCAATAACTTTAATCCCTGTTTCCAACATCACTGTGGAAGGGTCTTGATCTACAAAAGATGGTGCCGGACGGTGGATGGGATAGGTCGTTTCGGTATGAACTTCAGGTCCATTGTCGATAGCAACGCCGAGGACGTTGAAAATCCGACCTAACGTCGCCGGGCCTACAGGTACAGTAATGGGAGCGCCCGTATCTAACGCTTGCATCCCCCGCTGCAGACCATCCGTTGAGGACATGGCGACGCAGCGCACTGTATTATTACCCAAGTGCTGAGCGACCTCAAGGGTGAGATCGATCTTTTTCTCGGGAACTGTGACCTTAATGGCACTATAAATCTCTGGCAGTGCTTCGGAAGCAAACTCAACGTCAACTACCGCTCCCATGATTTGCACGATTTTGCCGATATTCACAGGCGAGAAACCTCCTTTTTATGTTCTGACCTTACCTATTCGAGAGCGCTGGCGCCCCCGACAATTTCGGAAATTTCCGTGGTAATCGCCGCTTGGCGAGCACGATTCATCTGCAAGGTCAGCCGCTCGATTAAATCCTTGGCGTTATCCGTTGCAGAGCCCATGGCGGTCATTTTTGCTCCCATCTCACTGGCTTTGCCTTCAAGGATGGTTCGGAATACTTGCGTCTCTACATATTTAGGTAGAAGCGTCGATAGAATCTCCTCTGGAGAGGGTTCAAAAATGTATTCCTTATGAGACTCTTCCTTAGGGCTCTCAATGGGAAGAAGCTTAATTTTTGTAGGACGTTGGGAAATCGCACTTAAAAACTCGTTATAGAGAATATAGACTTCATCCAACTCACCATTGATATAGAGGCTGGTGACTTCCCGAGCAATTTCCTTAGCCTTTCCATAGGATGGGTTATCGCTAAGCCCTACGAACTCGGCAATGGTCTCGATCTTGCTACGTCGATAGAAATCTCGTCCTTTGCGTCCGATGATGACGAGTCTTACCTCGCGGGACTCCTCAGCTATGATACTATTCGTCATCCGAATTAGGTTCGCATTATACCCACCGCAGAGGCCTCGATCAGATGTGATAACGATATAGCCTACACGCTGCACAGGTCGTTCTTCTAAGAGGGGATGGGTTACATCCGCATGATCCTGGGCAAGTCGTGCTAAAACCTCTTGCAATTGACGGGCATAAGGGCGGGCAGCGATGACCTTTTCCTGAGCTTTACGCAATTTAGATGCAGCCACCATCTTCATGGCCTTTGTAATCTGCTGCATGTTCCGTACGCTTCGAATTCTGCGTCGTATATCACGTACATTTGCCACCTAGTTTCACCTACCCCCTTAATAATCCGCTCGATAAAATGATTACCCTATGAAATCTTGCTTAACTTCGTTGATCGCCTTTTCAATCTCTGCGTTCAACTCATCATTCAGCGCCTTTTCTGTGCGGATTCTCGTCAGGAGATCAGCTTTTGTGGTGCGCAAATAGCGCAGATAGGCTTCTTCAAATTCTTTAATCTTATCGACAGGAATCTCATCAATGAAGCCTTTTACGGCTGCATAGAGAACTACAACCTGTTCCTCAACCAACATTGGCTCATATTGCTTTTGCTTAAGGATTTCCATCATCCGTTCACCACGATTGAGGCGTTGTTGGGTGATTTTATCCAAGTCAGAGCCAAACTGAGCAAAGGCGGCCAACTCACGATACTGAGCTAGATCCAAACGCAGTTGTCCTGCGACCTGCTTCATCGCCTTAATCTGAGCGGAGCCACCTACCCGGGATACGGAAATTCCTACGTTAATTGCCGGACGGAAGCCGGCATTGAAAAGATCCGTTTCCAAGAAGATCTGGCCGTCCGTGATGGAAATAACATTGGTAGGAATATACGCCGATACGTCGCCCGCTTGGGTTTCAATGATCGGCAGTGCGGTCATGGAACCGCTACCTAAATCCTCTGAAAGCTTGGCAGATCGTTCCAAAAGTCGGGAATGGAGATAAAAGACGTCTCCGGGATAGGCTTCACGGCCTGGGGGGCGTTTTAATAGCAAGGACAATTCACGGTAGGCTGCCGCTTGTTTACTGAGATCATCATAGATGATCAAGACATGCTTACCATTGTACATAAATTCTTCACCCATGGCGCAACCCGAGTAGGGCGCAATGTAAAGCATAGGTGCAGGTTCGGATGCAGTAGCTGAGACGACAATACTGTATTCCATCGCCCCATGATCCTCAAGGGTCTTTACGACTCCCGCAACCGTAGAAGCCTTTTGGCCTACAGCCACATAGATACAAATAACATCCTTACCCTTTTGATTGATGATGGTATCGACTGCCACCGCAGTTTTTCCGGTTTGACGGTCACCAATAATCAGCTCCCGTTGGCCACGGCCGATGGGAACGATAGCATCAATGGATTTGAGTCCTGTTTGGAGAGGTTCATGCACAGATTTCCGATACACAACCCCCGGGGCATTGTTTTCAATCGGACGGAATTTATCGGTTTTGATTTCACCTTTTCCGTCGATGGGCTGACCTAAAGAATTGACGACCCGACCGATTAAGGCTTCCCCTACGGGAACTTCCACAATACGACCTGTCCGTTTGACTTGGTCTCCTTCTTTGATCGCCGTAAATTTACCTAGGACAATGCAGCCAATGTTATCTTCTTCTAGATTCATGGCCATCCCGTAAATACCACCGGGAAACTCCAGAAGCTCCCCAGACATGGCCATTTCCAGACCATGAACCCGGGCAATTCCGTCCCCTACTTGGATAACGGTACCTACATCCACGACTTCAACTGCACTATCATAACGCTCAATCTGTTGTTTAATGATTGAACTAATTTCTTCTGGACGTAAATTCATCTTCGTCTATTCACCCCTATTTTTTGAGGTTCTCTCGACCCTTACTATCAAGCGTGGCTGAGGCTTTGGCGAATTCGCTGAAGCTTAAAGGCCACGCTTCCATCCATTACACGGTCCCCGATTTTAATCATGACGCCGCCGATCAGTTCTGGGCGTACTTCCTTAACCATCCGTACATTTTTCCCAGTGATGCGGACCAGTTCCTTCTGCAATCGCTGTTCTTGGATGTCATTGAGAGGAACGGCACTCGTCACTTTTGCCTCCACAATATTACGTGCTCCATCGGCAAGTCGGGCAAATTCCTGGGCAATGTCCGGGAGGTAATTCTGCCGTCTCCGGTCAATCAGCAAGTTCAGGAAGTTCCCTACAGTGACGCTTAATTCGCCAGCGAAAATCTTCTTCATCAGGTCTTTCTTTTCTGAAAGAGAAATATGCGGATGGTAAAGGACGTGGGCTACCTCAGCATTCTGTTCGATCAACTGTGTTAGCTCCTGAAGTTCAGCCTCAATCGCGTCCAAGTTGCCTTGAAGGGCGATTTCAAATAAGGCTTGGGCATACCGATGAGCTATCGCTCCCTTTAACATGGCAATTCCCCTACTTCTTGAATAAATTGCTCAATCATAGCTTCCTGGCCACTGACATCCAGGTTTTTGCGGATAATCTTCTCGGCAACGGCCACAGACAAATCAGCCACTTGAGCCTGAACTTGAGCGATCGCCCGGTCACGTTCCCGTTCAATTTCCACTAAAGCCGATTGTTTGATTTTTTCGGCTTCGTCATGAGCATCAGCCAAAATCTCGGCAGCTCGTACTTCGCTCATTTTTGTGGCCTTCGCAATAACTTCCTGAGCTTCTTGACGCGCCTTGCGCATTTCTTCTTGATATTCGCGCTTTATTTGTTCAGCCTGCAGTCGTTCTTTTTCTGCATTGGCAATGTTAGCCTCAATCTGATTGCGGCGTTCCTCCATCATGTTGATCAGGGGATTCCAAGCGAATCTTCTGAGAATATAGACCAAGAGCAGAAAAGATAAGACCTGGGCTACTAATGTAAAATCAATGTGTATGGGATTCATATTTACCCCCCTCTCAAGTCTTGTCCATCGAATGATTTTTTCAAGGGGGAACGCATTGTTCCCCCTTGTTCTTGATGGGCCGGGACTTAAGATCTAGCCCATGTATTCCAGACTATTTTGTGAACATGAGAAGTAAGGCAAGTACCCAAGTCAGAAGAGGCAAGGCCTCGACTAGACCAACACCGATAAACATTGTAGATTGCAGAGCCCCTTTAGCTTCGGGCTGACGTGCAATACCTTCTACAGTTTTCGTGATAATACTTCCATTACCAAGTGAAGCTCCGAGGGCTGCTAAGCCAGCAGCAATCCCTGCACCAAGTGCAGCAGCAGCAGATACGTCCACAGAGTTTCCTCCTTTCTTATTACCCATAAAATTTTAAAATATTATTCCTCAGTGTGTATTACCGCACTGAAAATAAGCATGTACTTTCCCTTGTCTAGCAAAGGTGAACCTTCTTATTCCTCGGCGACCGCTTGCGCAATATAAGCAGTGGTCAGAACCGTAAAGACGAAGGATTGAATCGCTCCGATAAATACGCTGAAAGCAAGCCAGATTGCATCGGGTAAAATCCCACCTAAGACCCAAATCCCAGGTAGCATCAAAATGACGGAAATGAGAACCTCCCCAGCATAGATGTTACCAAAAAGACGGAAAGCCAAGGTCATAGGCTTTGACAGCAAATCAACCACATGAATAATTGAAAACACAGGATGTGGCTCAACAAAGTGATGGAAATAATGTGCTCCTTTGTACTTAATGCCCATGTATATGACCAAGATCATGGTCATAATGGCCAAAGCCAAAGTCGTATTGATGTCTGCCGTCGGTGACATTAATGCTGCCCCAGCAAAGATGTGACCAAGTTGAGCAAATTCTACATTATGTAGAAGACCAAACGTAAAATTTGGAATCAAGCCAAACATATTGGAGAAAAAGACAAACATAATTAAAGTGACCAGATAACCAAGCAGGGGTTTCCCCTTTTCATAGTCCATATTGTCAGATATGAGTTTGCGAACGAAATCAATGATCCATTCCAAAATATTTTGCATTTTCCCCGGCTTGCCGCTGGTCAGGTGGCGCACTCCAGAGAGCACAAAAACTAAGATGAATGCCATTACAATCCAAGTCATGACTAGGGTCTTTCCATGAAGGGTAAATCCCCCAATCTCCCATAATACAGTTTCATGCATTGTTCAATATTTCACCCCTTTCCATATTTCGTTATTTGCTTCAAGCTTGTAATGAGGGAGACTACAAGGCCTAAGGGAATCCCTAAAGCCAAAGGAAACAGCCAGTCAGGTTGAAACCGACCCACTGCAACAACCGCTAAAGTAACCATGCCTAAACGTGCAAAAAAACTCCGACGCATCCGATTCACTGCGACGAATACCTCGTCGTCTACGCTGCGCAGAGTATCCCTATGTAGCAATACCGTGTATAGAAATCCAAACCCATAGCCAAGGATCGCGCCAAAAAGGTTCGCATTACCAGTCACTGCAATTCCCATAAGAATTAAAGAGGTACCTACCAGCAGGAGGATAAAATTACTTTTTGTCATCCATAACGCCAAACTTTCTCAGTGTAACAACCAAATAGCACCCTCCTAAAACCAAGCCCAAGATCATCAACAAAAGTGAAAGCCAAGGCTCAGTTCCCAGACGTTGATCTAAAAAATGTCCCAGGAAAAATCCCCCGCCGACGAGTCCGGCAAGGGTCGTCGCAATACTCGTCCCGAAAGCCATTGCCCTGAGTACAGTCCTGCGCGATTCTCCCATCTTTGTTTCCCTTCTCAATGTAATCATCAAAAAAGAGCATTAAATATTTCATCTATTCAATATAATAACAACATTTACCTTTTATAGCAACAAAGTAGAAATAATTTAACTTGCGAAAAAACCTAGATTCATCAGCTATATAAAGAAGAATATAATGAATTTCGCAATCTTACAAGCATTTTCTAAGAAAGATATTTAACCAGTGCTGCAACGATTCGTTCTGAAGCTTGGCCATCTCCATAAGGATTTGTGGCATGAGCCATCTGCTGATATCCTTCTCGGTCCGATAAGAGGCGATCAAGTTCCTCAAATACTTTCTCATAAGAAGTCCCAACTAAGGCTACGGTACCCGCCTCCACTGCCTCAGGTCTTTCCGTAGTGTCACGAACCACCAAAACGGGTACTCCCAATGAGGGTGCCTCTTCCTGAATCCCGCCGGAGTCAGTCAAAATGATATTCGCTTGGGCCATCAAATTCACAAAGGGCTCATAATCCATGGGCTCAATCAAGTGAACCCGAGAGTTATGCCCTAAGACTTCCTCGACGACTTGACGAACCGAAGGATTCTTATGGACCGGAAATACGACATATGTATCTGGATAATGATCCAAAACAGCTGCTAAGGCACGATAAATCTGTCGCATCGGTTCCCCAAGGTTTTCTCGGCGATGAGTCGTAACGAGTATCATACGCAGGCCTTCATTAGATTTTAATAGGCTCCTGAGGCTCGGATCTGCAAAGGTATAGTCTGACTTAACAGTTTTCAGCAAGGCATCAATCACAGTATTCCCCGTCACAAAGACTATCGACTCGTCGACCCCTTCATGCAATAAATTGTTTTTAGCTGTTGTGGTAGGAGCAAAATGCAAATCGGCCAAAGCTCCGGCTAATTTACGATTCATTTCCTCCGGAAATGGGGAGTATTTGTGACCTGTACGTAAGCCTGCCTCCACATGGCCAATGGGAATGTGTGCATAGTAAGCAGCTAAAGCCGCCACAAAAGTAGTGGTGGTATCTCCGTGCACCAAGACGAGATCCGGTTTAGCTTTCTCCAGGACTTCTTTAAGTCCATCAAGAGCTCGGGTCGTTATATCTGTTAAGGTCTGTCCCGCTTGCATAAGATTGAGATCATAATCCGGTTGTATTTTAAATAAGTCCAAAACCTGATCCAGCATTTCTCGATGTTGGGCAGTCACTGCGACCTCACAGCTGAGACTTGATTTTCTTAAGGCCTGAACGACAGGAGCCATTTTAATAGCTTCGGGTCGTGTCCCAAAGACCACCATCACCTTTTTACCTTCCACCTGTATACGCTCCTTTAACACCTGGGGCTCGGTTAATTCCTAGCCCTCCGATTCCTGAGGATTGAGTTGAATAAGCTCCAATTCCGCTTCCGTTGCCAACTCTAAAGCTAAACTATCCGGATAAGGGTAAAGATAGAACACTCGCTTAATTCCTGCATTGATAAGAAGTTTGGTGCAAAGAACACAGGGCTGGACTGTTGTGTAAATATCTGCGCCATTAATGACAACCCCATGTTTTGCAGCTTGAACTAAGGCATTTTGCTCAGCATGAACAGCCCGGCAAATCTCTGCTCTCTCACCCGAGGGTATGCCGAGTTGCTGCCTGAGACAACCTTTCTCGGCACAATGGCTCAACCCTGAGGGGCTACCGTTATAGCCCGTGCTCAGAATTTGCTTATCCTTCACGATCACAGCCCCCACTTGGCGCCGCAAGCAAGTAGATCGCCCTGCTACGACCTGTGCCATCTGCATGAAATATTCGTCCCAACCGGGTCGTTCTATCTTTTTCATTTAGTTCCAAACAACCGATCTCCGGCATCTCCGAGGCCCGGAATAATATAACCATGATCATTCAAATGGTCGTCCACGGCCGCCACAAAAATATCCACATCATCATGATAGGATTGAACCTCACGAATCCCTTCTGGGGCAGCAATCAAGCACATCAGCTTAATATGCTTAGCCCCACGCTCCTTCAAAAAGGTGATGGCTGCCGTAGCCGACCCTCCCGTTGCCAACATGGGATCGATCACAATCAGATCACGCTCTTCGACATCGGTAGGGAGCTTACAGTAATACTCCACCGGCTTAAGGGTCTCAGGATCACGATAAAGTCCCACATGACCTACCTTAGCCGTGGGGATAAGCTTTAGCATACCATCGACCATGCCTAAACCAGCCCGCAAAATCGGAATTAAGCCGACTTTTCTACCGGCGATCGATTTGGCTTTCATAGTAGCCACGGGAGTTTTCACCTCGACTTCTTGGAGGGGAAAATCCCTAGTGACTTCATAAGCCATGAGCATCGCCACTTCTTCGACAAGCTCACGAAAGTCTTTGGAACCTGTATTTTCATCACGAATCAGTGATAATTTATGTTGGATTAAGGGATGGTCCAGAACATGAACTATTGCCATCGTTGTCAACTCCTAATCTAAATTTGTGTAGAGTGGAAATTGTGCGCAAAGTCCAGCAACAATTTCTCTGGCCTTGGCGGCTCCTTTTTCGTTACGTTCAGTCAATGCACTATCGATAGCGTCAGCAATTTTCTTCATAGCCTCTGCATCCATCCCCCGGCTCGTGACGGCAGGAGTACCAATACGTATACCGCTGGTCACTGTGGGGCTAGCTGTATCATAAGGAATCGTGTTTTTATTTACGGTTATGCCGACCTCATCCAAAATAGACTCTGCTTCTTTTCCAGTCAATCCTTTCGGTCTTACATCTACTAACATGAGGTGGTTATCCGTACCGCCGGAAACTAAACGGAAGCCTTTATCTGCCAGGGCGGCAGCAAGAATTTTGGCATTCTCCACAATCCGCTTTTGGTATTCCATAAATTCAGGTTTTAAAGCTTCCCCGAATGCCACAGCCTTAGCAGCAATGACATGCATCAAGGGACCGCCTTGGATTCCTGGGAAGATAGCCTTATCAATAGCCTTGGCAAATTCCTCTTTACAGAGTATGAGTCCACCCCGAGGTCCCCGAAGGGTTTTATGAGTGGTTGTGGTTACAAAATGAGCATAAGGAACGGGGTTCTGATGAAGGCCTGCCGCCACCAGTCCGGCAATATGCGCCATATCCACCATCAGGTAGGCACCTACTGCATCAGCAATCTCTCGTAATTGAGCAAAATCGATTTGGCGAGGATAGGCACTGGCTCCAGCTACAATAAGCTTCGGCTGGTGTTCAAGTGCCAGCTTGCGCACTACATCATAATCAATAGTCTCTGTTTCGGGATTCACACCATAAGCCACGAAATTGTAATATACTCCTGAAAGATTGACCGGGCTACCATGGGTTAAATGACCACCATGGGATAAATTCATACCAAGGACGGTGTCCCCAGGTTTTAATATAGCGAAGTATACAGCGGTATTCGCTTGGGCGCCGGAATGTGGCTGTACATTGGCATGCTCAGCACCAAAAAGCTTCTTCACGCGCTCCCGAGCTAAATCCTCAACGATATCCACATATTCACAGCCGCCATAATAGCGCTTACCCGGATATCCTTCAGCATACTTATTGGTTAATACTGAGCCTTGAGCTGCCATAACGGCACGGCTGACAAAGTTCTCTGAGGCAATCAATTCAATTTTATTGCGTTGTCTCTCCTCTTCTTGGGCGATAGCCTTTGCTACCTCTGGGTCCTGAGGGAGAATCCATTCCTTAATATAATCCATATTTCCCACTCCTACTTCCAATTTTTTATCCTTATTCATGTCCCTTTAGGCCATGGGATACATAGCCCTGGGACCGCCGATGAGCCGCGGTCTTGTCTTAGCCATAGTGAGATGTGCGTGCCCAATTTCCTTAATCGTGGGCCGGATAGGTACCACTACCGGACGCAGATGCATGCCGATAAATGTATCCCCCACATCGATTCCAGCGTGTCCGCGGATGGTTTCCACCATCATCGGGGATTGAAAGCTCTGCCAAGCATTGACGGCCATCGATCCTCCAGCCTGTAATGATGGTACGACTGTGACCGGATCCAGACCATACTGTTCGATACATGCCTCTTCAACCAGCAATGCACGATTGAGGTGTTCGCAAGCTTGGATGGCCAAATAAATTTCCTTTTGCTTAACTCTTGCCAATAAAGGAGGAAGCAGTGCCTCCGCTACTTCAGCGCTGCTTGCCTTCCCAATGTGATGACCCATGACTTCACTGGTACTGCAACCGAGCACAAGTATATGACGGGGTTTTAAATTTGCTTGAGCAAAAAATTCCTCCAGCACTTGATTCCAATCTTTAATGATATCCCCAAAATTCATTATTACTGCCTCCGGTGTTAAATACGTTCTCCCTTTTCAATGGCTGTGATCAAATCCACCCGACGAGCATGTCGCCCACCGGCAAAAGGAGTCTTGATAAAAACATCAACGATATCTATGGCCAGCCCCACCCCGGTCACTCGGCCACCGAGTGCTAAGACGTTAGCATTGTTATGTTCTCTAGCCATCCGAGCCGAATAGGTCTCCGTGCAGACAGCCGCACGGATCCCCGGCACCTTATTAGCCGCTATAGATATTCCTAAGCCTGTCCCACAGACCACGATACCTAAATCAGCTTTGCCGTTGTTAATCGCATCACCCACAAGAAATCCATACTTTGGATAGTCGACTGAATCCTTTGAGTTCGTGCCGCAATCATAGACTTCAATACCTTGATTCTCTAAATGGGCTCGGATTTCGTTTTTGAGTTCGTACCCGCCGTGATCTGCTCCTAAGGCGATTTTCAAGGTCACACACCTCCATGTTCTATTGCATTTTTCTACATTAATGAGGCAATCCCTGCTCACCCAATGAAAAAAGAGTTTTCATATAATTTACAAAAAGGATAGTTAGAGAATATGCTTGGCTTTACGCCAAGCTCATAATCATCAACCAAACTGATGATTCTCGCCCATTAGTTTATCCATAAATATTCAACCCTATTACCTTAATGAGCCTCAAGTCCTGCCTTGACCTCATAAAGTAAGGTCTCTATTTCTTGAGCGCATTGTCGATAAGTCTCAACGCTTCCGCCCCAGGGGTCACGGACATCCTGATATTTCTCTCGGCTATGCCAAGCCCCCAGTCGTTTCACTTTCGAGCTCCATTCCGGAAATGCATCCTTAAGCTGCCTCTCATGAGCTTGAGTCATGGGAATAATCCAATCGGCTGAGGCAAGAATATCTCTACTCACAGCTCGAGCCTGATGAGAGGTGATATCGATGCCCTTCTCCTTTAACACTTGAATGGCCTTGATATTCGCCTGATCTCCGCCCCAAGCGGCAAGACCAGCTGATTCTACTTCAACTCCCGGTCCCAAAAGCTGCCTTGCCAAGCCTTCGGCCATGGGGCTGCGGCATGTATTTCCAGTACATACAAAGACAATTCGCACCATGATTACTCCTATCCCACTAGCATCCTTATCCCAATCATCACGAGTACGAGACCACCCATGGCCTCGGCTCGTTTTCCTAACCAAGAGCCCACATAGCGACCAAGCACTAGACCGCTGCCCATCATAATTCCGGCAACCGTTCCCATCACCAATACTGTAAGTCCAATCCGGCTGTCCACTGTTCCTAAAGAAAATCCCACACTAAGGGCGTCTAAACTCACGCTGGCTGCTAAGGCATATAGCCCTACCCCACTTAAGCATACCCCCGCGGGTAGCTGTCTTTGATGCAGAGCCTGTCTTGCTCTAGATAGAGGTATACACTCCGGCTCCGGCCTCCAAACATGAAAGAGCATCCTTCCGCCCAGCCATAACAGGACAAGTGAGCCAATTCCTTTTGCTAAATAGCCCAGAAACAGCCCCAGAGTTTGGCCCAAGAGCAGGCCTCCTAAGGGCATAAACACATGAAAGACTGCTACCAGCAAGGAAAGTCGAAGGGTCATGCGTTTTCCGACTCCCACTAGGCCGATGGCTAAGGCTAGACTAAAGGCGTCCGCGCCTAAGGCCACGGACAATGCTAAGATCCAGGCAAGATTCAATCCCCATTCCTCCTGTTCGAGGTATAGATTACAAAATGGCGTCTTTGTATTCTATGCTGGGGAGGGGGCTGGCATGAATGAAGGACGTTTTGTCACCATGATTTTGCTATACACGTTCGCTCAGAAAGCTGTGCGCACCCGTTCTATCGCTCAAGCTCTCCGCTCCGTCGGGACACCGGCTAAATCGGCTCCTGCCTCGTAGCCGGTTGGAAACGTCCTGTTTCCAACCCGACTCCGCTGCAAGCTTTTCGCGAAGAACGGGTAGCTGCTCGCTTTGAAGTCGCTCTCTTCCGTATATCAAAATCCTTGGGTTGTCTTATCCGGAATGTGAATTACCTAAGGAAGCAGAGTTAGTTTTTTCAGCCTAGAACTGGAGCCTTTCTTTTCAGCGAAGGCAGAGCGCACGAAGCGCTTCTATCAAAAAAGACCCGTAAGCGCAGCTTCACGCACAATAGCGAACGATTTTTGCGGAGGGGTGGTCAGGCGAACGGAGCTTTCGTTGCATAACGGAGCCGCCGGTTGCTTGGACATGGATGTCCTGATGCCGCGAGCACATGGACGTGCAGGAGCGGCCACTTCAGGTATTACCCAGAGGTTTGGCGTAGTTGCGACGAAAGCGAGTTTGCCAGCCCAGGAGCTATTGAGTGAGTGTTGTGCGTGAAGCTGCACGACCCAAACTATTCCACAATGGATTGATTAAACAAGGCTCGAACTACTCTGCGAAAAGCCGCTTTAGTCAAGACCCGAACTTCAGTGAAACCAAAGGCCTACACCCGAAGCACCTTCTGCCCCGAAGCCTTGATCAGCCGATTCATAATAGCAAAGCCTAGCCCTTTATCCGACACCCCTTCGGCGAGAATAATATCCATACCCTGCTCATCGCAGAGCCTTAGGCCTTCGTAGAGATTGCCGGCAACCTCTGCGGGGTTGCTTTCTGAGCCTAAGACGTAAAGCAGGTCCGGTAAGTGGTAGTGAAGCTCCGCTGCGCTCTCTAGGGTGCAGAGGATTCCCACTTTCTTCAGACGGGATTGTCCTTTGCGAATCTCCTCAACCATCTTGGAAATAACTTTTGTGCGTTCGCCGATGAGGAGGGTTAAGTCCCCCTTTGGGGCATAATGACGGTATTTCATACCAGGTGCCTTGGGAGCCTGTAGCTCGGAGGGATGATCAACTGCCACTTCTCCCAGTACCTCTTCCAGCTGTTCCTTAGTAATTCCTCCGGGGCGAAGGATGGTGGGCACTTCTTCGGTTAAATCCAAAACCGTGGATTCCACTCCCACCGCACACGCTCCGGCATCCAAGATTAAGGGGATTTTACCATTTAAGTCCTTCCAAACATGGCTTCCTTTGGTCGGGCTGGGCTTGCCAGAAAGGTTAGCACTGGGAGCTGCGATCGGGACCCCTGCTTCTTGAATTAACTGTAAGGCTACAGGATGCTTTGGCATGCGAATACCCACAGTACCTAATCCACCACTTACCACATCCGGCACCAAATCAGTCTTTTCCAGCACGAGGGTTAAAGGGCCCGGCCAAAACCGTTCCGCACAGAGGGCAGCTTGTGGAGTCCAATGCTTTGTTAACTTTTTGGCCATATCCAAATCTGAGATATGGGCAATGAGCGGATTATCTTGGGGTCGGCCCTTGACTCGGAAAATCTCCCGACAGGCCTCAGCATCCATCGCATTGGCCCCTAAACCATACACCGTCTCCGTGGGTAAGGCGACCAGCTTTCCTTCACGGATTAACCTTGCTCCCTCTTGAATCCATTGGAATTCAGGCTTTTGAGCATCAATAGTAACTCGTTTTGTTTCCATTATTCACACCTCGCGAAAACTACCCGATCTCTCCCACCTAAATCTTGAAAAGTCTGAGTAGCGAAACCCTGTTCTTGAAAAAGTCGTGTCACGGGTTCACTCTGTTGCCACCCGATTTCCACTATAATTATTCCTTTAGCTTTCAATAAAGCGGGTGCTTCTCTGGCAAGTTCGCGATAAAAATCTAAACCATCCTCGCCCCCCAGAAAGGCCATCCTCGGTTCTTCGGCAATCTCCGGAGCAAGTTCAGAGTATTCGTCTACGGCTATATAAGGGGGATTACTCATGATGATATCCCAGCTTTCGCTACGAATCGGGGCCAGAAAATCCCCCTGCCGCCACTGTACTTGAACCCCAAGCCGTTCACTATTTAAACGAGCCACCTCAAGAGCATCGGGTGATAGGTCCGTCCCCACAACTCTCGTCTGTGGCCAATAATGAGCAACGCTGATAGCTAGAGCACCGCTGCCCGTACAGAGATCGACAATAGCAGGAGGGTTTCCATCCTCAAGGGGACTCCACGTTGTTTTTAATTCCAGAATCTTTTCCACTAGAATCTCGCTATCTGCTCTAGGGATAAGAACTCTTCTATCCACATAAAAATCAAGCCCCATGAATTCTTGATACTTTAAAATATACTGGAGAGGCTCTCGCTTGACCCGGCGCTCGAGCACCTGAGCAAAGGCAATTTCCTGATCAGGATCAAGCAATTGATCCCTACTCAGATAAAGTTGTTCACGCCTTAGCTTAAGAATATGCCCAAGCAGAAGATCCGCATCCCAGCGCGGATTTTCCACTTGGGCCAGTTTTAATTCTTGCTCTCCCCATAAAAGGACATCGATGATACGCATTATGCCTCCGCTTTAAGCCGCTCTGCCTGATCCGTAGTAATTAGAGCATTGATTACATCCTCAAGTTCACCTAGCAAAATAGCATCGAGTCGATGAAGAGTCAAGCCAATTCGATGGTCTGTCACCCGGCCTTGAGGAAAGTTATAGGTCCGAATTCGCTCACTGCGATCACCCGTCCCAACCTGACTGCGGCGCTCACTGGCTAATTCCCCTACGGCCTCTTCCTGAGCCCTTTCCAGGACCCGTGCCCGCAAAACTCGCAGAGCCTTTTCTTTATTTTTTAATTGAGATTTTTCATCTTGACAAGATACCACTGTACCGGTCGGAATATGCGTGATCCGTACTGCTGACTGGGTAGTATTAACCGATTGCCCCCCCGGGCCGCTGGAACAAAAAATATCAATGCGTAAATCATTAGGGTTGATCTGGACATCCACTTCTTCTGCCTCAGGAAGTACTGCCACTGTGGTCGTCGAGGTATGAATCCGCCCCCCGGATTCGGTGGCGGGCACCCGTTGCACCCGATGAACACCACTTTCAAATTTCAGCTTGCTATAGGCTCCCTGGCCTTCCACAAGAAAGATAATCTCTTTAAAACCACCGATATCCGTATAGCTGGCGCTAAGCATCTCTGTCCGCCAACCTTGGCCTTCGGCATATTTAGTGTACATACGATAAAGATCCCCGGCAAAGAGGGCAGCTTCTTCCCCACCCGCACCGGCACGGATTTCCATAATGACGTTTTTATCGTCATTGGGATCCTTTGGCAAGAGCAAAACCCGCATCTGCTCAGCCAGAACATCTCGCTTCTCTGTCAATTCCTCAAGTTCAAGCTCGGCCATCTCTTTAAATTCGGGATCTAATTTCTCTTGAAGAAGACTTTGCGTCTCTTCGAGACTCTTCACCACCGAGCTATATTCACGAAAGGCTTCCACAATATCCGTCATACCCGACTGGGCTTTGGCATACTTCTGCCACTCTTCTTGTCTGGCAATGACCTCAGGATCGCTTAAGAGCTGGGTCAGCTCATCATAGCGCCTTTCAATTTCAATTAATTTATTTTGCATCTTTCACACCTCAAGCGAGCTAGAATAGTTCTGACGAAGTAACCTTGATATTATCTATGAAATGACATAGTGCTAAAGAAAAAGCAGAGCGTGCGCTCTGCCTTTTCTTTAGCAACGACCGCAGGCCGTTGTTCTATTACATTCCGTATTTTTTCTTAAAGCGGTCCACTCGTCCACCAGTATCTACAAAACGTTGAACACCGGTATAGAAGGGATGGCACTTAGAACAAATTTCCACCTTAATATCCTTCTTAGTGCTGCCGGTTGGAATTACTTCGCCGCATACACAAGTGATAGTGGTTTGTTCATATTTAGGGTGTGTCTTTTCTTTCATGTCGTCACCTTCTTTCCCAACCGAGTCGTCAACTCTGAACATTGTACCACAACGACTTCATGCAGGTCAAGATATAATCAATAGAATAGAACCCTATCTTGAAATTTTTTTTAGTAGCATTAATTGATTCGAGGGAGATAAGGTAGAGGATCAATGGTTTTCTTCTGAAGACGTATCTCAAAGTGAAGATGGGGACCGGTACTTCTTCCTGTATCCCCAGAAATAGCTATAGCCTCACCCTGCTTGACCCAGTCTCCAGGCTCAACCAGAAGCTTTTGATTGTGCGCATAGAGGCTTTCCACCCCATTACCGTGATCTAGAAGTATGGTTAAACCATAGATATCCATCCAGCGAGCTTTGACCACTTTACCCTCTCGAGCAGCTAAGACACTTGTGCCATGAGGAATGGCTAAATCAATGCCGTGATGAAATTCTCCATTCCGCCAACCATAATCCGAGCTAATACGGGCATGGGCCGGCCAGTTCCAAATCTGTTGAGTTCCACGTGAAAGGGCCTCGACAGCCACCGGAATCTCAATAGTTACTGTTGAAGCTTTGTTGAACTGTTCGCGAATGGTCACAGTCCCACCCGGCTGAAGGTTAACCGCTGGGTTGTCTAACCGTATTTGCTGGGCTGTCGTTTGATACTTCCTCGCTAAGTCTTCAAGGGTCTGTCCTTCTTGCATTGTGACAATAGAAAATTGAGCCACCGTGCTTTCTTCTTGGCAATACCCAAGAGAAATCCCGGCATTGATCCAGAAACTGCACACAAGCAAAAGGGCACACCCTTTAAACAAAAATCCCCTTTGCTTATGTTTACTTGTATTCATTTTTATGAAACCACCTCAAAGGTAGTCTCTCCCATGATAAGGCAAAAAATACCTAGAGGACACCCTTCATGGCATAAGCAGGCTTTTTAGCAAAGCTATGTCGTGCTTCAATAAAGCGTACCGTACCGGTTTTACCCCTCATCACGACCGTATGAGTCAGAGCACCTTGGGCGGTAAAGTGCACCCCTTTTAATAATGGACCTTCCGTAATACCTGTGGCAGCAAAGAATACATCATCAGAACAGACTAAATCATCCATGGTTAATAACTTACTTACATCCGAAATACCTAAATCTTTCGCGCGCAGAACATCAGCATCATTTTCCGGCCAAAGCCTTCCTTGCATTTCGCCCCCTAAACAACGCAAAGCAGCGGCCGCAAGCACTCCTTCCGGAGCTCCGCCAACCCCCATCATGATATCAATCCCGGTACCTTCAATTGCACATGCGACAGCTGGGGAAACATCTCCATCTGTAATCAAACGAATACGCGCTCCTGTTTCCCGCACGTCATGAATAATCTTGTCATGTCGAGGACGATCCATGATGACGACCGTAAGCTCATCGATACTTTTCCCTAAGGCTTGGGCTACATTGCGTAAGTTATCCTGTACCGAAGCATCTAAGTGGATCTTGCCCTTGGCTAGAGGGCCCACAGCGATCTTGTCCATATACATATCTGGTGCATGCAAAAGGCCACCCTTTTTCGCTATCGCTACCACAGCAATCGCACCAGCAAGACCTTTAGCCACAATATTTGTTCCTTCGAGCGGATCGACGGCAACATCTAACTCAGGAGCCTCGCCACTTCCTACTTTCTCGCCAATGTAAAGCATGGGCGCTTCATCCATTTCGCCTTCACCGATCACTACCGTTCCACTCATACGGATAGTGTCAAAAACGGATCGCATGGCTTGCACAGCAGCATCATCAGCAGCCTCTTTGTTACCACGCCCAACCCAACGAGCTGAAGCTAGAGCTGCCGCCTCCGTCACCCGAGCAAATTCCATGGTAAGTTCACGTTCCATGGTTAAATCTTTATCCATGATGATCCCTCCAACTATTTTATCTTATTATTAAACTAACAATTTAAATGAAGTACCATTGCGTCAATCTTTATTGCTTCAACAAAAGCATCAGTACCACATGTATTGTCCCATACTTCTTTTGGGGATGCAAGGTGGGATGCCAGAGCTCAGAAAGAAAGCTCTTTCAGCCGAAAATCGTCTGTCAGAGCTTTGCCAATCCATGATCAACATTTTATTACTTTAGTTTCTGCCAATCAGCTAAAAACTTATCAATTCCTGCCTCAGTCAAAGGATGCTTGAAGAGTTGGCGTAATACATTAAAGGGCACTGTCGCATAATCCGCCCCAAGCTTAGCCGCTTCCGTGACGTGGACGGGGTTACGGATACTGGCAGCAATCACTTTGGTCTCCAAGCCATGAACTCCAAAAATTTCGCAAATGTCATCGAGCAGAAGGAGGCCATTTTCACCAATGTCGTCCAGTCTGCCTAAGAAGGGGCTTACATACGTAGCTCCAGCTCGTGCGGCTAACAAGGCTTGAACCGCCGAAAAAATCAAGGTCACATTGGTTTTAATACCTTCAGCGCTGAGAATTTTTACTGCCTTGAGACCATCCTCTGTCATGGGAATCTTAACCACAATATGGGGATGCTTGGCGGCAAGTTCTCGAGCTTCCGTCAACATTCCGGTCGTATCTAAAGCGATAACCTCAGCACTGATCGGGCCATCGACGATTTCGATTAGCTCCTCTAAAAGCTGGTGAAAATCTCTTCCCTCTTTAGCCACCAAGCTGGGATTCGTCGTAATTCCAGCGATAACTCCCATATTCCAGGCTTGCTTAATCTCTTCCGGATTAGCTGAGTCTAATAAAAATTCCATTTTATCCTCCTTAGGCTTTTCCGCTACTTCCGAAAAGGCGGATCTTTTCACGGATAATCTCAATTGTCGCTTCGCGAGCTGGTCCCAGCATCTTTCTAGGATCAATCTCACGAGGATTATCGGTCATGACCTTGCGGGCTGCTGCAACGAAAGCCTCCCTAATATTGGTGTCGATATTGACCTTACAGACACCAAGTGAGATGGCTCTTTGAATGGCATCATCCGGAACCCCTGACGAACCGTGCAAAACGATGGGGGCGTTAACCCGCTTACGGATTTCTGCGAGACGATCAAAATCAAGTTGTGGGATCCCTTTATACTGTCCATGAGCAGTACCAATCGCAATGGCTAAGGCATCGACTGCCGTCTCTTTCACAAAACGCTCAGCCTCATTGGGATCGGTAAAGAGGGCCTCCTTCTCACTGACGGTAATATCATCTTCTGTGCCCCCGATCTTACCAAGCTCTGCCTCTACAGAGACTCCTAAGGGGCGAACCGCTTCAATCACTTTATTGGTTAGGGCGATATTCTCCTCAAGGGAGAGCTTTGAACCATCAATCATCACGGAGGTAAACTGATTTCTTACGCAACTCATCACTTGAGCAAAGCTGGTGCCATGATCAAGATGAAGGGCTACCGGCACACTGGCCTTCTCAGCCGCTAAGCTGGTCATTGCTGCTATGTATTCAATCCCCGCGTATTTGATGGCTCCTTGACTCGCCTGAACGATGACAGGGGATTTTTCTGCTTCTGCCGCACCGACGATGGCTTGAACAATCTCCATATTGTTGCAGTTAAATGCTCCCACCGCATAATGTCCCCTTTGAGCTTCTTGCAACAGCTCCGCCATAGATACCAAACTCATCCTTATTCCTCCTCAATTGCCTTGCGAAAACGTCCATGCTGCGTACAATTCAGCAGCACGGTTTTATTTTCGTCTAAATTCACCGCAGTCATACCCTCAAATATACGAATGTTCTCAGCATTCTCTCCATAGATTACGCCAACCGCTTCACAAATATCACAATAAAGCTCAATTCGATCCGGTAAAAGTTCAAAGGTAAGATTATGGTTACCACATTGACAGCCCAAAGCCCCGTCCTTTGCTAGGCAATGGAGATGATCTAGCAGTTTCAACATCACTTCCGGATTCTCAAATTCGTCTTCATATCCTAATTCAGAAGCAAGCTCTGCGATGGATTTCTCACGTTCCTGGCATGCTTGAGTGACTTTTTGTTTGGGACCAATGAACCCTGCCGAAGCCTCCACTTCAGGACACACTAATGGCAAAGCATTTTTACCCCAGCAAGCACTGCGCTTAAGGCGGAGATAGTGAACCTGTCCACAAAATGCGCAATTGAAAGATGTATTAAAATACTTGCGGTCTCGTGTTGCCACAGATATCAGGGATTCACCGCAACGGCAATATAAGTTTACCCGTCCCTTTCCGGAAAACGCAAAAAGAGAAAGGCCGTGAAATTCTAATTCTCCGCATTGAGAGCACTGTATGGCGACGGATGTATGGGTCGTCAGGATCAATTTTCCCACCTCTTTCTACCTCGAAACTATACTTCGGCAAGTAGTGGGGTTTTTCCTCCATCTCCAATTTAAAAAAATAAGAGACAACCGCTGCAACTATCTGCGGTGTCTCTTGTTCAACTTAATCTATTGAAGAATTTCACGAACGTAATCACGTAGCTCGAAAAGATCGAAAGGCTTACAAATATAGCAATTCACCCCTTGTTCCTGAGATCTCTCCATGGTTTGAACATCTCCATAGGCCGTCATCATAATCACTTGAACATCTTTGTTAAATGTCCTGATCTCTTTTAAAGTGTCAATCCCATTCTTTACTGGCATATTCATATCCATAATTATTAATTCCGGTTGGAAATCTTTAAGCAAACGAAGGGCTTCATTGCCATTTTTAGCCAATTTTACACTATGACCTTCTTCCTTAAAGGCCTCAAAAAGAAGTCGGCGAATCCCCATTTGATCATCTACAACGAGAATGTTGGCCATTTTCTACCATCTCCTTCCGCCAATAATTATGGATATTCTGGATATGTTTGTAAATATCCTTCTTTTATTTCACGTTTCGTGATTAATCTTTCTTCTGACCAGTATTGTCTTAGAATGCGAGGATTAGCCTGAGTCCGTCTTAAGGGCAGAATTACCTCATCCCCAACCTGACAGGGAAGCCCGCCTACATCGAGAACTGTCAACTGCATACCAATCTTGCCCGCGACGCGAATCGAATGACCTTGCCAAGCCACGGTCTCCTGACCCACATAGATCCCGCAAAGAGCGAGGAAGTTTTTAATGATAATCTTAATGAAGTCCCAAAATCCTTGAGGTACAAAATGAGGCTGTACCCCAAAGCCATCGGTATATCCCACGGGAATCACAGCCAAACGAGTCTCGGCTTTGGTGCGATAAATGCTTTGATAGCCGACAAAGGTTCCTTTGGGCACCTGGCGTAGGCTGAAGATTCGAGCCTTAGCAACCCAAGGATCCTGAAGCTTTAGCATACCGGCAAAGGCGATCGCAGGAAAATGACCCACAAGAAGAGTCCCCGTCCTGATAAAATCACAATGCCACTCCGGGTAATCCAAAAAAGCAGCACTGTTGCAGATATGCTTCCATAAGCCTACAAAGCCATGCTGCTCCATAATCTTGACCCCGCGCTGAAAGGCGGCATGCTGCTGCTGAGTATAGGACCGATCACGCTGTGCGGCCCGCGCCAGATGGGTATAAATGCCGACCGGATTAATATAGTCGGTTGCCTTTATGGATTCAGCAAGATCCTCCCAATCCTTCTCTAAAAAACCGGTCCTGCCCATACCCGTTTCTAATTTGATGTGAACCTGGGCTTCCTTCCCCAACTGAGCTGCCACGGTTGCACATTGAGTAAGCATATTAAAATCCCCGAGAGTCAGCTGGAGGTCAGCTTCGAGAGCCTCCTTCATCTGCTCAGAAGATACAGGTCCTAGCACCAAAATAATGCCTTGAATCTCGTGCTGACGCAAAATCAGGCCTTCCTCGACAGTCGTCACCGCAAAAGCCTCGCAGCCTAATTTCTGCAGTGTCTGAGCGATGGGAACTGCTCCTAAGCCATAGGCATCAGCCTTCACCACGGCCATGACTCGGGCACCTTGGCTAAGGCGTTGGGTTATTTCCCGGTAGTTATTGGCTATGGCGTCTAGGTTAATATCGATCCAAGCGTTACTCATTGAGATCGCCACCTTTTTCTCTAGGAATTCTTGAGGGGATTGTTCTCCAGGATTTTGCTATACACGTTCGCTCAGAAAGCTGCGCGCACCCATTCTAATCGCTCAAGCTCTCCGCTCCGTCGGGTGCCCAGCTAAATCGCCTTCCTTGGCTCTCTAGCTGGTTGGAAACGTCCTGTTTCCAACCCGACTCCGCTGCAAGCTTTTCGCGAAGAACGGGTAGCTGCTCGCTTTGAAGTCGCTCTCTTCCGTATATCAAAATCCTTGGGTTATCTTATTTGGAACCAAAACTTTCACGAAGAATTTATGGTTTTTTCTTTTGCGTAAACTAGAGCTTCTTTTAGCTCAGTTAAAGAAGAGCACACGGAGCTACCCTAAAAAGACCCGTAAGCGCAGCTTCACGCACATTAGCGAACGATTTTAGTGGAGGGGTGGTCAGGCAAACGACGCTTTCGTTGCATAACGGAGCCACCGGTTTACATCAGGTATTGCCCAGAGGTTTGGCGGAGTTGCGACGAAAGCGCGTTTGTCAGCCCCGGAGCTACTGAGTGAGTGTTGTGCGTGAAGCTGCATGACCCGACTTTCCGAAAAGCCTACCGGGGAAAGCCTTAGCAAACAACTTTACCCCCGATTTCTCCGTCTCAGCTTCCCAATAATCCCCTTAACCACATCAGAGTAAATAGGCTCAAGCGTATTCCAGAGCGAATAGATCACAGGGCGGTAGACCAGATCCCATTCGCCGATGAACTCGGTATACTCGCCATTGAAGCCTTTCTTAAAACGGTATAGGCCGTAGAGAGGATTATCTTCAGTGAGATGTCCGGGAACACCGCGGAAATCATAGAGGGTGCAGCCTCTGGATTTGGCCCAGCGGATCATTTCCCATTGGATCAGATAGTTGGGCATGACGTTGCGATGAGCGTTAGAGGAGGCACCGTAGAGATACCAGGCCTTCTCGCCGATAATTAAGGCTAGGGTGCCGGCGATGACCTGACCTTCATATTCGGCAATAAATACCTCGGCCATTCCTGCCGGGTTGAGCTCTCCATACATATCTTCAAAGTAGGAGTACGAACGAACTAAGAATTTATCTCGCTCGGTGGTTTCTTTAAGGACGCGATAAAATTCCGGCAAATCAGCTTTGGTGCCGACCCGGATGGACACTCCCTTTTTCGTTGCTAGCTTGACATTATAGCGGGTCTTTTGATGCATTTGGGCTAGGAGAGTTTCTTCAGTGGGGCTAATATCGAGTCGAAAGACGTATTTAGGCTGGACACCTTCAAAGCCCTTTCCTGTTTCTGCCGAGCGAAAGCCACGGGATTTTAAATAATTTTCAAGATCCTGTGCGGAGGATGGAACATCCGGATCGACCTTAAGGAAAATTGCTCCCCTCTTTCTGGCTAATTTCCTGACCTCTAGGAGGAGGGCATCGAACAACGACTCATCCTGCCAATCCAGAACAGGTCCTCGTGAAGCGTAGAAAATCGGGGTGCCAATTACCGGGATCTTCCGTTCCAAGATAGAGATTCCCGCGACAATTTCCCCTTCGCGCTCAAGAACCACCCGCCAAGGCTGCCAACCGGTTTTACTTTTTAGCTCTCCCCAACCCCAGGTTTGCAGCACATGGCCTTTGGGGTGGCGAGCCATAAATTCATCAAAACGCTGTTTTTCTGCGTCGCCAATTATTCTTGCTGTATAAGGCATCCCAACAGCCTCCCGTTATTATTCTAATCTCTATGTTAATTTTTGCCATAATAAGACAAACGCAAACTTTCTTATTTTTGCTTAGGCTCACCTAAAATTATTCCATGGCTCATAAAGCCATGGAATAATAGATTCTTATTTCGTCAATGTAGCTTTGACAAACTCTCTAAAGAGCGGATGAGAACGGTTGGGACGAGATTTGAATTCCGGATGGAATTGAGAAGCTACAAACCAAGGATGGTCAGGATATTCGGTAATTTCAACTAAGCGTCCATCTGGAGAGGTTCCCGAGAACACTAAGCCCGCCTTCTCCAATTCAGCACGGTATTCGTTATTCACTTCGTAGCGATGGCGATGGCGTTCGTAGATCACTTCATCCTGATAAACAGAGCTAACCTTAGTATTCTCGATAAGCTTCACAGGCGAAATCCCCAGACGCATGGTGCCGCCTTTATCTTCTATTTCTTTTTGTTCAGGGAGAAGATCAATAATAGGGTATGGCGTATCCACATCAAATTCAGAGCTATTAGCGTTTTTCATACCACAAACATTGCGCGCGAATTCAATTACAGCCGTTTGCATACCTAAACAAATCCCTAAGAAAGGCACTTTGTTTTCCCGGGCATAGCGAATAGCCTCGATCTTTCCTTCGATTCCGCGGTTACCAAAGCCGCCGGGAACGAGAATGCCTGACACTCCCTTTAGGTGTTCCTCCGCAGAGGATTCTTCAATCCCTTCGGAGTTAACCCAGCGAATTTTTACCTTCGTGCGATGTTCAATTCCAGCATGACGCAGAGCTTCGGCTACACTAAGATAAGCATCAGGAAGCTCCACATATTTTCCGACAATTGCAATCTCGGTTTCACTTTGGGGATTATTAATGCGATCGACCATGGCCTTCCATTCTGTCATATCAGCAGGCTTTGCTTCAAGTCCCAAAATCTTCAGGACAATATCGTCCATTCCTTCTTCAAGAATATTCAGGGGTACTTCATAAATACTCTTGGCATCCACCATCTGAATAATCGCTTCTTTGTCAATATCGCAGAACAAGGCCAGTTTTTCCTTCATATCATTCGATATTTCATGTTCTGTGCGACAAACTAAAATATTGGGTTGAATCCCAATTCCCCGCAGTTCCTTAACTGAGTGTTGGGTAGGCTTTGTCTTCAGCTCCCCCGAGGCTTTGAGATAGGGAATCAGAGTAACATGGAGGTAGAGGACATTTTCTTTGCCGATATCGCTACGTATTTGGCGAATGGCTTCAAGGAAAGGTAGGGATTCAATATCTCCCACTGTTCCTCCGATTTCTGTAATAACAATATCCGGATGGTTTTCCCGAGCTACGCGGTAAATCCGCTCCTTAATTTCATTGGTAATATGAGGAATGACTTGTACCGTTCCACCTAAGTAATCTCCGCGTCTTTCCTTATTTAAAACAGACCAATAGATTTTTCCTGTCGTTACATTGCTATTTTTAGACACAGGTACATCAATAAAGCGCTCATAGTGCCCCAAGTCCAAGTCTGTTTCTGCTCCGTCATCCGTTACAAATACTTCCCCATGTTGGTAAGGGCTCATGGTTCCTGGGTCAATGTTAATATAAGGATCAAATTTTTGTATAGCTATACTTAAGCCTCGATTTTTGAGCAAACATCCCAAAGCGGACGCCGTGATTCCCTTCCCCAAGGAAGATACAACACCACCTGTGACAAAAATAAACTTTGTCATTTTCCCCCATCCTTTCTTCGACCAAATTCTCTTTTCAAATATCCATGAAGATTTCCGCACAGCAGTAAAATGATGAATTATCATTGAAAAAGCCGAACGCATACACATAAAAAAAGCTAGTCCGCAAGACGCACTAGCTTTATTTTTACCATTTATACTTATTCTAGCCAGATTTCAAAGGGCTGTCAAGGCGATTCAATAGGTTTTTCCGCAGTTTATTGCAATTTTCCTCGATTATTGTTCATCGCCATGAATCATCTTTTTGATAAGAATCTTCTTCCGCCTCTGAATCCACTATTTCTTCGACATCTTCTTCACCATCGTCGAAAAGCAATTCCTTATCTAAATCTAACTCGACCTCATCATTTACATCATCTTCGACCGTTCTTTTGTTGAGTAAAGTAATGGTCGGAACCTTACGTGGGCTCTTACCGGGGGACCATACTTTTAGGCCCCATTCTCCATTACCAACATAGGTAAATCGGGCATCCAAATTGATCTGCGTTAATACCCTCGAGATTGCCGCTGGATGTTGAGGTCTCTCTTGTTGGCTTAATACCTCGACAATAAAGTCTTGATAATACATGGGACGACCTTGTTCTGCAAGAATCCTAACCGCTATATCTTCATCTGATGGTTTGAGTCTCTGTGGTAGGGAATGGGTCAATATAACACCGCCCTTCTTCAATCTCTGAATAGTTAGACAGTATATTCGACCCGCCCCTAATTATTTCCTGCTAAGCTTCATTTATATTACATTCTTTCTGGTGCAGTTACCCCGAGAATGCCCAAGACATTGGCTAAAACGTACTTTGTTGAATGTACCAGGCCCAAACGGGCTTCTCTAATACCTTCCTCTTCCACCAAAACTCTTTGACTGTTATAAAAGGAGTGAAAAAGTGCAGCAAGGTCTAAAACATAGCGTGCCAGACGATGGGGCTCAGTCAAACGGGCCGCCACTTCTATTTCATTGGGGAGTTCGGCAATCTTCTTTAAGAGCTCTCGCTCTTCTGTGCTGTCGAGACCCTTAAGGTTGTCTGCTTGGGGTATTCCTTCGGTGGTGTAGCCAAGCTCAGCGGCTTGGCGCAGAATGCTGCAAAGCCGAGCATGGGCGTATTGGACATAATACACTGGATTATCGGAGGACTCTGCTTTTGCTAAATCCAAGTCAAATTCTACAGTAGAATCAGGATCCCGCATGATAAAGAAGAATCGAGCGGCGTCCTTCCCTACTTCATCCATCAACTCTCTTAAGGTGATGTATTGTCCGGAACGTTTAGACATGCGCACGACTTCGCCACCTTGAATCAAACGAACCAGTTGCATAAGGATAATCTGGAGATTTTCCGGATCATACCCTAAAGCAGACATAGCTCCTTTCATCCGCGCGACATGGCCATGATGATCAGCACCCCAAATATTGATGACCCGATCAAATCCCCGCTCATATTTATTGCGGTGGTAAGCAATGTCAGCGGCAAAATATGTAGGTGTCCCATTGCTGCGAACTACAACCTCATCCTTCTCATCTCCGAACAAGGTGGATTTCAGCCATTGAGCACCTTCCTTTTCATAGATATAGCCTTTTTGCTCCAGCTTCTCCATCGTATCTTTGACAAAACCAGAATCATGAAGGGATTGCTCACTAAACCAGACATCATAATGAACCCCCATATCATTGAGGGTCTCTCGGATGTTGGTGAGCTTCTCTTCCAAAGCATAGCGAACCAAGAATTCCCGACGGAGATCCTCTTCCACATTGCCATATTTATCGCCGACCTTGGCAATTAGTCCTTTGACTGTATCAATTAAGTCTTCCCCATGATAGCCCCCTTCAGGGAAGGGCACATCCTGACCAAGAAGTTGGAGATAACGGGCTTCTAGAGATAGGGCAAAGTTATGAATTTGGTTACCCGCATCGTTAATATAGAATTCCCGGCTGACTTCATAACCCGCCATATCTAGCAGAGAAGCTAAGCTATCCCCTAAGGCCGCCCCCCGGGCATTGCCCATATGAAGCAGTCCTGTGGGATTAGCACTGACAAATTCCACCTGAACCTTCTTCCCTTGTCCTATGTTGACCCTTCCATAGTCTACACCCTGGTTAAGGACCTCCGGAATGACACCTGTCAACCAACTTGGATCTAAACGAAAATTAATGAACCCCGGACCGGCTATTTCACAAGAAGTTATATAGGTTCCTTCTGTATCCAGATTCTCAATCAGGATTGTCGCAATGTCGCGGGGGGCCTTCCGGGCCTGCTTGGTCAAAACCATAGCTAGATTCGTGGCCCAGTCTCCATGTTGCTTTTCGCGGGGTACTTCCAATACATAGCTAGGCAAGCTTTCAAAGCTGAGTTCCCCATTTTTTTGCGCTGTCTCCGCAGCCTTTGCTAAGTTAGCATAGATGGTGTCTTTAATAGTAATGTACAAACTCATTGAGGAGCGTCCTCCTTTATATTAATTCGCAATCTATTGTGACTGACTAACTGATCGCCAGAAAAAAGATCATATTCTAGAGTAATCTTTCCTTCCAGCTCTGTCAAGTGAATCTCCATTGCCTTCGTCTCAATCTCAAAAAACAAAGAACCCTGTGGTGTAACGTAAGATGAACCATGGCGTACCCCTCGTTCAAAAACCTGCTTGTGATCGATTGCCCCCATTCGATTCAGAGTCACTCGGTTAGACTCGATCTTAAGAGAGGTTGTCACTCCGTCCATCCCAGTTATTTCTGTATCACGGTAAATGATGTAAAAGGCTCCGGCGCGATGATGTGAAGTGCCTTCAGTGGTAAACTCCATGCGATCATTCTGACCTTCAGGATATTGTTGGTTACTGGTAACCTGAATTATTACTTTATCAGCCACGGGGATCTCCTTTCTCAGCCAATCCTTATTTACTATAAGATGCTAAGCAGTTCGGGATACTAAGTACTTCGACAGTATGAGCTCATTCTGATAAGCACTATTATATATTAATCTCTATTCTCTGTGTGCTTAAAACTTCCGGTAAATCAACAAGGTGATAATGTCTAAGCATTATCACCTTGTCTTCTAGTATACCCTATTTTGGCATGACTTCAACGAAGTGTTGTCGTCATAAATGCTTTATCACTGCAGATACTCACCCTTCGGTGTCTTGATAATCCGTTGAATCCTTTCTTCAATACCGCTACCGGCGTTGATATATACTAAATATTCCTCATCCTGATACTTACCTCGGAACTCATAGGCCATGACCTCACGATTTCCCATGACAGGAATAACCGCCATCCGGTTCTCCTTGATTTGAAAGCCCTTTCTCAGTTTGGTTTTAGCTTGCTCGAGGGTCAGCTTCTTCGTAAAGTTGCGTTTTTGATGATAGGCGTAATAGGGGGTAGAATCATAGCCAATGATCTGGCCATTATCTAAAGCTACCGTAATGCGCAATTTATCGGGGTAATAGCGAACACCGTTCTCATCTTGTACATATTCGAGCTGCAGATAGCCTCCGTAGTCCTCGGTCGAAGTCAAAACGAGATCCCACTCCAAGGCTTTCAGGGTCTGGGCTACTTTCTCCTTGGCTTGGTCAGGGCTCAGGGTTCTCTCACTAAACTCCCGTTGATCCCGATAGTTAATCACCTTTCCCCCTCGTTTGCTGACAGTCATAAAGAGATTGCCCTGCTTAAAAATGTACACTCCTAAGGCTCCTTGACTGACGCCGCTGAACTCTAGTTCGGTGGTGGGGTAACCCATTTTACTTAGAAAACTTTTAGCCGCTTTTAAGGCGACATCCTTATCGACCTCTTGCTTGGGTAAGGCTAAGGGTTCCCTTACGGAACGGGATTCATATTCTCCCACATAGGAAAATGGCGGGAGCTTTTGCAAACTGGCATTGAGCTGATCAAGTCCGGAGCGTACCGAACTTGCGGGTCCATCAGCTGCTGCCGCGGCGGCTTCCGCAGTTTCTGTCTGCCAGAACCCAGCCACCCGAGTCCAGATGGATGGATTATCCACCCAAGCCAAACCCTCCGTATCCACACGTTGAACTAAATCCTGAACGTTTTGATTGACTGTCAAAAGACGCTCATGGACATCGGTGAGGGTCTTGTCTTCTTCAGCCGTCGGTGTATGTCCGACAGAGATTTGATATGCGAGACTCCTTGTAAAATCTCCTGTGCGATTTAAAAACTCACTGATATAGCTTAGTCCATTTTCCTCAGCAGGGAGCTGCGCTAAATCTTTAACTGCAGATTCGCTAATCGTACCTGCTTGGCCCAGATAAAGGACCTTTTGACTTGAGGTAGCTGCTACACGACCTTTGGCCAAATCCGTTTCCAATTGATCTAGGTTACTGGCCAAATCTCTTAGGGAACGCTGATATTGATTAACACTGACTTTCTCATATTGGTCCGCTTGTCGATACTCAGTAAACCCCCAAGCCAGGGAGAGGACGAAAGCGGTTCCTAGAATACCAATCCAGAGATTTCTCATGGAATCCCCTCCTAACGAGTGAACATATGATTTCCGATTTGCATTATTTGCGGTCTCGACCAAATAAATTTATTCTTGGTCTTCGCCGGATTAAAGAAGTAAATGGCCCCCCCCGTGGGATCCACACCGGATACCGCTTCTTGGGCTGCCTTCACAGCTGAAGAGGTAGGTGCCATGTTAATCTGACCATCGGCAACACTAGAAAATGCCAGGGGCTGATAAATGATATCCGCAATCGTATTTGGGAAGGCTGGGTCCTCCAAGCGATTGAGCAGAACAGCAGCTACCGCTACCTGCCCTACATAGGGCTCTCCCCTGGCCTCAGCACTGACACAACGGGCCAATAGGTTGATATCCACGTTTTTCGGTCCAACGGATTTTCCGGAGGCATTGGTACTATTTCCGGTCATTAATTTGAGCTCCTTAATCGTCTGGGTACCGGCCATACCATCCACCTTTAAACCCCGTTCCCTTTGGAAACGAGTAATGGCGGCCTTAGTCTTGGTTCCGTAGATACCATCGACCTTACCGACCACATACCCTAAGGAAGCCAAGCGCTTCTGAAGCTCAGTCACTTCAGGACCCCTTGACCCTTGACTTAAGGTGCGATCACCCAGTGCCCCATAGGCTACCCCGGCAAGGATTAAGGCAATGCTTAGGGTGAATATCCCTACCCAAACTCTCTTTTTTGCGATCATCACGCTCACCTCACACCTAGATTTTCCTTCTTAGTGTGTCTGAGAAAATGGGTTTTTATCCAGAAAATGCGGGTTTTCCCAGATAACAAAAATATAAATATTAAATTGCATATCAAGATAACAAAAAGAGGCGACATGATCATTCTCGGATAATCAATCGCCTCTTGCTTTATATTTTAAAGAATCACTTGATACGGACGAATGCGAAGTGGGACCTGTCCCCAGTTCACACTTTTACTCAGCCAAACCCGATCTGTAGACCCTTTTAAAGGTCTCAACTGCTTTTGCTGTATCAGCTTTGAAGCCCATTTCCGTAAGTGTTTCACCTACCAGCTCTATGGCCTTCACAAACATTTCTTCGGTCACATTGCCCATATGCCCAATCCGGAAAGCCTTTCCGGCCAGAGCTGCTAGGGAGCCGGCAATGACCATCCCTTTTGCTGCTAGTTTGGCACGGAATTCTGCGTCATTGACCCCTTCAGGATAAAGGATACAGCTTAAGGTCGGTGCAGCGATTTCTTCTGCAGCCAGGGCCTTCATGCCATACTCGGCAAGCCCTGCTCGGACCGCTCTTCCTAAGGCAGCATGGCGCTTGTAACGAGCTTCCAGTCCTTCAGCCATCACGATTTCCATCCCTTTTTCTAAGGCATAAATCATGTTGACAGGGTGGGTGGCGTAATATTTTCCCGGATCCTGCATCGTCGGCAACCACCGAAGGATATCCATGTAGTAAGCAGCCACCTTGTCCATGGCTTCTCTGGCTTTTAAGGCCTTAGGTCCAAAGGCGACAATCGCCAACCCCGGCGGCACGCCAATAGCTTTTTGGGATCCTGTCAGGACCACGTCGATGGTGTAATCAGGGTGTCCATATTCCTTACCCATATCCTCTTCAACGGCAGCTGAGGCGCATACCCCATCCAAGATAAAGAGTACGCCGTGTTTCTTTACTGCAGGAACCAGCTTTTCCAGGTTTGAGATAACTCCGGTAGAGGTATCCACATGAGTCACCGTAACAGCTTTATAGCCACCCTGAGCAAGCTTTTCCTCGATGGCAGATATCTCAATGTGTTGTCCCCATTCTGGTTGTAATACGTCTACCTGGATGCCATGGGCTTGAGCGATGGGGATAAAGCGATCTCCAAAGAAACCATGACTAATCACCAGCAGTTTTTCACCCGGTGCCACCGTATTAACAATCGCCATCTCCATGGATAAGGTACCGGAACCTGCCACAATAAAGACCTCACCCTTTGTATTAAAAAGGCGTTTGGTCATCTCCAAGCTGTTCTTGAATCGTTTAACTAACCGTGGATCAGTGTGGGCATAGGTCTCTTGGGCTAATGCTTCATATATTTCATCCACAACCGGTGTCGGTCCGGGTATGAGAAGCATTTCTTGATTTGGCATGGGGTCATCCTCCTTTTATTTACGACAGTATTATTCCTAATCTATCGAAAATTATCATTGCAGCTATGATTGGGAACTATTGAACATACTAAGTGAATCACTAAGTGTTCTATATCAGAGGCAATTATCCTGCCTCTTCCAGTCAAAAACATTGTATACATGAGAAATAGCATATATTCCATTGCTGAAGGAAAGTATGTAAGGCAATATACTTTATGAAAATAAAATGGAAGGCGCCCTATGATTTACTCCATAAAGCGCCATCAGTTGGTTCTGGAATTAGGCTTTAATCCAACGACTTTTAATCTTTAGACCCTTACCGCCTAGTTTAAAACCGTAGTCAATTCGAAAATTATGATTATCATCCAAGCTCAATATACTAATATGGGTATAAAGCTTGATATCTTCTCCTAAGTCAATGGCCTGATAGTCCTTTAACTCATCTTCGCTCGGTACGCCGAGCTTGACACTGGGCCACCCCTCATTTTTGGCAATAGCATTCTTTCCATTGTCAAGGATGTATTTTTTAGCATCGGTGGTTACTAAGAGTTTCAAATTCTTACCTCCTTATTTTCTCTAAACTACGTCTTCTTCCGCGGTGATTAGAATATCGAGAATTGCACTGTGCTTAATCATTTGGAAATTACCATGTAGTGCACTTGTTAGCACTATGTAGGTTCTTTCATTGTCCATATCAGAGGCCCATTCCAGCAATTTTCTTGTATTGTCAGCTGACATTAACCGCTTAATAATATCCCCGCCCATATTAAGCCTCACCTTATAGTTGGCGGCACATTTGTCCATGTCAATGACAAGACTAGCTTTGGCAAGCACGCCTGACTCATCTGCCATATTATAGGCACCTGCATTCTTAGCTACTTCCATTACATTCATTCCTCCTCATTAAAAATCAGCATTATGCACTGTTCTCGGGAAGGCAATGACATCGCGAATATTGGCAACTCCCGTTAGATACATAATCACTCGTTCAAAACCTAAACCATAACCGGCATGACGAGTGCCTCCATATTTACGCAGATCCAAGTACCAGCTATAGTCTTCTTGGTGAAGACCCAGCTCTACCATTCTCTTTTCTAAAGCCTCTAACCGTTCTTCACGCTGACTGCCTCCGATAATTTCACCAACGCCGGGAACGAGCAGGTCCATAGCCGCTACGGTCTTTTGATCATCATTGAGGCGCATGTAGAAGGCTTTGATATCTTTAGGATAATCGATGACAAAGACTGGCTTCTTGTAAACATGCTCGGTGAGGAATCTTTCGTGCTCTGTTTGCAAATCGGCTCCCCACTCGACAGGATATTCAAAACGATCCTGCTCTTTTTTCAGGATTTCGATCGCCTCTGTGTAGGTCACACGTCCGAAATCGGAATTCACAATGTTCTCCAAACGACTCAAGAGCGATTTATCTACAAATTCATTGAAGAAAGCCATCTCTTCCGGTGCATTCTCCAAGACATAGGTGACTAAATACTTCATCATTTCTTCCGCAAGTTCCATATCGTCTTCTAAATCAGCAAAAGCAATCTCCGGTTCAATCATCCAGAACTCAGCAGCGTGGCGAGCCGTATTAGAGTTTTCCGCGCGGAAGGTGGGTCCGAAGGTATAGACATTACGGAAAGCCATACTATAGGATTCTGCATTCAGCTGACCACTCACGGTTAGGTTGGTTTCTTTGCCAAAGAAGTCCTTGCTAAAATCCAGTTGACCTTCCTCTGTTCGCGGCAAAGCCTTTAGGTCAAGGGTGGTGACTCGGAACATTTCTCCGGCTCCTTCAGCATCACTACCGGTGATGATAGGTGTATTAACATAGACGAAGCCTTTCTCTTGGAAAAACTTATGGATTGCATAGGCAACCAAAGAACGAACCCGGAATACGGCAGAAAAGGTATTCGTCCGCGGCCGCAAATGAGCGATTGTGCGCAAATATTCAAAGGAGTGGCGTTTTTTCTGTAAGGGGTAATCCCCAGCGCATGCTCCTTCAAGCTCTATGGCTTGGGCCTTAAGTTCGAAGGGTTGCTTGGCTCCGGGGGATTCTACAAGTTGTCCTGTAATGATTAGGGAACTACCCGTGGTAACTTTAGCTATTTCCTCAAAGTTACTTAAGGCTTCATCAAAGACCACTTGGATATTCTTAAAAAAAGAACCATCGTTGATCTCGATAAAACCAAAGGTTTTAGATACTCTGAGTGTCCGCACCCATCCCGAAATCTGAATCTCTTCATTGAGGTAAGGGCGTGGATCGCGATAAATCGACTTGACTAAGGCGTTTTCCATTGCTGGATATTCTCCCTTCCTATCCTGCTATCTCGTATTCACTCAGTGGATACTCAACTAGACTTCATAGTAATTATTATACCCGATTTATTCTACGTATTTGTAGGATAATCCTTCATCTTCATGAATACAATACACACGCTTAGAACAAAAAGGGATTTAACCGATCATAGAGAATATTTCAACGTTACTTCTGTTACATTAATAGGAACAGG